>JALQUU010000005.1 GCA_023260655.1 Paracoccaceae bacterium | reverse complement strand
GCATATGGAAGCCGACCGCCATCACGAACAGGGCCACCAGATCGTGATGATCGGCCACGCAGGCCCTCCCGAAACCATCGGCACGATGGGGCAACTGCCGGAGGGTGGGGTGCTCCTTGTCGAAACCCCTGCCGATGTGGCCACCCTGACTGTGCGCGATCCGGAGGCGCTGGCTTTTGTTACCCAGACCACCCTTTCTGTAGACGACACCGCCGAGATCGTGGCCGCCCTCAAAGCGCGCTTCCCCGCCATCGTCGGCCCCCACAAAGAAGACATTTGCTACGCTACCACGAACCGTCAGGAAGCCGTCAAAGCCATGGCTCCCAAATGTGACGCGCTTCTGGTCGTCGGCGCACCGAACTCCTCGAACTCGAAACGCCTTGTCGAGGTCGCCTCCCGCGCGGGCTGTGCTTATGCCCAACTCGTCGAACGCGCCGCCGAAATCGACTGGCGCGCCCTCGAAGGTATCCGCAGCGTTGGCGTGACAGCAGGCGCCTCGGCCCCCGAAGAACTGGTGAACGAAGTGATCGACGCTTTCCGCGCCCGCTTCACTGTTTCGGTCGAACGGGTTGAAACTGCCACTGAAAACGTGGAATTCAAAGTTCCGCGTATCCTGCGCGAAACGGTCTGAAAGCCAAACCCATGAACGCCATCCCTCGCGCTGCCCTCTGGCTCGGCCTCGCAGGCCTTCTGCCCTTCCTCTGGGGCGTCCTCACCATGCTTGCCCCCTCCCTCGCCCAATCAACGGTGCAGATCGCAGGCCCGCGCTTCATCGGCCCCTATGTGCAACTGAGCTACGGCATCGTGATCCTCAGCTTCATGTCGGGCGTGCTCTGGGGTTTCGCCACCCGCGCGGAGGGCCGTGAAGCGGCTCTGGGCTACGCACTCTCGGTCATTCCCGCCCTGTGGTGCTTCTTCATGGTCGGCGGCGGCCCGACCTCGGCCAGCATCTACCTCTTCGCGGGCTTCGTCGGCCTCCTCGGCCTCGATTGGCACTTCGCCCAACGCAATCTCACGCCGCCGTGGTGGATGCACCTCCGCATCCTCCTGACGGTTGTGGTCCTGATCTGCCTCGGCATCACCGTGGTGATGAGCTGATGGCGCGCCTCCTCGCCTATACAGACGGCGCCTGCTCCGGCAATCCCGGCCCCGGCGGTTGGGGCGTGCTTCTGCGCGCAATGGACGGGGAAACTGTTCTGAAAGAGCGCGAACTCAAGGGCGGCGAAGCGGATACCACCAACAACCGGATGGAACTTCTGGCCGCCATCAACGCCCTCGAAACCCTTGAACGCGCGAGCGAAATCACGGTTGTGACCGACAGCGCCTACGTCAAGAACGGCGTCACAAGCTGGATCTTCTCGTGGAAAAAGAAGGGCTGGCGCACGGCCGCGAATAAACCCGTCGCCAATGTCGAGCTTTGGCAGCGCCTCGAAGCCGCCCAAGCCCGCCACCGCGTGACATGGGAATGGGTCAAAGGCCACGCTGGCCACCCAGAAAACGAACGCGCCGATGCATTGGCGCGTGAAGGGATGAAGCCCTTCAAGAAAGGTGCCGCGTGAGCGCGCTGTCCTTTCTCGACCTCGCGTCCGTCTGCGTCTTCGCCCTCACGGGTGCACTCGCCGCGTCTCGCGCCCAGCTCGATATCGTCGGGTTCCTCTTCCTCGCCGCCCTCACAGCCATTGGCGGCGGCACCGTGCGCGACGTGTTGATGAACCGCGATGTCGTCTTCTGGATCGCTGCGCCACATATGCTCGCCATCTCCTCCTTCGCCGCTGTCCTCGTGTTCCTTACAGCCCATAAGCTGGAAAGTCGCCTGAACGCGCTGGTCTGGCTCGACAGCATCGCCCTCGCCATCGCCGTTCCTGCAGGCGTCGCCGCAGCCTTGGCGCAAGGCCTCTCGGCCCCCGTCGTGCTCGTGATGGGCATGATTACCGGCATGATGGGTGGCCTCATGCGCGATGTGATCTGCAACGAAGTGCCCGTGGTGCTGCGCCAAGGCGAGCTGTACGCCACCGCCGCCTTCGCCGGTTCAGGCGCGGCGCTCGTGGCCAACCATCTCACCCATGAGCCGCTAATCACCCTCGGAGCCTGCGCGCTTGTCACATGGGCCCTGCGTGCGGGCTCTCTCGCCTTCGGCTGGCGCTTGCCTGTCTACAAGGCACG
Source organism: Paracoccaceae bacterium (assembly GCA_023260655.1). Classification (GTDB taxonomy): domain Bacteria; phylum Pseudomonadota; class Alphaproteobacteria; order Rhodobacterales; family Rhodobacteraceae; genus UBA9554. The sequence goes on along the minus strand of JALQUU010000005.1, from coordinate 63,887 downwards.
CCCGCCGCGTCGTTAGCCGCTCTTCATCCGCTGCCAGAGCCAGACGAGGAAAAGCGCGCCCAAAACCGCGCCGACAAAACCCGCAGCCATTCCCATCACTGCCATCAACCCGCGCAGCACCAACCCGCCGATCAGTGCACCTGCCATCCCGACCGCCACTGTCGTCGGAATATCCGCCTCAACGCGCATGATCCGCGTGGCAAAGAAACCCGCCGCCGCCCCCACGATCAGCAATCAGAGAATGCTCATTTCCCGCCCCTCCAATGGGTCGGCACGATGATCAGCGCGCCTATGGACGAGAGGATCGCATCCACACCCGGCGATCCGATCCGGATGCCGAACATAATCCGCACGAAATAGAAAAGAAACGCGCCGCCCACACAAATGATGATCGACGGCAGGATCCCGTTACGTGTGAAACCGCTCTTCTCGGCCGCGTAGCCCACGATTCCGGCAATCACCACAGTTCCAATCAGGCTCGGAAACACACCCGCTCTCCTTGTGCTCTTGCCCAAAGCTTCCCCTATCAGGGAAAGCTTCGCAAGCACCAAGAAGTCAGACCAATCCGGCGATGGTCGCCCGTAGCGTCGGAATGCCCTCACCCTTCTCGGAAGAGGTCACGATCAACTCCGGAAACGCCGCCGGATGCTTCGCCAACGCCGTGCGCACCTGCGCAAGCGTCTCCTGCAAATGCGCCTCGCTGATCTTGTCTTTCTTCGTCAGAACCACCTGGAAGGTCACCGCCGACTGGTCGAGCAGTGTCAGGATCTCTTCATCCACCGCCTTGATCCCGTGCCGGCTGTCGATCAGCACAAAGGCTCGGCGCAGCGTCTGCCGCCCCGACAGATATTGCTTCAAGAGCGCCTGCCACTTCTGAACCACCGCCAGCGGCGCATTGGCAAATCCGTAGCCCGGCAAGTCGACAAGGTAATGGCTTTCACCCGCCGTGAAGAAGTTGATTTCCTGCGTGCGCCCCGGTGTATTCGAGGCCCGCGCCAGATTGCGCCGCCCCGTCAACGCGTTGATCAGCGAAGACTTCCCGACATTCGAGCGCCCCGCAAAGCAAACCTCCAGCCGATCCGCCGCAGGCAGACCGGACATCGCGACCACGCCCTTCAGGAACTCGACCTCGCCCGTCAAAAGCTTGCGCCCGACCTCGGCCAGCTCCGGTGCAGGAATTTCCGCCCCAGGAAAGGGAAGTTGCGTCATCTGATCACCTCAATCTTGTCTCCGGGGCGGATCCGCCCCGCTTCGACCACGCGCGCATAAACGCCGAAGTCCTGATGCCCGTAAGCCGCCCCCAGCGCGCCCAGAGTATCCGCATCGCGCCGCCCCGTTTCGGGGTTGGCAGTCGTCGCCAAGCACCGCACGATGCGCTCCTCAACAGCCAAACGCGCGTCCCCGATCCGGATTTCATGCCCGATAAGGTCAAACTCCTCCCACGGCGCCAATCCATCCACCCAAAGGTTCAACCGCCAGCGCTTGCGCGACAATTCCCGCCCCATCCGGCCTTCCAGCACACAGTGCGAGGCCAATCCGCCAAGTGACACCGATGGATAATCCGTATCTGTCATGCCCCGGTCCGGCACGCGCACGATGCGCGCCGATGCGGCCCTATCTGCGGGCATCACCGGAGCCGCCCATGCGATGAGCCGATCTGCTTCTGTCTCGGGGTCGAAACTGAGACTGCCCAACTCGGGATGCATCAACGTCAACCGCCCAGAAGCCTCGTCCATCGCCGCCTCGATCGCCATCAATCCCGGCGCCTTCGAGCCGCGCGAGAAATTCACGCAAGGCACCCATTTATCGCCCGTCGCATCCGACGCCTCATGCGCCACCGCCCAACGGCGATCATAGGGCAAGCATTTGCCCACCTCCAAAAGCGCTTGTCCCACGGGCTCACGCCCGTGGGACTTTAAAGGATAGCGCCAGATTTCCGCGAGGTTCAGGCTCATTTACCCTTCCCGCTTGGCGCCGCCGGTTTCTTTTTCTTGAACCCGGAGCGGATATTGCCGAACACATCGGGCTTATAGCCGTGTGTCCTCATGATCAGATACTGCTGAGTGAACGTGATCGTGTTGTTCGCGATCCAGTAGATGATCAGGCCGGATGCAAACGTCCCCAGCATGAACATGAACACCCAAGGCATCCAGGCGAAGATCTGCGCCTGCATCGGATCTGTGGGCGCCGGATTGAGCTTCTGCTGCAGCCACATCGAAATCCCCAGAAGGATCGGCAGAACACCGAGCGAGAAGATAAAGAGGAAGCTGTCAGGCGTCGGCGTCGAATAGGGCAGCAGACCGAACAGGTTCAGGATCGACGTCGGATCGGGTGCCGAAAGGTCATGGATCCAACCGATCCACGGCGCGTGGCGCAGTTCAAGCGTGACGAAGATCACCTTGTAGAGCGAGAAGAAGATCGGGATCTGCAAAAGGATCGGCAAGCAGCCCGCAGCGGGGTTCACCTTTTCCTTCTTGTAAAGCTCCATCATCTCCTTCTGGAGGCGCTGACGGTCATCGCCGCAACGCTCCTTGAGCTTCTCCATCTCCGGCTGAAGCTCTTTCATCTTCGCCATCGACGAATAGGATTTATAGGCCAGCGGGAACACGAGCGCCTTGATCACAAGTGTCAACCCGATGATCGCCCAGCCCATCGAACCTGCCACGCCCAGAGATTTCAACGTAGCGTTCAGCCAATGCAGAACCGCGAAAATGGGCTTGGTAAGGAAGAAGAACCAGCCCCAGTCGATGGAGTCGAGGAAGCCCGTGATGCCGCCTTCGTTCTGGTAGGTGCGGATCGTTTCCCATTCCTTCGCACCGACAAAGAGCTGCGTCGTCACGCTATCGGTTGCACCGGCCGCCACTGTGCGCGTCGGCAACACGGCCTCGGCTTGATAGAGGTTGCGGTTGCTGTCGAATTTGACGACCGATTTGAACGGCGCGCCGGAGGCCGGAACCAGCGTCGACATCCAGTAATGGTCCGTGAAGCCAACCCAACCGCTCTCAGTAACCTGGGTCACATCGGCCAGCGCACCTTCCCGATCATTGAACTCGAAGTCCTCGATGTCGGCGTATTTCACTTCCGCGAGCTTGCCATCCGACATCGCGATGGAACCCTCGTGCAGAATGAAGAACTTTTTCAGGTTCTTCGGCTCTCCATGGCGAACCAGGATCCCGTAGGGGGCAATATTGGCGTCGGCACCGGAAGCGTTCTGAACGCTCTGCGTCACTGTGAAGAGGAAATCCTCGTCCACAGAGATCACGCGCGTAAACGTCAGGCCTTTGCCGTTATCCCACGTCAAAGTCACCGACGTTGCTGGCGTCAGCTTGTCGCCGCTCGCCAATGTCCACTCGGTGTTCGCACCCGGAACATCTTCCGCTGCGATCCCTTGGCCGGCGGCCCAGCCGTAAAGCGCGTAATACGCCTGATCCGAGCCCAAAGGTGCCAGAACCGTTACGATATCCGATCCGTCTTCCAGCGTTTCGTGGAAGTCCTTGAGCCGGATATCATCGATGCGGCCACCAAGAAGCGAGAGCGAACCCGAAAGGCGCGGCGTATCGATGTCCACGCGCAGTGCCTTGGCCAGCGCTTCCGGCGCGGTTTCCGGCGCAGCGGCTTCCTGATTGGCCATCGTAGGCGCAGCCGTTGGCGGCACCGCGCCTTCAACAGGTGCCGTCACAGCAACAGGTTCTGCTACCGTCTCCTGTTCCGGTGGCGGGAAAAGGAGGAACCAAACCAGAATGACGACGAAGCTCAGCGCCGTTGCCAAAATGAGGTTCTTGTTCTGATCGTCCATCGCGCGTCTTCTTCCGTGCAAGCCTTGGGAGGTCAGCGGTGGTTCAACAGACTGCACCCCCAAAGGTCAAGCGGATTCCGCCCCGCAGACCCAGAGTACCATGGCGAAACCGCGCATATTCGCTGCGAACTCTGCCCCGCGCTCTCAGGCTTTCCTCAATTCAGCAATATTGGCCTTCCTCTCGCTGCGGCTCCGCATCCACTCGATCGTTTGCTCGAACGCCATAGGCCGCGCAATTCCGAACCCTTGCACGTAATTGCAGCCGATTTCTCCGAGGCAGATCTGCTCGCCCATGGTCTCGACGCCTTCTGCCAGCGTTTCGAGCCCCAAGCGCTCCGCCAAGCCAAGGATTGCCACAACCATCTTGTGCTGCTCCGGATCGCGGTCGAGCTACATGACGAATGAACGGTCAATCTTGATCCGTCGCACGGCAAAGCGCCGCAGCGAGGTGATCGAGGCATGTCCGGTGCCGAAGTCATCCAGATCGATCGGGCATCCGAGCTTCGCCAATCCGTTGATCGAAAGGGCCACCGAATCATCTACTGCTGTCGACACCACCGTTTCGAGCACCTCGATCGTTAGCCGCTCGGCCCCGAGGTCGTGATGGTCCAACTCCCACTGGATCCGGTCCACCAATGCAGGGTCGCGCAGCTCTGCCGCCGAAAAATTCACCGCCACATTCGGAACCGCAACACCCGCTCTATCCCAAGCCCTCTAGGCCCGGTAGGCTTCCTGCCGCATCACCTCGCCCAACCGCGGCAAAAGCCCTGCGCCCTCCAGCACCGGCAGGAATTCTGTAGGCGCGATCAACCCGCGCGCGGGATGTATCCACCGCGCCAAAACCTCGAACCCGCTCAGAACGCCATTCACTGCAGAGACCTGCGGCTGGAACCACGCGCGCATCTCTCCATTCTCCAGAGCTACCGCCGCCTCTGCCGCCATCAACCCCTGCACGGCACGGGAACTCTGCATTCCCTGATCGAAAGCCCGGATCGATGAAGGCCCGTTGTTCTGCGCCTCGCGGAAAGCCGCAGAGGCCGCCTCGTAGATCGCTTCTACGGATTTCCCCGGATTGCGCGATGTCAGGCAAAAGTCAGCGGACATCGTCAAATGCACGACCGCCCGATCCAGCATCAGAGGTTTTTCGACCGCCCGTTGCATCCTTTCGCCCAGCCGTAATGCGGCCTTATGGTCCAGATTCTTGCCGGAAGCCGTGACCACGCAGACAAGCCCGTCATACATCGAGAAAACATGATCCCGCCCGCGCAATTCCGCCTGAATCCTTTCGGCGAACTCCGCGGTCAGAATCTCCATGGCACCGACTCCGAAGCGCTCGCGCAATCCTTCCCGATCGTCGAAACCAAGCACAATCACCGCGGCCACCCGGCGATCCTTGGCAAAGTCAGACAAGACCGCCTCGATCACTTCCGCCGCGCTCCCGGCCTCGCCATCGGCACGCGTTCTCGGCAAGGCCAGATGCAGAAGCGGCAAGCCAATCGCCACCCCGAGAAGCCAAGGCTCCCCGCCAATCCAATAGGCCCCGAGGACAATAGCCGGCAGAAACGCCAGTATCTGGGGGCCGTCGATGGCCTCTGCGGCTCGGCTGGCGATCTGTCGAAGATTGCCCGGTAACATCCGTCGCATCCGGCACCTTTCCCGTTTTGTTCCGGGTCAGATGTACTGCGCCTTTCTCAACCGAGCCTTAACGCAAGCGCGGTGTATCGGGATCATTTGCCTCGAATTCGACCTTCCCACGCTCCAAGCCCAAGAAATCGAACAACGACGTATCCAGCATATGCGATGGCCGCACAGTCGTCAGGGCCCGGAACATCTTCTGCCGCCGCCCGGGGCTGCGCCGTTCCCACTCATCCAGAATGCCTTTCACCTGCTGCCGCTGCAGCCCGTCCTGCGACCCGCAGAGATCACAGGGAATGATCGGATAGTTCATCGCTTGCGCGAATTTCTCGCAATCGGCCTCCGCCACATGCGCCAAAGGCCGATACACGAACAAGTCGCCTTCCTCGTTCAAAAGCTTCGGCGGCATCGTCGCCACTCGCCCGCCATGGAACAGATTGAGGAAGAAGGTCTCGAGGATATCATCCCGATGATGCCCCAGAACCACGGCCGAACAGCCCTCTTCCCGCGCGATGCGATAGAGATTCCCCCGCCGCAACCGCGAACACAAGGCACAATAGGTCCGCCCCTGAGGCACCTTATCCATAACGATGGAATAGGTATCCTGATACTCGATCCGGTGCAGCACGCCCATCTTGTTCAGGAACTCTGGTAGAACCGTCGCCGGAAAGCCCGGCTGACCTTGATCGAGATTGCATGCCAGCAATTCGACCGGCAAAAGCCCGCGCCATTGCAACTCGAGCAGAATCGCCAGCATCGTATAGCTGTCCTTACCACCAGACAGGCAGACCAGCCACTTCGCCCCGCGCTCGATCATCCCGTAGCGTTCGATCGCCTCCCGCACATCCTGAACGATCCGCTTGCGCAGCTTCTTGAATTCCGTGGATTTCGGAGCCCCGTGGAACAGCGGGTGGATATCATCCAGATCGTCTAGCATTCCCTGCCCTCACCAGCGCCCTCACGTCGCGAGGCCACGCTTTCTCTTTTCCAAATATCCCCGCTGGAAGCCCCCGAGGTGGCGCACCCGCGCCACCGAGACAACCAGCGCGGCGCAGCCGCACCTCTTAATGCCGATGCGCCGCGTCATGCTCCGGATCGGCACCCGGCACCGGATCATAGCCCATGGCCCCCATCGGATGGCAGCGCAAAATCCGCTTCGTCGCGTAATAGGTGCCTTTGATTCCGCCATGCCGCTCCAACGCTTCGAGAGCATAGGCCGAACATGTCGGCTGGAAACGGCAATTGAATCCCACCCAAGGGCTGAAAACCATCCGGTAGATCCGTAGTGGCAAGGCCACTACATGCGCCAGAGGGCTCATGCCCGCCCCCCGTGAATGCGCGTCAGCGCGGCTTCCAAATCGGCTTTGAGCGCCTCCCAGGGTCGATCCGCCGTTACAGCAGGCCTACCAACCAGCACGTAATCCCAGCCTAGCTGCCCGAGCTCCGGCAAAACAGCGCGCGCGGCTTCCCGCAACCGCCGCTTCGCCCGGTTCCGCGCCACTGCATTGCCGACCTTTTTCGAACAGGTGAAGCCGACGCGAATCCCTTCGGCCTCGCCCGGTTCTCGCCGCCGCGCCTGTACCAGCATCGAACCAGCTGTCTGCCGCTTCGCCGCCGCCGCTTTCAGGAATTCCGAGCGCTGCTTGAGAACCGTCAGGCAAACGGAAGCCGCCGGAGGCCTTGCTCCCTGCCCGCGTTCTGCGGTCGAGGGGGCCTCCGGCGGCATGATACCGTCTTCCCTTAGGGGATGGCTCAGGCGCACAGCACCTTACGGCCGCGCGCACGGCGCGCGTTCAGAACCTTGCGGCCGCCCTTGGTGGCCATACGGGAACGGAAGCCGTGGCGCTTCTTGCGAACGAGCTTCGAGGGTTGATAGGTGCGCTTCATCGCTCCATCTCCATTCACTAGCCGCCCAACAGGGGCGGAATTCCATGCGGGGGGATGCAGCGGAATCGCCACGTCCCGAGTGTTCGGAACCCGGTCTATAGGCAGAGGCCCAAGCACTGTCAAACCCTGCCAGCCGATTTTTGCAATATTTTCCGGGCAGGCAACGCGGCAAATGTTTCAAACACCCTCTACAGCCAGAATTCTCCCCCGAATTCCACACAACCGATCAAGCGGGCGTGATCGGGGATGCGGTGCCGCGCAAAATCCGGCACAACATCCGAACATCAACACCGAGGGTCCATGTCCGCTCCCAAGTCCTCCCCGCTGCTCCGGAATCTTCCCCTGCTGGCCCTCCTCACCGGAACCGCCGCAGGCCTTTATTTCCTGCGCGGAACGCTCTCATTCGAAGCCCTCGCAGAGCATCGAGAAGCGCTCCTTGCCTTCCGCGACAGCCATTACGCACCCGCCATCCTGCTTTTCCTCGCGGCCTATATCGCCATCATCGCCTTTTCCCTTCCCGGCGGCACGATCGCGACGCTCGCAGGCGGATTTCTCTTCGGCACCTTCCCCGGCGTGGCCTTCAACGTCCTCGGCGCCACCCTCGGCGCAACCCTGCTCTTTCTCGCGATCCGCGCCGGGTTCGGCGAGCGGCTCGCCCAGAAGATATCCCTTTCCGAAGGCCCCATCGGCCGTATCAAACGGGGAATCGACGCGAACCAATGGGAAATGCTCTTCCTGATCCGCCTCGTGCCCGCTGTCCCCTTCTTTGTCGCGAATATCCTCCCGGCGCTTCTGGCCGTGCCGCTCTATCGTTACGCGGTCACCACGTTCTTCGGCGTCATGCCCGCCACCCTCGTCTTCACATCCATTGGCGCGGGTCTCGGCGAAGTCTTCGCCTCCGGCACCCGCCCTGATCTGGGGGTAATCCTGACGCCTCAAGTCCTCGGGCCACTCTTGGGGCTAGCAGGCCTCGCAATCCTTCCTATCTTCATGAAGGCACTGCGTCGCCGGAAAGGCTTGGAATGACGGCATCGATAAAAACTGACCTTTTAGTGATCGGCGCTGGTTCCGGTGGCCTTTCGGTCGCGGCAGGTGCCGTGCAGATGGGGGCCCGCGTTGTCCTTTTGGAAGGCCACCGCATGGGCGGCGACTGCCTCAATTTCGGCTGCGTGCCATCGAAAGCCCTCCTCGCCGCCGCCTCACATGCCCATGCCAGCCGCGCAGGCACCCGCTTCGGGGTCACAACCACCGCCCCGCAGATCGACTACGCCGCCGCGCAAGCCCACGTCGCCGCAACCATCGCCCATATCGCTCCCGTCGACAGCCAGGAACGCTTCGAAGGTCTCGGCGTCCATGTAATCCGCGCTTATGGCCGCTTCACCGGCGCGAATACCGTCATGGCAGGCGACACGGAAATCACCGCCCGCCGCATCGTTGTCGCCACTGGCTCTTCCCCTGCTATTCCGCCGATCCCCGGCCTCGCGGAAACGCCGTTTCTCACCAACGAAACGCTCTTCGATCTCCGCGAGAAACCCGACCACCTCCTCATCCTAGGCGGCGGCCCGATCGGCCTCGAAATGGCCCAAGCCCACACCCGCTTCGGATGCCGTGTAACCGTCCTCGAAGCCGCCGAAGCACTTGGCCGAGAAGACCCCGAAGCCCGCACTCTCGTACTCGAAACCCTGCGCGCCGAAGGCGTCGACATCCACGAAAACACGCCCATTACAAAAGCCGAAGGCAAGCCGGGGGCTATCACCCTCACCGCCATGAGCGGCGCGCAATTCTCCGGCACCCATCTCCTCGTCGCCACAGGCCGCAAACCCAATATCGACCGCCTCAACCTCGCCGCTGCGGGCATCGCCTACTCCCCCAAAGGCATCACAACCGATGACCGCCTCCGCACCACCAACCGCCGCGTCTATGCCATCGGCGATGTGGCGGGTGGCGCGCAATTCACCCATCTCGCGGGCTACCACGCGGGCCTGATCATCCGCGAAGTGCTCTTCGGCCTGCCCGCACGCGCCTCCATGGCCCATATCCCCCGCGCCACCTACACTTCCCCCGAACTCGCCCAGATCGGCCTGACCGAAGCCGAGGCGCGCGCGCAACATGGTGCCAAACTCGAAATCTCCCGTTTCGATCTGGCGCATAATGACCGCGCCATCGCCCAGAACATCGCCCGTGGCTTCATCAAGGTCATGATCGTGAAAGGTCGCCCCGTCGGCGTTACCATTGTCGGGCCGCAAGCGGGCGAGAATATCGCGCTCTGGTCCCTCGCCATCGCCCAGAAGCTCAAGCTCTCTGCCATCGCGGGCCTTGTCGCCCCCTACCCAACGCTTGCGGAAATGTCGAAACGCGCCGCTGGGGCCTATTTCTCGCCCCGTCTCTTTGATAATCCTTGGATCAAGCGCGTTGTCCGAACGGTGCAACGTTTCCTGCCCTGAGAGGATCATGTGCGGTTCTTGAACTCCCTTACCGGTCGGTTCCTGATCCTGACGGTGCTGTTCGTCATGCTGGCGGAAGTGCTGATCTTCGTGCCTTCCATCGCCCGCTTCCGTGAAGACTATCTGCTCGACCGCCTCGAACGCGCGCAAATCGCCTCGCTCGCACTTCTCGCTGATGCCAAGATTACCCCTGACCTCGAAGAGGAACTCTTGCGCAATGCAGGTGTCTTCAACGTCGTCCTCCGCCGCGACGAGCTTCGCCAACTCGTCCTGCAAGCCCCAATGCCTGCCCCCATCGACCAGACCTTCGACATCCGCAGCCCGACCGCCTTCAGCCTCATCCGCGACGCCACCCAGGTGCTGTTCGATCCCACCCCGAAAGTGATCCGCGTGATCGGCCAGCCCGTGCGCGATGCGGGCCTTCTCATCGAAGTCACCATGGAAACCGCCCCGCTGCGCATGGCGATGATTGATTACGGCGTCCGCATCCTGATCCTCTCCGCCGTGATCTCCGTGGTCACCGCCGCCCTCCTCTTCTTCGCCGTGCGCGTGCTCCTCGTGAAACCGATCCGCAGCGTGGTCGGCAACATGAAGGGCTATGCCGCCCACCCCGAAGACGCCCGCGCCATCCTCACCCCTTCCGCCCGCGTCACCGAAATCCGCGACGCCGAAGTGGCACTGGCAACAATGCAGATGCAGCTCACCAGTGCGCTTAAACAGAAAGAACGCCTCGCCCAGCTTGGCACCGCCGTCGCCAAGGTCAGCCACGACCTCCGGAACATCCTCACCTCCGCCCAGCTCTTCACCGACCGAATCGAGATGAGCGAGGATCCCGCCGTCCAGCGCCTCGCCCCGAAGCTCGTGAACTCGATCACCCGCGCCGTGAACCTCACCGAAGCCACCCTCGCCTTCGGAAAAGCCGAAGAACCTGCACCCAAGCTCTCTCGCGTGCCGCTGGCCGACCTCGTCGAGGATGTTCTCGAAAGCGAACGCCTCGCCGTTGGCGATGCCGATATCTCGCTCGCACAAGACGTGCCCGGCACGCTCATGGCCCGGCTTGATAGCGAGCAGATGCACCGCGTCCTCACCAACCTCGTCCGCAACGCCCGCGAAGCCATCCGCGCCTCGGGCGAACCAGGCGAGATTCTCGTCCGCGCCGACGAGGACGAGCAGCACTGGAAGCTCCACGTCATCGACACAGGCCCCGGCCTGCCCCCGAAAGCGCGCGAGAATCTCTTCACCGCCTTCCAAGGCCGCGCCAGCAAAGGCGGTGTCGGCCTCGGCCTCGCGATTTCGCTCGATATTGTCAAAGGCCACGGCGGCAGTCTCGAACTGGTCGAAACCGGCCCGAAACGCACCGAGTTCTTGATAAAGCTACCAAAATCCGGAATTTCCGGCCTGCTTTCCTGAGCGCCTGAGGCCCACGAACAGAAATCGCAGAGCAAGCGAGATTCTTGCTTTATGCCTCTTGCATTGCCCGCGAAGCACCGCTAAACCCCGCCTCACTCTAGCGCGGACTGGTAGCTCAGTTGGATAGAGTACTTGACTACGAATCAAGGGGTCGGGGGTTCGAATCCTCCCCAGTCCGCCACTAAAATCTCCCAATAATCTGATAACAAAGAAACTCCCCGCCGGGGCGGTTCTGCGTTTGCGTCGGACATAAGAAAAACGGCGCGCAAGAACCCCTGCACGCCGCCTACTCGTCTCGATCAATCCGACGTCGCCCTCAGGCCACGCGGATCGCGTCAATCATCCGCTGCACGTTGTCGGGATTAGCCTCCGGCGTGATCCCGTGGCCAAGGTTGAAGATATGCGGGCCCTTAGAGAAGGCCTTCACGATCCGCTTGGTCTCCCGCACCAGATCGTCGCCCCCCGTCACCATGTGATGCGGCGCGAGATTGCCCTGCACGCAGCCATCCACTTGCACATGCGCCGCTGCCCAATCCGCGTCCACGCTGTTATCCAGCGCCAACCCGTCCGCGCCTACCGCCGTGGCAAATCCCTGATAGCGGGTGCCCGCCTCGCGCGGGAAAGCAATCACCGGCACATGTGGATGCCGCGCCTTCAAGGCCGCGATGATCTCTTTCGCAGGATTCAACGCGAAATCATCGAAATCCTGACCCTTGAGGCTTCCGGCCCAAGAATCAAACAGTTTCACCACTTCCGCACCCGCCTGGATCTGGCGGTCCAGATACTCGATCGTCGCCTCGGTAATCCGCCCGATCAGCCCCTCGAACGTCACCCGATCCGCCGCCTTCAGCGCATGTGCAGGCGCCTGATCCTTGGTGCCACGGCCCGCGATCATATAGGTCGCCACCGTCCACGGAGCGCCCGCGAAACCAATGAGCGTTGTCTCCTTCGGCAGCTCCTTCGACAGGATCTTCACCGTCTCATAGACCGGCCCCAGAACCTCGTGGATATCGTCTACAGGCTTCAGCCCCGCCAACTCCGCAGGCGTTGTCAGCGTCGAAAGCCGCGGGCCTTCGCCGGTCTCGAACCAGAGCTTCGCCCCCAGCGCCTGACAGATCAGCAGGATATCCGCAAAAAGGATCGCCGCATCAAATCCGTAGCGCCGGATCGGTTGCAGCGTCACTTCCGCTGCCAATTCGGGATTATAGCAGAGCGAGAGGAAATCCCCCGCCTGCGCCCGCGTGGCCCGGTACTCCGGCAGATAGCGCCCCGCTTGGCGCATCATCCACACGGGCGGGATCGCTTGAGTTTCACCCGCAAGGGCGCGCAGGATCGTTTTTGTCATCGGCCTCTCCTTTGCCTCGTCCCTCCCTGCACAGGCGTGGCCTGTCAAGAGGGCGAACTGTTCCAACCATGCCAAGGCTCCGCCCGAAAGCGCGCCCTGCTGGCCACCTTATGCCTTTAGAAACCCCTCACCCGCCGCCACCAGAAGCGTTTCCGCCAAAGCCACGCCCAGCGCCGCGGCCTCTGCCGCAGGCCCGGCCAGTTCCGCGCTATGCGCTTCACTGCCATCAGGTTTCAAAATCTGCGCCGAAAGCCGAAGCTCTCCGGCCTCCAGCATAGCCAAAGCCGCAATCGGCGTCTGGCACGAGCCGTCGAGCCGCTCCAGAAGCGCCCGCTCCGCTGAAAGCCGCGTCTCGGTCGCAGCATCATTCAATGGCGCCACCAAGGCCCGCATCGCCGCATCATCGGCGCGCCCCTCGATACCAATCGCACCCTGCGCCACGGCTGGCAGCATATCCGTCGTCGCAATGGCGCCCGCCGCCAGATGCGCCATTCCCAAACGGTTCAACCCCGCCATCGCAAGGAACGTGGCATCCGCCACCCCGTCTTCGAGCTTCTTCAACCGCGTCTGCACATTGCCCCGGAACTCGACCACATCGAGATGCGGGAACCGATGCAAAAGCTGCGCTTTCCGCCGCAGCGATGACGTGCCCACACGCGCCCCCGCAGGCAAATCCGCCAAACCCTTCGCCTTCAACGAAACAAACGCATCCCGCACATCCTCGCGCGGCAGGAACGCTACCAAGGCCAAACCCGGCTGGCGTTGCGTCGGCACGTCTTTCATCGAATGCACGGCAATATCGATCCGGCCATCAATCAGCGCCTCTTCGATCTCTTTCGTGAAAAGGCCCTTGTTGCCGATCTCCTTCAAAGGCCGATCCGCGTCGATCAGGCTCCGGTCATCGCCCGTCGTCTTGATGACCACGATCTCGATCGCGCCTTCCGCCAGCCCATGCGTCGCCGTCAAACGGTCACGGGTCTCATGCGCTTGGGCCAAAGCCAGAGGCGAGCCACGGGTGCCGATACGGAAAGGATGCGCGGGGGTCGGAAGATCATGTGCCATGCGCCTTGCCTAGCCGCGCCTGCGCCCGCCCGCAAGTGTCTCACCGCCGCAGCTTCGATTTCCGCCGCTCCCGCGCCCCCTTGCCAAACCTCCCCTTCCACGAAACTCTCCCCCCACCTTACACGGAGAACGAGAGTGGCGCGTATCCTTGTGGCATGGGAACTGGGCGGCAACGGCGGTCACGCCGCCAAACTGGCCAGCCTTGCCCGCGCGCTCCATGCCGATGGCCATCACGTCAGCATCGCCGCTCAGCGCCCCGATGCCTTCCGCGCTCTGCGCGATCTTCTTCCCGCCATTGAGCTTCGCCAAGCGCCCCTTTGGCCCGGCCTCCTCAACCACGCCCGCGATCTGCCCCGCCTCCGCCAACATCAAAGCTTCGGTGACATCCTAGCCGATGCGGGCCTCGCAGACTCGGGCGTTCTCGAATTCCTCCTCCGCGCATGGCAGGGCCTCTTTTCCGATCTCGCCCCCGATCTTCTGGTCGCCGAATTCGCACCAGCAGCCCTACTCGCGGCCGGCGGCAAAATACCTCGCGTCGCCCTTGGCACAGGCTTCTCGCTCCCTCCCGCGCATCTGCCCGCCTTCCCGCCCTTCACCGAAGGCCAGCCGCCCGTTCTGGAGGAAGCCGCGCTTCTGAACGTCGCGAACCACGCCCTCGCCCGCCTCGGCCAAGCGCCCTGCCCCATCTCCCCGCCATCATGGCCGCCGAAGCCGCCTGCCCCGCCACTTTCGCAGCGCTCGACCCCTATCGCCCGCACCGCAAAGCGCCGCCGCTTCCACCCTTCTTTCCCGCCAAGCCGACCCCCGCGAAGCACCGCGACAGCCTCTTCGTCTACCTCCCCGCCCAAAGCGCACAGATCGCCCCGATCCTCAAAACGCTCCTCTCCACCGCCTCCCGCGGCCACCGCGTCTTTGGCCACCTCCCCGGCCTCCCCTCATCCGAACGCGAAAGCCTCGCAGCCGCGGGCCTGCACCTCAGCCCCACGCCCCTCCCCCTCGATGCCATGACCGAACACGCACGCCTGATCCTCGCCCAAGGCGGCCTCGGCCTCACTTCCACAGCGCTCGGCGCAGGAATCCCGCTCCTTCTCCTGCCCACAGACCGTGAAAAGCGCCTCACTGCGGAAGCCTGCGAAAGGCTCGGCGTCGCCCGCGTTTGTGCCCCCGACGCCGATCCGGCCCCACTTCTGGCCGAGATGCTGGAAAACCATACCGCCGAAACCAATGCGAAAGCCCAGGTCGCGAAATTCCTCAACGAATACAACGCCGGAACCCTTCCGCCGCTCCTGAAAGCAATCGACGGCCTTCTTTTATTCACCACGAATTGACTTGCACGAATCGCAGCGCCACACCCCATATGGGTGAAATATTTTTCTGAACTAAACCTTTACGACTTTTTTATTCCCAGAGGTTCCAATGGCCGCTCCAAGTGCCCTTTTGTTCAACGATCAACCGCTGCCCGTCGGAACCCCAGCCATATCCATCGCCGAAATCGCCTTCAGCGGCAGTCTGATCGGCCAACTGAGCGCGACGGATCCGGACCCCAACGAAATCTTCACCTTCACCCTCCTCGACGATGCCGATGGCCGCGTCTTCCTCTCCGGATCGGACCTCCGCCTCAGCGAAGGCGCGACGCTGGATGGCAGCGCCGCCCCCCTCTCTGTCACCGTCCGCGTCACAGACCGCACAGGTGGCACGTTCACCACCACTTTCCAGATCGCCGTCACCGACAACCCCACCCTCATCACCCGCTACGACGCAACGCTTGCAGACGATCTTTTCATCGCCCAAGGCGAAGCCGAAAACTTCATCGCGGGCGCAGGCAACGATACTTTCGCCCCCGATGGTGGCGACATTATCGTCTTCTCCGGCAACCGCAGCGATTACAGCTTCGATTTCATACCGGAAGACTTCGGCGGCTATGGTGGCTACGGCGGTTATGGTTCGGGTGATCTCACTCCCGCCCAGCTTCTTGTCACCGATCTCCGCTCCGGTGGCCCGGACGGGCAAGATCTCATCCTCAACCCCTCTATCCTCCGCTTCGCCAATGGCGACTATTTCCTCTCGGAAATCCTCAGCCCCAGTGCCACAGGCCTGACCCTCGACGGTCGCCACCTCGACACTGACGGCCACCTCTCCGAAAGCCTCCAACCGGGCACTATTATCGGTCAACTCGGGATGCGCGACGCCCCCGGCATCCCGTTGATCGGCACCACCACCACCTTTGGCATTCGCCCTTCAAGAGTCACCGAACTCACGGGGATCTTAAGCATCAACGGCTCCGGCCAACTGGTGCTCGAAGGCACCCTCGATTTCGAGAGCTTTCCGGAATACGCGTTCAGCATCTTCTACACCGACAACCTCGGGATCTCGCATTTCGACACGCTGCGGTTCCTGACCACGAATGCTAATGACTTCCCAAGAGGGCTCTACATCTCGGGTCGCTCCCGCCTTGCCGAAACTGATGCCGCCACAAGTGAAGTCGAGCTTGGCACCCTCGACGTGTTCGATACCGATGGCTCCGCACTCGGCTACACCTTCGAACTCGCCAGCACCAACGCCGCCCAATTCCGCCTTGATGGCACAACGCTTTTCGTGCGCGAAGGCACACTCTTCGATTTCGAAACCGATCCCTTCGTCACGCTCACCGTTTCCTTCACTGACCTCGATATCGGCACTCCTGTTCTCTTCGACATGCGGATCAACATTGACCCCTCCCGCGTCGACGGAACTGCTGCCTCCGAAACGCTGGAAGGCACAGAACGCTCTGAAATCATCAACGCCCGCACCGGCGATGACAGCATCCTCCCCGGCCTCGGCAACGATACGATCTATGGCGGCGGTGGTGTCGATACGGTCACCCTCGGCGTCACCCGCGCCAGCGCAACCGTCACCAAGATCGCCAGCCAAGTCTATGAAGTCGCCACTGCGCAAGGCACGAAAACCATCGTGCAGATCGAAAACATCGCCTTCACAGACAGCACCCAATCTCTCGGCTTACAGATACAGGGCACCAGTGGCGACGACAGCCTCACGGGCACTGAAGGTGATGATTTCATCTATGCCAGTTACGGAAACGACACGATCCGCCCCGGCGACGGCAGCGATTACGTCAACGGCGCGCACGATTATGACGTCATCATCTATTATGTCCCCCGCGCCGCCGCCGAGATCGGCGTGCAAGCGATTGACGCCTTTACCGTCACCATCGCAGGCGTCACCGATTCACTCGTGCGTGTCGAGGAAATCCGCTTCACCGACTAGACCATCCTCGCCCCACTTCCCCCCTGCTGGATTATGGGCGAACCCCACCTCCTCGCGCTAGACGGTGCCGCCTATGATTTCCAAGCCGTAGGCGAGTTCGTCCTCCTCCGCGAGACAGGCGGCGCAGGCCTCGAACTCCAAGCCCGCTTCGTCCCCGTCCCCGGCGCACCCGACCTCTCCATGACCGGAGCCGTTGCCATCGCACTTGGAGCCGACACGCTCCAGATCAGCGCCTCCGCCGCTAACCCGCTCTTGCTCAACGGCACCGCCACCACCCTTGCCGATGGCGACACGCTCACCGTCGGCGCACACATCGTGACCCGCACCGACAACACCTATGTCGTCGGCCACGCAGGCGCGGATAATATTCTCGATTTCTCCGACACATGGATGCAATTCGCCCTGAACGACGGCTGGCTCGATCTCGCCGTCCAGCTTTCCCGCGATCTCGCAGGCAGCGTCGAAGGCCTCTTGGGCAATGGCAATGGCAACTCCGACAATGACATCGCGCTGGCCGACGGCACCCCCTTGGCCCGCCCCCTCGCCTTCGAAGATCTCTACGGCCAGTACCGAGATGACTGGCGCGTCAGCACCGAAGGCCAAAGCCTCTTCACCTATGGCGCAGGCGAAAGCCTCGCAGGCTTCTACGATCCCGACGCCCCCGGCGCTGCCGCCTCCCTCGCAGATTACACCGCCGAAGAGATAGCCACTGCCGCTGCGGCCGCCACCTCGGCAGGCCTCACCCCCGGCACCCTCACCTTCGATAACGCCGTGCTCGATTTTCTGCTCACTGGAAACCCCGACTTCTTCGCGGGCGCGGGCGGTGATGTCTTCACCGATGAAGGCGGCGCAGCCGTCGGCAATCTGCAAGAAGGCCAAGCCCGCATCACCTTCGCCGTCGATCTCCGCGACGCCGCAGGCCGCGCCATCTCGGGTGCCGATGTCGCCCTTCTCAGCGGAAATGCCACCGCCCCCACCCTCGCGCTCGAAACCACCGCCGGGCGCTACAGCGGCAGCTACGGCTCCGGCTCCACAGGCACCTTCAGCGTCAGCGCCGATGCCGCCGACCGCCCCGCAGGCATGGCCATCACCATCACCGACGCCCTCACCGCGCTCCGCCTCTCCTTGGGTCTCAACCCGAGCTATGGCACCGCCGATGCCTTCGACTTCATCCAAGCCGACATCGACCGCAGCGGCCGTGTCACCATCACCGACGCGCTCCAAATTCTGCGCGCCTCCCTCGGCCTCGAGACGACAGTCGATCCCGGATGGGTCTTCGTCGATCCTACCGCAGATCTCTCCCACATCTCGGCAACGAACGTAAAAAACTTCGAAGTCGACCCGCTCGACCTCCTTGGCGATGGCGAAGCGCTCACCCTCATCGGTCTTCCCACCGGAAACGTCGAGAACGCCATCCTCTAAACGAAAAGATCGCACCACTTTCGCGGCGCGATCCTCGGTTCAACCCTGAAAAGGGATCAGCCGCCGTGCTTGGCGATCAGTGCCTTGGCCTGCTCGATCAGAGCAGCACCATCGATGCCCTTGCCCTGCATATCGGCAACCCAGGTATCAACCACCGGCTTTGCTTTCTCTTTCCAGCGCGCCACTTCCGCCTCATCGAGCGTGGTGATGGTGTTGCCCGCTGCCACCGCGATATCACGGCCCGGCTTGTCGTAGTCATACATCACCTGCGCCGCGAATTCCGCGAGCTTCATGCCCGACTCCGCATCGATCGCCGCGCGCACATCTTCGGGCAAGCTCTCGTACTTCGCCTTGTTCATCACCATGATGATCGTGGCGGTGTAGAGCGACTCCTTGCCGCCGAACTCCAGATGGTTCTTCGCCAGTTCCGCCAAGCGGATCGACGGCGTCACTTCCCACGGAATAACCGTCCCATCGATCACACCCTTCGAAAGTGCTTCCGGAATAGCCGGCAACGGCATGCCCACAGGCGTCGCGCCGAGTTCCGCCAGCATGTTCGAGATCACACGCGTCGGACCGCGCAGCTTCTTACCGGCAAGGTCTTCCAGCTTCGTGATCGGGTCCTTCGAGTGGATCAGGCCCGGCCCGTGCACCCACGCACCCAGCACTTTCACGCCGCTGTATTCACCGGCTTGAAGATCGGTGTCCACGAGTTCCTGGAATGCCTTCGCAGTCGCAATCGGGTTGGTCATCATGAAGGGAAGCTCGAACACTTCCGTCTTCGGGAAACGGCCCGGCGTATAGCCCACAACCGTCATCACAATATCGGCCACACCGTCAATGGCCTGATCCATCAGGTCCGTGGGCTTTCCACCCAGTGCCATCGCGTCATAGTGCTCGATCTTAACCTTGCCGCCCGCGCCCTGCTCAACCGCAGCCGCCCAAGGCTTCAGGATCTTCGCCGGAACAGTCGCCACCGGAGGCAGGAACTGGTGCAGCTTCAATGTCACTTCCTGCGCCATTGCCATCGGAGCAAGGCCGAAAGCCAGAGCCGCAGCCGCAACGGATTTCATAAGTACGCGTCTTTTCATTTTTATCCTCCCCTTTGGTCACGCCTGTTCACAAGGCGCGTTCACGCGTCCCCCCTCCTCCCGAGGGGCGACATATATAGTTAAGTGGTATAACAATCGCACCTGTCAATGACTCGATGCGAGGACGTTTTCCTTTTGAACTATCCGGGGAAATGACAGGCGACCGCCCCCGCCCCGCCCTTGTGCTCCAAAACAGGTGGCACTGCTCGGCACACCTCCTGCGCCTTCGGGCACCGCTCGGCAAAAGCGCAGCCCTTGGGCGGATTGATCGGTGAAGGCGGGTCGCCCGCGATCTTCAAGGGCCGCACATAGCCCGCCGATTTCCGCCGCGCGAGGCTCGGTGCCGCCGCCAGAAGCGCCTGCGTATAGGGATGCTGCGGGGCATCGAAAAGCGTCGCTTTAGGGGCCTGCTCAACGATCTTGCCCAGATACATCACCGCCACGTCATCACAAACGTGCCGCACGACACCCAAGTCATGGCTGATAAAGAGGTAAGATAGCCCCAGCTCCGCCTTCAGCTTCGCCAACAGGTTCAGGATTTGCGCCTGAATAGCCACGTCCAGAGCCGAAACGGGTTCGTCACACACCAACAGCTTTGGGTTGGTCGTCAGCGCCCGCGCAATCGATATCCGCTGCCGTTGCCCACCAGAAAACTGGTGCGGAAAGAGGTTCAACTGGTCAGGCCGCAAGCCGACCAAGCGGAACAATTCAACCACCCGCGCCTGCCGCTCCTCCATCGTGCCGATTTCCATCAGGTCCATCGGTTCCCGCACGATATCCGCCACCCGTGCCCGCGGATTGAGCGAGGAATAGGGATCTTGGAAAATCAGCTGCACATCGCGCCGCTTCTGCCGCATGTCCTCCGGCGCAAGCTGCAAAAGGTCCGCGCCGTCGAAAAGCACCTTGCCCCCCGAAGCCTCAATAAGCCGGATCGCCGCCATCGCCGTCGTGGTTTTCCCCGAACCGGACTCGCCCACGATCCCCAAAGCCTTCCCCGCCTCCAGCCGGAAAGACACCTGCCGCACCGCCTCCAGATAGGGGCGCTCGGCGAAAAGCTTCGGTCGCGGCAAAGCAAAACGAACCGTCAGATCCTGCACATCCAGAAGCACACTCATACCCGCGCCTCCTCGACAGCATGGCACGCCGCCGGATGATGCCCATGCGTCTGCAACACCGGTTTTTCACGGCGGCACCGCGCCTGCGCGTAATCGCACCGATCCGCAAAGGCACAGCCCGCCCCCAGCATGTGCAAAGGTGGCACCACACCCGGAATTTCGCGCAAAGCCCCCTCGTCCTTGGCAATGTTCGGAATGCAGGAAATCAGACCGCGCGTGTAGGGATGCTGCGGATGGTCCAGAACATCATCCGCCCGCGCTTCCTCGATCACCCTTCCCGCATACATCACCGCCACGCGATCGGCCATTTCACTGATCGCTCCCATGTCATGCGTGATCAGCACGATCGCCGCGCCGAAATCACGCTGGATCTCGTTCAACAGATCGAAAATCTGCGCCTGCACCGTCACATCGAGCGCCGTCGTCGGCTCGTCCGCAATCAGCACCTTGGGGCGGCAGGACACCGCCATCGCGATCATGACACGCTGGCGCATCCCCCCCGAAAGTTGGTGCGGGTAATCCCGCGCCCGCCTGTCGGGGCTGGGAATACCCACTCGATCCAAGAGCGCCACAGCATCTTTGAACGCCCGATCCGCGCTCACCTTCTGGTGCAGCATGATCGCTTCCGCGATCTGGTCACCCACAGTGAACACCGGATTGAGCGAGGTCATCGGCTCCTGAAAGATCATCGCGATCTCGGCCCCGCGCAACGCCCGCATCCGCGCATCAGAAGCACCAACAAGGTTCTCCCCCGCCAAGCGGATTTCACCCCCGGCAATCCGGCCCGGCGGCATAGGGATCAACCCCATCGTGGCCAGCGCAGTGATCGACTTGCCACATCCGCTCTCGCCCACAACGCCCAGCGTCTCCCCGGCATTCACCCTGAGCGACACCCCGTCCAGAGCCGTCACCTGCCCGTAGCGCGTGTTGAACGTCACTTTGAGATCATCGATTTCCAGAAGTGCGCTCATCTTTCCCTCAGCTTCGGATTGAAAGCATCGTTCAGGCCGTCCCCGATCAGGCTGACCGAGAAAACCGTGAGGAAAATCGCAAGCCCCGGGAAGGTCACAGGCCACCACGCATCCAGAATGTAATCGCGGTTCGCCCCGATCATGAGGCCCCAACTCATCACGTTCGGATCGCCCAAACCAAGGAAGGAAAGCCCCGCCTCGAAGAGGATCGCGACCCCGATGGTCAGAGTGGCCGAAACGATCAAAGGCGGCGCCGCATTAGGCAGGATAACCCGCCACATGATCCGCCCGTTCTTGGCCCCGATCGCCCGCGCTGCCGTGACGTATTCGAGCTCCTTGATCTTGAGAAACTCCGCCCGCGTCAAACGCGCCGTCTGCGGCCAACTCACAACCCCGATGGCCACCGCGATTGTCACCAGCGACGGGCTGAACAAAGTCACCAGAACCATCGCAAAAAGAAGCGCTGGCAAAACCTGGAAAAACTCGGTGACCCGCATCAGCAGGTTATCCACCCACCCGCCATAATACCCCGCCAAAGCGCCAAGGCTGATCCCGATCACCATCGTGAGCAACGCCGCCGCCGCGCCCACCGCCAAAGTCGGCCCACCTCCGGTGAGAATGCCTGCGAGAATATTGCGCCCGAGATAATCGGTTCCGAGCGGGAACCCCGCCTCGACCCCCGGCCGCTCATGCGGTGCCCAGACTACCTCGAAGGGATCACCCCCGTAGAAAAATGTCCCGTAAAGCGTCAGTAGAATGATCGACGCAAGAACCGCCACGCCGAAAAGCGCCGGAATATTCCGCCGAAACATACGCCACGCCTCCCGCGCCGGACTCGCCGCCTGCAACCCTTGCCCGCTCTCACTCATCGCGCGTCTTCCAATCATATGGCGCGGCTTCGCCGCCGGTCTTTTGTCTCGTCGTCGCTCGCGCTCCTCCTCGGGATATTTGGATATTTTTGCCAATATGAAAGACCATCGCGTGCTTTCGCATTGGCGCAAATATCCCGGGGGGTTTCGGGGGGCTGGCTCCCCGTTCTGTCCTCGCCATCGTCACCGCCCTCTCAATCTTGGATCGGCCACGCGGTAGCTCAGATCGGTCAGGATATTGGCGATCACCACCATGGCGGAGGCAAAGAACAAGACACCCATGATCGTCGGGTAATCGCGACGCAGGATCGAGTCGAAGGCCAGGCGCCCCATGCCTGGCCAGTTGAAGACCGTCTCTACGAGGAGTGCACCGGAGATCAGGTTGCCGAACTGGAGGCCAGCCACCGTCAGGATCGGCAGCGCGGCGTTCCTGAGTGCGTGTTTGAACAGAACCGTGCCTTCCGAGGCCCCCTTGGCGCGCGCCGTCCGGATGTAGTCGGAGCCGAGCACTTCCAGCATCGAGGCTCTCGAAAGGCGGGCGTATTGGGCAAGGTAGATCACCGCGAGGGTGAAGGCCGGGAGCACCAGATGATGCGCGATATCGACCGCCTGAACGAAGGGGTTCGCATCCCGCAATCGGACGTTCTGCATCCCTTCCACCGGAAATATCGGGAAAATCGAAGCAAAGAGAATGATCAGCATGATCCCCGTCCAGAACACCGGCACCGCATAGCCGATGGTCGAAAAGATCGCGACGAAGGCTGACATCAACCCATTGGGTTTCCGGGCTGCGAGAACGCCCAAAGTAACTCCGGCAGTGATCGAGAGCACCAACGCCGAAATAACGAGAAGGATCGTTGGCCAGACCCGCAGGGCAATCAGCTTGGTCACGGGTTGGTTGAAGAAGAAGGATTGCCCCAAGTCCCCCTGCAGCACATTCCCCAGATAGATCCCGAGTTGAACCAGAACGGGCTTGTCGAGGCCGTAATCCGCACGGATCTGCGCCAGCATCTCTTCGGAGACCCCGCCCATTTCCCCCGCGATCACCACCGCGGGATCGCCGGGCGCAAGCCGGATCAGAAGGAAGTTCAGCACCACAACGCCGAGCATCAGCAAGATGCCGTAGAAGACGCGCCGCAGCAGGAAGGATGCGTTCATGTCCGCTCCATTCAAACATCAAGGGCCGCGCCACTTATCAGCGCGGCCCTGCTTTCAAAGGTTACACCAGTGCCGCCTTATTTCTTCCAGCTAACCGTATCCATCGGGTGAGCCGTGCCCCAGATGCCCATCGGCGCGTTCTCGATGCCGTCTTTATAGGCGGTATGATAAGGCGACGCGTTGAGGAACATGATCGGAACCTCGTCCACGACGATCTTCTGGAACTCGGAATAGAGTGCCTTGCGCTTGGCCATATCCTGTTCCACGGCGGCAGCCGCCAGCAGCTCGTCCACTTTCGGGTTGGAGTAATTCTGAGTGTTCGACCAGATCACACCCTTGCGGATGTTGGAGCTGAGGTAGGTGCGGTGCACACCGATCACCGGGTCACCCCAGTTGAACACCACGTCCATCGTCAGATCGAAGTCATGCCCGCCTACGCGGCCTGCCCAAGTCGGGAAGTCGGGGGCTGCTCGCACTTCAAGCTCGATACCGATCTTCTTCAGCTGCGACTTGAGGTATTCCGCGATGGATTGCTGCTGCTCTTTGGGGCCGGGAATATAGTCGATCGTCAGCGCAAGCGGCAGCGCAACGCCGGCTTCTGCCAAGAGCGCTTTCGACTTCTCCAGATCAACCTTGTACTCCTCGACACCAGCCTCGAAGAAGGGCGAGCTTTCGATGATCGGGCCGTGCTGTGCGGTCGACACGCCACGGTGCAGCGCCTTGATGATGAAATCACGGTCCACGGCATAGGCAATCGCCTGACGCACCCGCTTATCGCCCAGTTTGGGCGAGGCCGTATTGAAGGCGAGCCAGTTGATCGGACCGATCGCGGCATAGCCCTCCGCAGTCACCTCAAGCGCGTCAACACCTTGCAAACGCTTGATTTCCTGACTGCCTGCCATGAAGGGATACATATCCCCTTCGCCGTTCTCCATCGCGATCAGAAGCGCCGAGGGGTCCTTCACTATACGGATCAGGATCTCGTCCAGAACCGGGCGGCCATCGACGAAGAAGTTCGGGTTCTTCTCCAGAACAATCGCCTCACCCGGTGTGAATTCCTTCAGCTTGAAGGGGCCAGACCCCACCACCGCGCTGTTCGCTGGGTGCGATTTCACATCCTGCCCGTCGCCATACACATGCTTCGGAATGATCGGCGCAAGTGCGGGCGAAAGCGCCAGCATTAGCGCGGGGTGCGGCTGTGCGAGCTTGATCACTGCCGTGTTCGCATCAGGCGTTTCCACCGCTTCAACAGGCGCGAACATGGACTGGAACGGGTGGTTCGCCTTGATCGTCATGATCGAGAACGCTACGTCTTCCGAGGTGATCGGCTTGCCATCATGGAAGGTCGCGCCTTCAACGAGATGGAAGGTCACCGACTTGCCGTCAGCCGAGGTATCCCACGATTTCGCCAGATAGGGCTGCGGATCCCAGCCGTTGTCGTAGCGCACAAGCGAGGCGAACAACTGTGTCGAAGGCACAGCCGTGGCGATGCCGGATTGCACGGCACCGTTCAAGTGGCGCGGCACCTGCGTCGACATGATTACAAGCGAGCCATCCGCCCAAAGCGGCGTGGCTGACATGGCAGAAACCGCAATCGCCGCGGCTCCCATCAGACGGGTCATGAGTTTCATTGATGGACTCCCTGTTGTCCGGTTGTTTCCGATAGGCTAGCCGCCTCCTTTCCCACGGAAAACAGCGTTTTGTGGTGAGATTAACCACATAAAATACGTCAACCCTTTCAGGGTTTGAGAACCAGATCCTCGAAGGCCCGTTCTTGCGAAAGCGAGCGTGCAACTGCCAGAACAGCCTCGACAATCGCCGATTTCCGCGTTGCAGGCGCGTAGGCCGCACCGAACTCGGGGCAATCCAACTCTCCCAGAATAGGCCGCGAAACATATCCCGAGCCGCCCAAACGGTCCGCCGTGCCGCAGATATTGAGCACGGAATATCCGAAGCCGCTGGCCACCAACCCGCGCAGCACCGAACTCGACTTCGTGCGATGCACCACATTCGGTGTGAGCCCGTGATCCGCGAAAACCTTGCGGAAGTAGATTTCCGTGGTTGGCAGGTCCAGCAGCACCATCGGCAAAGGGGCCAGTTCCTCTAACCTAACCGCCTCTTGCGCAGCCAAAGGGCTATCCTCCGGCAACACCGCCCAAGGACGCGCAATCAGCAACGGGTCGAAAGCCATGCCTTCCGGAACCGTACGCCGATAGGTCAGCGCCACATCGATAGAGCCCGAAACAAGCCGCTGCACCATCGATTCGAAATCGCCTTCCTTCAAATCGACGCGGATCCCCGGATGCGCCGCTGACAGACGCTTGAGCAGTCGCGGCAAAACATAAGGGGCTGTCGGCGCATAACACCCCATATGTAGCGTGCCCGCCGGATCCCCCTTCACAGACATCAGGTCCGCTTCGAAAATCCGCGCCTGTTCGAGGAACTGTGCTACCCGCGCCCCCACAGCCCGGCCGGTTTCCGTCTGCTGCAATCCTTTCGCTGGCACGCGCCGGAACAACTCTGCGCCTGCGGACTGCTCGATGGCATCAATGGCCGCAGTGATCGAGCTTTGGGAAATGTGCATTTCCGTTGCTGCCCCGGCGATCGACCCTGTCCGCAACGCCGCATCGAAGTAGCGTAACTGCTTTAACGTGAAGCTCATGCCATTCCCACAATTTCTGTGCCTTACCTCGACAGTAAATCTATTTTTCCTAACCTCAAAGCTCGTTTACGCCTGAGACAAACAGGGAGCCCAAAATGAGCCAGATCACCGTCTACAGCGCGCGGAAAATCATCACGATGGACCCGAACCGCCCCGAAGCCACCCATGTAGCGGTGCGCGACGGCAAGGTGCTCGCAGTCGGCGGCAGCGATTGCGCCGATCAATGGGGCCCCGTGCACCACGACACCCTCTTCGCGGATCAGGTGCTCATGCCCGGCATGGTCGAAGGCCACGCGCATATGATGGCAGGCGTCATCTGGAATTTCTTCTATGCGGGCTACCATGACCGCATGGACCCCCAAGGAAAATGTTGGAAAGGCAAACCCGATCTCGCCTCTGTCGTGGCCGATCTCAAAGAAGTCGAGAAATCCCTCCCCGAAGGCGAACCCCTCGTCGGCTGGGGCCTCGATCCGATCTTCTTCTCCGGCGAGCGCCTGAGCAAAAAGCATCTCGACGCGATTTCCACCACCCGCCCCGTTGTCATCATGTATGCCAACTTCCACCTCATGGGCGTGAATTCGAAAGCCCTCGAAATGGTCGGCTATGATCGCCACACCAATGCCGAAGGCGTGGTCAAAGGCCGCGATGGCGAACCCACGGGCGAGTTGCAGGAAATGGCCGCCATGTTCCCGCTGATGCGCCGTTGCGGCATCGATTTCCGACAGATGACCAAAACCGAAGCGGCCATCCGTACTTACGCCGAAGTCTGCCGCCGCGCAGGCGTCACCACGGCCACCGATCTTTACGCCCAGTTGGAAGACGAAGATGTCGCCCGCCTCCTGAAAGTCACGGGCGAGAAAACATTCCCGATCCGCCTTGCCCCGGCTCTAGGCGTCGCAGGCACCAACCCCGCCGAGAGTGCCCAAATGGCGCTGCGCTACAAGGCAAAATCCACAGATCGCCTCCGCCTCGGCACCGTCAAACTCATGACAGACGGCTCCATTCAGGGCTGGACCGCCCGCGTGAAATGGCCGGGCTATGTTGGCGGTCAACCGAACGGCATCTGGAACATGGCTCCCGAGGAAATCCATGCCATGGTGGATGCGATGCAGGCCTCAGGTGTGCAGATGAACATCCACACCAACGGCGACGAAGCCAGCGCCGTCGCCATCGAAGCCATCGCCCTTTCCGCACGCCGCCACCCGTGGCGCGATGCCCGCCACATCCTGCAACACGCCCAGATGATGGGCGTCGACCAGTTCGAGCGCTGCCGCGATCTCGGCATCTGCGTAAACATCTTCTCGAACCACATCTGGTATTACGGCGATCAGCACGCCGCGCTGACCATCGGCAATGACCGCGCCGAGCGGATGGATGCGCTCCGCTCCGCTCTGGATACCGGCGTGCACGCCACCATCCACTCCGACGCGCCGGTTACGCCCCTCGGCCCGCTCTTCACCGCATGGTGCGCCGTGAACCGCCAAACCATGACCGGCCGCACTCTCGGTAAAGCCCAGCGCGTAAGCGTCATGGAAGCACTGCACGCCATCACCCTCGGCGCCGCCTACACCATGCATATGGACAGCGAGATCGGCTCAATCGAAGCTGGCAAACGCGCCGATTTCGCCGTTTTGGGCGATGACCCCCTTGCAGTCGACCCCGCCGCCCTCAAGGATGTGCCCGTACTCGGAACCGTCCTCGGAGGAGAGGTGTTTACGGCATGACTTTGCCCAGACTGCCCCTGACCGTGCTGGGAGGATATCTCGGCGCGGGCAAAACCACGTTGCTCAACCGCCTTTTGGCCGAAGATCACGGCCAGCGCATCATGGTCATGGTCAATGACTTCGGCGCGATCAACATCGACGCGAGCCTCATCACCGCGGCCGATGGCGATACGCTCACGCTCTCGAACGGCTGCGTTTGCTGCACCATGAGTTCCGATCTTTTCATGGCCATGGGTGACGCCCTAGATCGCCGCCCCCGCCCCGATCATCTCGTCATCGAAGCATCCGGCGTGGCCGATCCCGCCAAAATTGCCGATGCCGCCCGCACCGAACCGGAAATGAGCTATGGTGGTATCGCCGTGGTCGTGGATTCTGAAAACTGGCCCGCACTTGCCGATGATCCCCTCATCGGCGCCCAGCTACAGGATCAGGTCCGCGTTGCCGATATGCTCCTGATTTCCAAGGCAGAAAACGGCATCCCCGAAGCCCTTGCCGCGCGCCTGAAATCCCTTAGCCCCGCCCCGCAAATCGACCTCGCAACCGCCCCCGAGGTCGCGCCTCTTCTCCTCTCGGGGATCCTACCGCGCCCCTTCACCCCCAAAACCGCCGCGCATCCGCCCTATCTGGGCTGGAGCCACGAAAGCGAAACGCGCTACTCCCGCGCAGGTCTCTTCGAGAAACTCAGCAACGCGCCTGAGGGGCTTTACCGGATCAAGGGAAAGGTTCTCGGCCTCGACGCCCCCGCATGGGAAGTCCACCGCGTTGGCCGCCAAGTGGAAATCAAGCGCAGCGAAACCGACCGCACGCGCCTCGTCGCCCTCGGCCCGGCCGCCAATCTGACCACCGAAGAAATCGAAAGCTGGTGGGCCGCCTAGAGCATTTCGAGAAAAAGTTGATAGACTTTTTCGGTTAAGAAATGCGTCAAATCCTATGCTTAAAGCGTTTCCACATTAAAGCGAAGCGCTGTAGCGCGGCTTAGCAGCTCAAACGCCCGTCCGCCCCGCCATCCGGCGCGCAGAACAAGCGATAAAGAAGCGCGATCACCTCGGCGGTGTTCTCGTCCGCAAGGCTGTAGAAAATCGTCTTGCCATCGCGGCGCGTGGTCACAAGCCCTTCGTCGCGCAAGCGCGCCAGCATCTGGCTTACAGCCGCCTGCCGTAGCCCCAGCGCCTCTTCCAACTCGCCAACCGATTTCTCGCCCGAGCCCAAATGGCACAGGATCATCAACCGCCCTTCATGCGCGAGCGTCTTCAGATAGGCCGCAGCGGCTTCTGCCGAACGGGCCATTTCTCCGGGCGGTGCGGGTGCCTTGGGCGGGTTATGCGAGTTCACAGGACCAACCAATTCTAAGATCGATGCCACTCGCATAGCATAACGTCCCGCCGGATGCGAGACCTAGCACCGCTTTTGCCCGCCCCATGGCCCTGCGCCGCGCAAAAATCAGTCTTCCCGCGGCGCGCCCCCTTCAAAACGGTTGCCATGCGCGTAATCACAAGGCGCTTCCTGCATCTGCAGGTGCAGCCCCTCGCCATTGAACGGATGGGCCCGCAAGAAGGCTTCATCCACCTCGATACCCAAGCCCGGAGCCTCGGGTGCGCGCACATAGCCCTCTTCCACGCGGATCCCGCCCTTGATGATGCGGTCATGGAACGGCGTCTCGATGGTCTCGGCCATCAAGAGGTTCGGGATCGACACCACCAGTTGGATATTCGCCGCCCATTCGATCGGTCCGGCGTAAAGATGTGGTGCCATCTGCGCATTATGCACCTCGGCCATCGCCGCGATTTTCTTCATTTCCCAAATACCGCCCGCACGCCCGAGCGCAGGCTGCAAAATCTCCGCAGCCCCTGCGCGCAACACCGCGCCGAACTCGGCCTTGGTCGTCAAACGCTCGCCCGCCGCCACCGGAATCCGCACCGAACGCGCCACCGTGGCCATCGAATGCAGATCATCCGGCGGCACCGGCTCTTCATACCACAAGGGCGAATAGGGCTCCAAAGCCTGCCCCATCCGGATCGCGCCTGCCGTCGAGAATTGGCCGTGTGTGCCGAACAAGAGGTCCGCCCGATCCCCCACCGCCTCGCGGATCGTCTTGCAGAACGCTACCGACCGCGTGATGTCCGACATCGCCGGCATATGCCCGCCCCGGATCGTGTAGGGCCCCGCCGGATCGAACTTCACCGCCGTATACCCGCGCGACACCGCTTCCGCCGCCGCTTCCGCCGACATCTCCGGGCTCACCCAGAATTCCGCCGCCTTCATTCCCGGCAAAGGGTACAAATAGGTATAGGCCCGCACCCGCTCGTTCATCTTGCCGCCAATGAGCGCCCAGACAGGCCGGTCCCGATCCTTGCCCAAAATATCCCAGCAGGCGATTTCCAGCCCCGAAAACGCCCCTATCACCGTCGGATCCGGGCGCTGCGTGAAACCCGAAGAATAGACACGGCGGAACATCAACTCGATATTCTCCGGATTTTCCCCCGCCATATGCCGCTCGAACACATCGCGGATCACGGCTTCCATCGCTTTCGGCCCGACGGTCGAGGCATAAACTTCGCCCCAGCCGGTGATGCCCGTATCCGTCGTGACCTTCACGAAAATCCAGTACCGCCCGCCCCAACCGGGTGGCGGTGGCGAGGTGACGATCACATCAAGGTCTTGCAAGCGCATCTGGGGCTCCCTTTTTCCCGAAACCTGCGCTCCCCAATTGCGCAAAGCAAGGCAAGATGCGTCAAAAAGTGTCGCGAAAAGGGCTTCGATCCGGCCTTAGCTGCACATCGCTTCAGAGGTCTGGCCGAAGTTCTTCCACCGCAGCCAGAACGCCTCGTTAAACACGTTGTCCGACTGCCGCACATCCTGCGCCCGCTGTGGATCGCTCCAGAAAGACGCGCCCTTCTTCTGGTCGGCTTCGCTCAGGGTCATATGCGCAACCTGCTGGATACACCCGCACAAGGCCCCCGATCGCGCCTTCCGGTCCGAGCGCATGCAGGCCGAGGCAATCGGCCCGCTGGTTGATGCTGCTGCGTATTGGCCCCGGGCGGAATGTCCGCGCGACGTACCGCTGCCACACCCCACTAGAACCGCTAGAATCGCTAATAACGCTATCGCCCGCATACCCTACTCCACCATCGCGCCGCCCCTCGGATCGGAGCCTTTTCCGGCGCTTTTGCCTCGCGCGCACTATGCCTGAAGTTGTCGGAAGGTGCAAACAGCCCACAGCCGCCCCGAAACCCCGCGATCGTCCTTGACCAAAAGGGGTTTCCCCATCATATCGCGCGCCATGACACCGCTTTCTCGCATCCGCAACTTCTCCATCGTCGCCCATATCGACCACGGGAAATCCACCCTGGCCGACCGGCTGATACAATCCACTGGCACCGTGCAAGACCGGGAGATGAAAGAGCAGTTGCTCGACTCGATGGATATCGAGCGCGAGCGCGGCATCACCATCAAGGCCAACACCGTTCGCATCGACTACAAGGCGGACGATGGCCAGACCTATATTCTCAACCTGATCGACACCCCCGGCCACGTCGACTTCGCTTATGAAGTCTCGCGCTCTATGCGCGCGGTCGAGGGCTCGCTTCTGGTGGTGGACAGCACGCAAGGCGTCGAAGCCCAAACCCTCGCGAACGTCTATCAGGCGATCGACGCAGGCCATGAAATCGTGCCCGTCCTGAACAAGATCGACCTTCCCGCCGCCGATTGTGATCGCGTCGCCGAGCAGATCGAGGATGTGATCGGTATCGAGGCCAAGAACGCGCTGCGCGTTTCGGCAAAATCCGGCATCGGTATCAAGGAAACGCTCGAGTCCATCGTGCGCGATCTGCCCTCGCCGAAAGGCGATGCCGATGCGCCCTTGAAAGCGATGCTCGTCGACAGCTGGTATGACAGCTACCTCGGCGTGGTCGTGCTCGTCCGCGTGATGGACGGTGTTCTGAAAAAGAACGACCGCGTCAAATTCATGTCGAACGGCACCATCCACCAGGTTGATCGCATTGGCGTGTTCCGCCCGAAAATGGAAAACGTCGAGGTTCTCGGCCCCGGCGAGATCGGCTTCATTACCGCGTCGATCAAACAGGTTCGCGACACCCGCGTCGGTGACACCATCACCCACGAGAAAAAAGGTGCCGACAAACCGCTGCCCGGCTTCAAACCCTCGCAACCCGTGGTGTTCTGCGGCCTCTTCCCCGTGGATAGCGCCGAGTTCGAAGACCTCCGCGACGCCATCGAGAAGCTCGCACTCAACGACGCCTCCTTCAGCTTCGAGATGGAAACCTCCGCCGCCCTCGGCTTCGGCTTCCGCTGCGGTTTCCTCGGCCTTCTGCACCTCGAAGTGATCCGCGACCGCCTCGAGCGCGAATTCAACATCGATCTGATCACCACGGCGCCGTCCGTGGTCTATCACCTGCATATGAAAGATGGGACCGTGAAAGAGCTTCACAACCCCGCCGATATGCCGGACCTCACCTATATCGACCACATCGAAGAGCCGCGGATCAAAGCCACGATCATGGTGCCCGATGACTATCTCGGCGACATCCTCAAGCTTTGCCAGGATCGCCGCGGCATCCAGCTCGATCTCACCTATGCGGGCAACCGCGCGATGGTGGTTTACGATCTGCCGCTCAACGAAGTCGTCTTCGATTTCTACGATCGCCTGAAGTCGGTCACCAAGGGCTATGCCTCTTTCGACTATCAGCTCACGGGCTACCGCGAGGATAACCTCGTGAAGATGCAGATCCTCGTGAACGCGGAACCTGTCGATGCGCTGTCGATGATGGTGCACCGCGACCGCGCCGAAATGCGCGGCCGTTCGATGTGCGAAAAGCTCAAAGAACTGATCCCGCGCCACATGTTCCAGATCCCGATCCAGGCCGCCATCGGCGGCAAAGTGATCGCCCGCGAAACGCTTTCGGCACTGCGCAAGGACGTGACGGCAAAATGTTACGGCGGTGACGCCACCCGTAAGCGCAAGCTTCTGGATAAGCAGAAAGCCGGTAAGAAAAAGATGCGCCAGTTTGGCAAGGTGGACATTCCACAGGAAGCCTTCATTTCTGCCCTCAAAATGGACAGCTGATCGGAAAGCGGGGGCAACCCCGCTTTTTTCTTGCCCGCGCAAATCGCCCGGCCACCCGCCCCGAAGGCAGGCCAGAACTCGTTCCAATACCGTGGCGCGAAGGGTTTCCATCCCCACAGCCTGCCGGAAAAAAGTTAAGGCCGGGTTTCCCCGGCCTTTCCTATTCCTTCAATCTGCGCGGATTACTGCAAATCCGCGAAAGCCTTCTGCAAACGCTCCACAGCTTCCTCGATCTGCGCGCGTGGCATCGCAAGGTTGAAGCGCAGGAAAGTCTCGCCTCCCGAGCCGAAGGTCGCGCCGTGGTTGGCCGCGATCTTCGCATCCTTCTCCACCCGCTTCTCGACCTCAGCCGTCTCCATGCCCGTGCCCGAGAAATCGACCCAAGCAAGGTAGGTCGACGCCAACCCCATCGAAGAAACCCCCGGAATGGCATTCACGCCTGCATCGAAAACCTTCGCGTTTTCATGGATATAGGCCATGCATTCATCCACCCACTTCGCCCCGGCAGGGCTATAGGCCGCTTCCGCCATGAAGAGCCCGAAGGAGTTCGGCGAAAGCCCCAGCCCCATCATCCGCTTCTCGAATTTCGCACGCATTTCAGGGTTATGGATGATCACATTGCCCGAATGGCTGCCCGCGATGTTGAAGGTCTTCGTCGAGGCCGTCATCATGATGCAACCGTCATTTCCAGTTACCGCTGTCATCGGAATATGCTTGGCACCGGGGAACACCAGATCGTGGTGGATCTCGTCAGAGACCAGCACCAGCCCGTGCTCCTTCGCAAACCCCGCCAGCACTTCCAGCTCGGCGCGCTCCCACACACGCCCACCCGGATTATGCGGCGAGCAGAGGATCACCATCGAGGCACCTTCCGCCTTCACCACCTTGGCGGCATGGTCGAAATCCATCTCGTAGCGGCCATTCCGCTGCACCAGGGGGCTTTCCACAACGCGGCGGTCATTGGCACGGATCACCTTGGCGAAGGCATGGTAAACGGGGGTAAACAGAAGCACACCGTCACCCGGCTTGGTAAAGGTCTCCACACACATCGCGGTGCCGTTCACCAAGCCATGCGTGGTGAAAATCGCCTTCGGATCCAACTCCCAGCCGTGGCGCTCTTTCATCCACCACTGGATCGCGGCGCGGTAGGCCGCGTCATCGCCGTAATAGCCGTAAACACCATGGTCGCGCATCTTCTGCACGGCGTCCTGCACGCAATCGGGCGCGCGGAAATCCATATCCGCCACCCACATCGAAAGCCCGTCACTGGCCGGCACACCGTAAAGCGCTTCCATGGCATCCCACTTCACGGAGTGGGTGTTGCGGCGGTCGATGATTTGGTCGAAACTCATTGCTGTATCCCTCTTGTCCCGCGCCGAGGATACTCCCACGCCCCGGCAGCGCAATCGCGCATCCTTGCTGGAGACCATTTACCAAAAAACAGCCGCCAAACGGAATACACTCCCATATTTTGACCATAATTTGGGACATTGCTCCGTCAAGCAAAGAAAAATCAAAATATTCTTCCATTCAATTTACTCCAGACCCTCGATTTCCGGAACATCCTGCCCCATTGCGCGGCCCTGCCCCTTCGCTTAAATCCCTCCGCATGACCAAACGCCCGATCCTCATTCACCCCGATCCGCGCCTTCGCAAAGTCGCCAGCGCCGTCCCGGACCTCTCGGACGAGCTGCGTCGCATGGCCGATGACATGCTCAAAACCATGTATGACGCCCCCGGCATCGGCCTTGCTGCGCCGCAGATCGGCCAGAACCATCGCCTGATCGTGCTGGATTGCGTGAAAGAGAAATCCGAAGCCCCGCGCCCCCTCGTGATGTTCAATCCCGAGATCATCGCCTCTTCGGATGAAAAAAGCGTTTATGAGGAAGGCTGCCTCTCGATCCCCGAGCAATATGCCGAAGTCACACGCCCCGCCGATGTCTCGGTGCGCTGGATCGACTATAACGGCAACGAGCAGCAGGAAGATTTCGGCGGCCTCTGGGCCACCTGCGTGCAGCACGAAATCGACCACCTCGATGGCAAGCTCTTCATCGATTACCTCACGCCGCTGAAGCGCCAGCTCATCACCCGCAAGATGCAGAAGCTGAAGCGCGAGCGGTTCCGCTGATGCGCGAGGTCGTGCTCTGGCCCGATCCGCGCCTTTCCACACCTTGCGCGCCCGTCGGCTCCGAGGATGTGTCGGCCCTCGTCACCGAAATGTTCGAGGTCATGTATGCCGCCCCCGGCCGCGGTCTCACCGCCCCGCAAATCGGCGTGCTGAAACGCGTTTTCGTCATGGATTGCGGCTGGAAAGACGGCGACATGACACCCGTCGCCTGCATCGACCCCGAAATCCTCTGGTCCTCCGCCGAAACCGGAGAGATGACCGAAGGCTGCCTCTCGATCCCCAATGCCCCAGCGCCCGTCACCCGCCCCTTGGAAATCCGCCTCGCCTATACCGACCTCGCGGGCACGCGGATCGAACAGCACCTCACAGGTTTCGAGGCCCGCTGCGCCCAGCATGAATTCGACCATCTCGAAGGCCGCGTGATCTTCGACCGCCTCGCGCCGGATCTCCGCGCCGCCCTTGAAACCCCCTATCTGGAAGCCCGCGCATGACCGTTCGCCGCTGCATCCCGTGGCCCGATGCCCGCCTCCGCACCCCTGCCGCGCCCATCACCGAAATCACCGATGAGATCCGCGCGATCTGGGCCGACATGATTGACACGATGGAAGCCATGCCCGGTGTCGGCCTTGCCGCGCCCCAGATCGGTATCGGCCTTCGCCTCGCCGTGGTCGATGCCTCCGAGAAGCGCGGCCAAGCCATGCGCATGGCCAACCCCGAGATCCTGCATTCCTCCATCGAGTTCCGCGAACACGATGAAGCCTCGCCGAACCTTCCCGGCGTCTCCGCGATCATCAAGCGCCCCCGCGCCGTCACCGTCCGCTTCCTCAACTCCGAGGGCCAGACCGAAGAGCGTGATCTCGTCGGGCTCTGGGCCACCTCGATGCAGCACCAGATAGACCACCTCAACGGCCGGATGTATTTCGACAATCTCTCGAAAATGAAGCGCGACATGCTTCTCCGCCGCGCCCGCAAGCAGAAGTGAGCCCCCGATGCGCGTGAGCTTCATGGGAACCCCCGACTTCTCCGTGCCCGTGCTCGATGCACTGGTCGAAGCGGGCCACGAAATCGCTGCCGTCTATTGCCAGCCGCCCCGCCCCGCAGGTCGCGGCCAGAAAGAGCGCCCCACGCCCGTCCACGCCCGCGCGCTCGAACTGGGCCTTGAGGTCCGCCACCCCACCTCGCTCAAATCCGCCGAGGAACAAGCCGCCTTCGCCGCGCTTGAGGCCGATATCGCCGTCGTCGTGGCCTATGGCCTCATCCTGCCGCAAGCCGTTCTGGATGCCCCCCGCAAAGGCTGCCTGAACATCCACGCCTCGCTCCTGCCCCGTTGGCGCGGCGCCGCCCCGATCCACCGCGCGATCCTCTCGGGCGATGCCGAAACCGGCGTCTGCATCATGCAGATGGAAGCGGGCCTTGATACAGGCCCCGTGCTCCTCCGCGCGGCCACGCCCATCGGGCCTGAAGAAACCACCGGAGAGCTGCATGACCGCCTCTCCGCCCTCGGTGCCAGCACCATCGTCGAGGCGCTGGCTCGTCTCGACACCCTCACGCCCGAAACGCAGCCCGAAGCGGGTGTCACCTACGCCGCCAAGATCGACAAGGCCGAAGCCGCCATCGACTGGTCCCGCCCCGCACCTGAATTGATCCGCCAGATCAACGGCCTCTCGCCCTTCCCCGGCGCATGGGTCATGTGGAACGGCGAACGCCTGAAACTCCTCGCCGCCCGCGCAGCCTCCGGCCAAGGCACCCCCGGCACCGTCCTGGACGACGCCCTCACCATCGCCTGCGGCACCGGAGCCCTCCAGCTCACCCGACTCCAACGCGCAGGCAAAGCCGCCCAAGCCGCCGCCGAGTTCCTCAGAGGCAATGCTCCAGGCAAGGGCGAGCGGCTCTAAACACAAGCCCGCTCTTAAGGCATCAAACGTGCTGCCCGCCGTTGATCTCGATCTCCGTCCCAGAGATGTAGCCCGCATTGTCGGAGCACAGGAAAAATATCGTATTCGCCACTTCTGAGGGCTGCCCCAACCGCCGCAGCGGGATCGTCTCGGTCAGCTTCTCCGTCCCCGGTGAAAGGATCGCCGTCTCGATCTCCCCCGGCGCAATCGCGTTCACCCGCACCCCCAGCGGCCCGAAATCATGCGCCATTTCCCGCGTCAGTGCCTTCAGCGCCGCCTTCGACGTGGAATAGGCCGCGCCTGCAAACGGATGCACCTCGTTCCCGGCAATCGAAGTCACGTTCACCACAGACCCCTTCGCCGCCACCAATTCCTCCCGCAGCCCCCGCGCCAGCACGATTGACGCGAAGAAGTTGACGTGGAACACCTGCCCCCAAGTCCTGAGGTCGGTCTCCAGCGTGTTCAACCGCCCGCCGCCCTCGGTTTTCGGCGAAATGCCTGCGTTATTCACCAATGCGTCGAGTTTCCCGTCGATCCGCCCGCGAATATCGTCCACCGCCGCGATCACGCTCTTCGGGTCGGCCAAGTCCACCTGCACGTGATCCTCGCGCCCCCCGCCCCACGGGCATTTCTCTGGGAAGGGCTGGCGCGAACAGGTGATCACCCGCCAGCCTTCCGCATTGAACTGCCGCACCGTCGCATGGCCGATCCCACGGCTTGCGCCTGTCAAAAGCAGCGTCTTCTGGCGTTCCATATCCAACCCTCCGGATTTTCCGCGATCCTATCACCCCCAGAGCCGCCCGCAACGGCCTCCGCCCTTGGAATCGCTCCCCCTTGCCGCTAAGGGAAGTACATAACCCTTTGCCCCGGACCCCACGATGAGACCGCAAAAAATGGACCGTGACTGGATCAACACTGCCCGGACGCTCTCCGAGGCCCTTCCCTACCTCCAGCGCTATTCCGGCGCGGTGGTCGTCGTGAAATTCGGCGGCAATGCCATGGGCGATGAAGCCGCCATGGCCGAATTTGCCCGCGATGTCGTGCTGATGCGCCAAGTCGGCCTCAACCCGGTCGTCTGCCACGGCGGCGGCCCGATGATCAACGATCTACTGAGCCGCTTGGGCATCAAATCCGAATTCGTGCGCGGTAAGCGCGTCACCGATAAAGCCACGGTCGAAGTGGTGGAAATGGTGCTCACGGGTCTCGTCAACAAGCGCATCGTGCAAGCCATCATGGATGAAGGCGGCCGCGCCGTCGGCCTTTCCGGCAAAGACGATGACCTCATGGTCTGCGAACCCGATGATCCAGAACTGGGCTTCGTCGGCCGCCCCGTCGAGATGAACGTGCAAGTGCTGCGCGATCTCTTCGCCGCTGGCATCATCCCCGTCGTGGCCCCCGTCGCCACCGGCATGAACCCGAACGAAACCTATAACGTCAACGGCGACACCGCCGCTGGTGCCATCGCCGGTGCCCTCAAGGCCGATCGCCTCCTCCTCCTCACCGATGTGGCGGGCGTGAAAAACAAGGATGGCCAGATCGTCACCCAGATGACCCCGGAAGAGGTCAAGGCGATGATCGAGGATGGCACCATCGCGGGCGGCATGATCCCGAAAACCGAAACCGCGCTGAAAGCCCTCGAAGACGGCGTCCGCGCCGTGGTGATCCTCGATGGCCGCGTGCCGAACGCCTGCCTCTTGGAGCTTTTCACCGATCACGGCGCAGGCTCGCTGATCCGCTCCACCGAGCCTCGCGTCAAACCGCGCACCAAGTAATGAGTGCCCTGCTCGAGACCCTTCGCCAGAAAGCCGCCGAGCATCGGCTGAGGGTCTCGGCAACACTGCCCCTCCCTGAAAACGCCGATCTGCCTGGTCGTGTCTCGCTGGCGATGCTCTCGCCAGACGAACCCGCCTTCTGGCCTGCTTTCACCCAAAGCCCCGAATGGCAGGATGGCAACCCCGATCCGATGGATCGCTGGTCCACCCGCATCCTCACATCCCTTGCCGAAGAAACCGGCGGCACCACTGTCTTCCCATTCGGTGGCCCGCCCTACTTCCCCTTCTATAGCTCCGCCTTGCGCTCCGGCGCGGTCTGGCCCTCGCCCGTTACCCTCCTTGCTGATAGCGTCATGGGCCTCTTCGTCTCCTTCCGGGGCGGCATCGCCTATTCCGAAGCCCTGCCCGCGCTCGACGTGGCCAATCCATGCCCCACCTGCGCGCAGCCCTGCACCACCGCCTGCCCCATCAGCGCGCTCACGCCCGAAGGCTATGACGTGCCCCGCTGCCGCGCCTATATCGCCACGCCCGAAGGCGCGCCCTGCCTCACCCAAGGCTGCGCCGTCCGCCGCGCCTGCCCCGTCAGCGCCGGCCGCCGCCTTCCCGAGCAATCGGCATGGCACATGGAGCAGTTCAAATGAGCCGAACCCTAATCCTCATGCGGCACGCCAAATCGGCATGGAGTGACCCCCTCGCCTCCGACCATGACCGCATCCTCAACGAGCGCGGCCGCCGCTCCGCCCCCGTGATGGGCCAATGGCTCAAGGATCAAAATCTGATCCCCGATCAGGTTCTCGTCTCTTCCGCCGCCCGCACCATGGAGACGCTCGCGCGTCTCGGCCTGCCCGAGGTTGAAACAACGGTTCTACCTGAACTTTACCTTGCCCATCCCGCTGTAATCGCCGCCCTGATCCGCGAATATGCCACGGGGTCGCGCGTGCTCGTGCTCGGCCATAATCCCGGCACCACCGAGGCCGCACATCGCTTGGTGAATGCTCCGGTCGCGCACCCCGCCTTTCACGATTTCCCGACCTGCGCGACGCTTGCCGCCCGTTTCGATGGCCCAAGCTGGGATGTGCTCGACTGGCAGAGCCTCACGCCCATCGCCTTCGCGATTCCCCGCGAATTGATTGCCTGAACCGCGTTCAGGTTTCCGCTGCCCTAACCCTCCGAACGGCCTGCGTTTACTGACGAACGTCATGACGCAATCCATACACATGCCATACGCAATCCATACCCTTCGGAAATCGGGTTTTCGCCTTTGTTAACAACGAAAAACAGCGCCCAGTTGCCCGCGCGCTGCCTTGGTTTGTTAACCTTTTGCGGAGGTCTGAAAACGACCTCGCTCAGTGCCCCAGAATCTGGCTCAGGAAGAGCTTCGTCCGCTCGGATTGCGGGTTGTTGAAGAACTCTTCCGGCTCGTTCTGTTCCACGATCTGACCCTGATCCATGAAGATCACGCGGTTGGCCACTTGGCGGGCAAAGCCCATCTCGTGGGTCACGCAGAGCATGGTCATACCCTCTTCTGCGAGCTGCACCATGGTGTCGAGAACTTCCTTGATCATCTCCGGATCGAGCGCCGAAGTCGGCTCGTCAAAAAGAAGTGCCTTGGGCTCCATGCAGAGGGCGCGCGCAATCGCGGCGCGCTGTTGCTGGCCCGGATATTTGTGCGCCTGTTCGGGAATCTTAACCTTTTCAAGGAAGTGCATCGCCGTTTCCTCCGCTTCACGCTTCGGAATCTTGCGCACCCAGATGGGGGCCAACGTGCAGTTTTCGAGGATCGTCAGGTGCGGGAACAGGTTGAAGTGCTGGAACACCATGCCCACTTCCGAACGGATCTTGTCGATGTTCTTCAGGTCGCTCGAAAGCACTGTCCCGTCCACCGTGATCCGCCCCTTCTGGTGTTCTTCCAGAGCGTTGATGCAGCGGATCAGTGTCGATTTCCCCGAGCCCGAAGGCCCGGCGATCACGATGCGCTCGCCACGATACACGTTCAGGTCGATATCCCGCAGCACGTGGAAAGAGCCGTACCATTTGTTCATCTGCTCGATCGAGATTGCGACCTCATCCGAGACTTTCATTTGCGCTTGTTCAGACATTTTGAGCGCCCTTTCTTAAAGATGATCGGTGCGGAGCTGACGCTCCAGCCACTGGGAATATTGAGAGATGCCGTAGCAGACGACGAAGAACAAAAGTGCCGCGAAACCAAAGAGTTCCCAGTACACACCGTTCCAGGCCGTCGACCCGAGGATCGGCCCGCGGATCATACCCACGAGGTCGAACATCGAGATCACCGACACCAGCGTCGTATCCTTGAAAAGCCCCACAGCCACGTTCACGATCCCAGGAATGGAGATCTTCAACGCCTGCGGCAGAATGATCAGCCGCATCGCCTGAGCGTAGTCGAGACCCAGCGAATCCGCCGCCTCGTACTGGCCTTTCGGAAGCGCTGCCAAGCCACCACGGATCACCTCGGCGATATAGGCCGAGGAGAACATGGTGATCATGATGATCACCCGCAGGATCAGGTCGAACGACGTGCCCGGCGGCAGGAAGTAAGCCAGAACCACGTTCGCCACGAAGAGGAGCGTAATCAGCGGCACACCGCGGATAAACTCGATGAAGAGCACGCAGATCCACTTGATGATCAGCATGTCCGAACGACGCCCCAAGGCGAGCAGGATCCCGAACGGCAGAGAAAGCGAAACGCAAACCACGCCGAGGATCATGTTCAACATGAAGCCGCCCATGTCACGGCTGGCAACTTCCTGCAGCGCAAGGAAATTCGGCATTGCATCCGCGATCTTGCCCCCGAGCCACCAGATCACCAGAGCCGCCGCGATCCCGCCGAAAAGGCCCGTCGCGAAGTTCTGGTTGCCGTATTTCTTGAAGACGAACATGGCCCCCAGAATGCCCAGCGCAGCCACGGCGGGCACGAGGATCGAGCCGCCCCAGATGAACCAATAGGCCACGAAGGGGTAAGCCGCCGTCACGATCAGGAGGTGACGGGGGAAAGTCTTGAAGAACAAGACCGGCGCCGCCGCGATGAACAGCAAGAGGAACGCCGCAGTCGGGCGCCCGTAAAGCTCTGCCGGATATTTGAACCCGAATAGAAGCTGGTTCCAACGCTCTGCCAGAACCGAGAAGCAGGCCCCCACCTCGCCCTGCAACACCTCACGGCATTGCGACAGCGAAGAGGTCGTCCAGACCCCGTTGGTCAGCCACGGCCAAACAGCATCCAGCACCCACCAAAGCGCGAAGAACGACGCGATGGTCAGGATCGAATTGCCGATGGACGAGAACAGGTTTTCACGCAGCCACTTCACGATCCCCGTCTGACTGGACGGCGGGGGCACTTGAGGCAGCATTTGATGGCGCACAAAGGCTTCGGTCGCACGGGTCATCTCAGCGCTCCTTCAGCTTTACGGCGTTGTTGTAGAGGTTCATCACCGCCGAAATCGCGAGGGAAATCGTGAGATAGAACAGCATCAGCAACAGAACGCATTCGATCGCACGGCCGGTCTGGTTCAGCGTGATGCCGCCCAGCGTGCCCGTGATATCCATGTACCCCACGGCAATCGCCAGCGAGGAGTTCTTGGTGATGTTCAGGTATTGCGAAATCAGCGGTGGAATAATCACCCGCAGCGCCTGCGGCAGGATCACGAGGTTCATGATCCGGTTCGGGCGCAGGCCCAGCGAAGCTGCGGCTTCCATCTGGCCCTTCGAGATCGCCTGAATACCCGCACGAACGTTCTCGGCGATGAACGCGCCTGTGTAGATCGCAAGCGCGAACCAGAGGGCGATAAGCGACCCGAGCATGTTCACGCCACCCTGAAAGTTAAAGCCTTTCAGCGCCGGATATTCCAGCTCGATGGGGCGTCCCGTCAGGTAATACATGATTAACGAGGGCAGGATAATGATAGCCAAAGTCGGCCATCCCATCGGAAGCAAACGGCCCGTCGCGTAAAGAAGCTTCGTCGCATACCGCCGATAGGCAATCGCGGCCACCACGGAAAGAAGGAACGTCGCTACCACGACCCACGAACCATCCAGCCAGATCGGCTTCGGTGCGTAAACGCCGCGATTGGTAAACGCGAAGGCATCCCACAGCATCGACGCCGAGGGGTTTTCACCGCGGAACGCATTCGGTGCGGGAAGAGCTGCCGTCATGATCGAGAAGATGATCAGGATCCAGATCAGCACCGGCACGTTGCGGAACGCTTCCACGTAGAACGACATGAGCTTCCGCAGAAGCCAGTTCGGCGAAAGGCGCGCCACACCGGCGAACACGCCGATGACCGTTGCCGAGATACAGGCCAGAAACGCCACGATGAGCGTGTTCAGGATCCCCACCATGGCGGCACGGAAATGCGCCGACTGGCTGTTATATTCGATCGGGCGCTGGTTGATATCGTAGCCCGATGGGTTGCCCAGAAAGTCGAACGAGATGTTCAGACCCGCTTGGCGAAGGTTTTGCACGAGGTTGACGCCCAGATAACTGAAAAGCGCAATGATGCAGAGCAGTGCAATAAATTGGAAAGTGTAGGATCGATAACGCGTATCGTTGACCAGCTTAGATAGCCGGAACGACTCCGCCGATGGATCGGTGAGCGTCGACATATGGATTTCCCTGTCTTGGCGACCCCAGAACTTTTTAGTTCAATCCGGGCACGTAGACCGCACCTCGGCAATGGGTCGCTTCTTGTTTGAAGGAAGCGAGATGGAAAAAGGGGCGCAGGGGTAGTCCCCAGCGCCCCTCCTCCGGTCAGATCAGATCAACGGAAGGGCGGCGTGTAGAGGAGGCCGCCATCGGTCCACTGAGCGTTCAGGCCACGGGCCAGACCGATTGCAGTGTTTGCACCGATGTTCTTTTCGAACACTTCACCGTAGTTGCCGACAGCAGCAATGGCGTTCTTCGCCCATGCATTGTCGAGGCCAACCATCTTGCCCAGTTCACCTTCGGTGCCGAGCAGACGGTTGATTTCCGGGTTCGACGTCGGAGCAGCCGAAAGCTCAGCCACGTTTGCCGAGGTGATGCCCAGTTCTTCAGCCGCGATCAGAGCGTTGAGGGTCCAGCGAACGATGTCACCCCAGTCGTTGTCGCCATGGCGCACCAGCGGGCCGAGCGGTTCTTTGGAGATGATTTCCGGAAGAACGATGTGGTCGCCGGGGGCTTCGAAGGTCGCGCGCGAAGCGGCGAGGCCCGATGCGTCGGTGGTGTAGGCGTCGCAAGCGCCTGCGAGGTACTGCTGAAGGGCTTCAGCATTGGTCTCGATCGGAACCGGCGTGTAGGTGATGTTGTTCGAGCGGAAGAAGTCCGCGAGGTTCAGTTCGGTCGTGGTACCGGTCTGGATGCAGACGGTCGCGCCGTTCAGCTCTTTTGCCGAAGAAACGCCAAGCGCCTTCGGAACCATGAAGCCCTGACCATCGTAGTAGTTCACGCCGACGAAATCGAACTTGAGGTCGGTGTCGCGCGAGAAGGTCCAGGTGGTGTTACGGGCCAGCATGTCGATCTCGCCCGATGCGAGAGCGGTGAAGCGGGTCTTGCCGGTGGTCGGAACGAACTCGACAGCGGTCGGGTCGCCAAACACGGCAGCAGCCACAGCGCGGCAAACGCCAACGTCGAAGCCATCCCAGTTACCATTTGCGTCCGGAGCAGCGAAGCCGACGAGACCAGTGGTCACGCCGCAGTTCAGCTTGCCGCGCGCCTTGACGTCATCCAGCGTGCCAGCAGCAGCAGCGCCAGCAGCCAGACCGGCAACGGTCATTGCGCCAAGAAGTACTGATTTTTTCATTTTTACCTCTTCCTGATTTTCGCCCTCTCCCAGAAGGCGTTTTGGTTTTTTCTGGCAGAGCCAGCACGGAGCAGGCTCGCGCCTTTACCGCT
Organism: Paracoccaceae bacterium; assembly: GCA_023260655.1. Classification (GTDB taxonomy): domain Bacteria; phylum Pseudomonadota; class Alphaproteobacteria; order Rhodobacterales; family Rhodobacteraceae; genus UBA9554. The sequence continues at coordinate 19,270 of JALQUU010000005.1, read as the reverse complement.
TCAGTGCCTTAAGTTTGGTCTCATTCCCCAAAAAAGGTCAAGCGAATGATCGCCTAGGCGCGATGTGGATACTTGCTTTGCCCCCGCCAATGCAAGGCATTTGATCAAGTCCTGTCTGACTGGCACAGAGCCATGAAGCGATGGGCGTGCAAGAAGTCAGTTTTCTTGCGAGCAGCAATCTCGATCGCCTCCTCGTCCTCGCCCCAGACTTCCGCTTGGAAATCCTCATCGAGTCGCGAGAGGCGCCACCCTTCTTCTGGATCGAGAGCGCCTTGGGCAACCGCCAATCCCAACACCAAGGAGCCGGAAATTCCGACCAGATCATGCAGCGCGGCGATCTCGAAATTGCTATGCCCGGCCACCAAAGCGTGCAACTTAGCGAGCGCCTTGGCGTCTTGGGGAATATGCATGACCCCCTTGGCCGAAACGAGCTCGACGCCGAGCGTGTCTCTAGCCCACCGCAGCCAAGCCCCCCAACCCTCTTCCTGACGGTCTACCAGTGTAATCGGTGTTTCCGCGCGATAGCACAGCAAGTCCGATCCGCCATATGCCGCAATAAGATCAATCACTTCGCTTCTTTGCGCGGCCACTTTATCGATCGCGGCATTGGCCGAACGCGTCACCGGCATCGTGCGCGGATCAACCATCTCAGCTTGAGCCTGCCACTCGGCGGCGATTGCCGCGGCCATCGCTTTTGTCGGCACGACCAAGGCCGTTTTCGCAGGCGTCTTCACACTGCGCCCGTCAAGGCGCACGCCCCATCCACCCTCTGCCTCTTCAACGACCGTAACGTCCGTCCAGAAACGCTTGGCTTTCCATCCGCTCATCTGTCGTTTTCCTCCGTCAACTCCGGTGTCGCGAGCAAGTTCGGGAACCGGTTGATCACCGTATCAGCCACGGCCGCCAACCGCTCAAGGCTATGGTATCCCCATGATACGCCGATGCCGCGCATTCCCGCAGCACGGGCCATTTCCATATCGTAACTCGTGTCTCCAATCATCATCGCCGCTCCAGCTTTGGTCCCGGTTTCTTCCATGGCGGCAAGAAGCATAGAGGGATTCGGCTTTGAGGGGTGATGGTCGGCAACTTGGGTAGTTACGAAATATTTGCTCAAATTATGCGCTTCGAAGAGGGCGTCCAACCCGCGCTTCGACTTTCCAGTAGCGATTCCCATGAGCACATCTTCGCGATCCAGAAGCCGATCCAGAACCTCGCGTGCCCCCGGAAAGAGTGGCGAGGCCCCTGCGCCATGCTCCAAACGGCGCTTCTGGAAGGCGGACTTATACTCCGCAACCAGTTGAGTATGTGTAGCGCTCGATGCTTCCGGCACAAGCACTTCCACGGCCCGGTCCAGCGACAGCCCGACGATGCCGAGAATGCTGTCCTTGTTAGGAGCGGGAAGCGAAACAGCAGCGAAGGCAGCCCGCATGGAAGCCAGAATTTCCGCCTGACTGTCGACCAGAGTTCCGTCGACGTCGAAGACGACGAGCTTCAACGGCATCAATGCCGTCCTTCGAAGGGGTCTTCATCCGCCAGATCGAGATCCCAGCCGAAAGTGTCCCAGGTCCGCTGCATATGCTCCGAAAGCGGTGCCGTGAAACTGAGCATCTTCTTGGTCACCGGATGCTGGATCATCAGGCGGCGCGCATGGAGGTGCATCTTCCGGCTGATATCGCCGCCAAGCTGCGCGCCCCATCCATCCCCGAGGTTCTCTTGGCTGGAGCCCCCGTATTTGCCATCGCCGATGATCGGATGACCCATCTCGGCCATATGCGCCCGCAGCTGGTGCGTGCGCCCCGTGAGCGGTTCCAGCGCAACCCATGCGCAGCGCGACCCTGCCGTTTGCACAACGGCGTAATCCGAAGCAGCCCGTTGAGCACCCGGCGTCTGGTCCACCTTCGCGGGATGGATGCAGATCATTTTCTCGCCTTCACCAGATTTGCCATGACCCGGCGCTTTCATCAGCCCGTATTTGATCGTCCCTTGCCGCGGTGAGGGCACCCCTGCCACGATGGCCCAATATATTTTCCGAGTGCCATGATGCCGGAACGCCGCAGTAAGCGCCGCCGCCGCCGGGCGGTTCCGCGCCATTACAAGAACGCCGGACGTATCCTTGTCCAGGCGGTGCACCAGGCGCGGCTTTTCCTCTAGGCCGAAGCGCAAAGCATCGGAAAGCTGATCGATGTGCCGTGTGGTCTTGGAACCGCCTTGCGACGCAAGCCCTGCGGGCTTGTTCAGCACAAGAATATGGTCGTCCTTGTAGATCACGCAGCGTTGGATCATCGCGGAATCTTGCGGCGAAACACGGCTCGCTGTTGCCGCGCGCACCTCGGCAACATCTGGAAGTGGCGGCACTCGCACTGATTGCCCGGCTTCAAGGCGCGTACTTGCCTTTACACGCCCGCCATCGATGCGGATCTCGCCTTTCCGGCAGATCTTCTCGATCTGGATCTGGCTGACATGCGGGAACACGCGCCGCATCCAGCGATCAAGCCGCTGGCCCGCATCGTTTTCGGAAATGGTCAGGGTTTGAACGCCGCTCATAGGACACCTCCGCGTGCCATCCACATGCCGAGAGCGCATGCCACAAGAGATAAGACGACCGAAAGCACCATATAGAGCGCAGCGGTTCCCATCCGACCCGCCTCGATCAAACGCATCACATCTAGCGAGAAGGCTGAGAATGTCGTGAACCCTCCCAAAACGCCCGTGATGAGAAGCGGCGAAAGCGCTGCATTGCCTTTCGGGCTCAGCAGGATCACGGACAAAGCTCCGATCGCGAGAGAGCCGATGACATTCACAGCGAGCGTTCCCAGCGGGAAGCCCGGTCCGAAAAAGCGCGTGGCCCACGCTACGACAAGGTAGCGGGCCGAAGCTCCGATGGCGCCGCCAGCGGCGACTTGTGCGAGAGTTTGGATCATGCCCCCTCGTCGCTCAGGCAATGCGAGGTGTCAAGGATTCCCCTTGGCGTTTCGGTCTGCCCGCAGTTTTGCAAACCACTCCACCCGCTTCTTGAGTTCGCGTTCGAACCCGCGCTCGACCGGCTGATACAACACCGGACGCTTCATGGTCTCGGGGAAATAGTTCTGCCCCGAGAATCCATCCTCGGCGTCATGGTCATAGGCATATCCCGCCCCGAACCCCTGATCCTTCATTATCCGCGTCGGCGCATTCAGGATGTGCTTGGGGGGCGGCTCGGACCCGGTCCGGCGCGCTTCGTTCAGTGCCGCCTTCCATCCGGTGTAAACCCCGTTCGATTTCGGCGCGAGGGCAAGATAGGTCACGGCCTCGGCCAGCGCCAATTCGCCTTCAGGACTGCCCAAGCGTTCATAGGTTTCCCAAGCATGGAGGCAGACGGATTGCGCTTGCGGGTCCGCAAGGCCGATATCTTCGACAGCCATCCTGAGAATCCGGCGCGCCAGATATTTCGGATCCTCACCGCCCGTGATCATCCGCGCCAACCAATAAAGTGCTGCGTCAGGGTCAGACCCGCGCACCGACTTATGGAGAGCCGAAATCAGATTGTAATGCTCATCACCCGATTTGTCATATTTGACCGCCCGTTTCATCAAACGGCGCGAAAGGCCGTCACGGTCAATCTTGGTGCTGTCCCCCCATGCCGCAACCTGTTCCACCAGATTGAGCAAGGCACGGCCGTCGCCATCGGCCATATCGATCAGCGCTTCGCGCGCCTCTCCGGTGAGAGGCAACGCCCGCCCCAATTCCTTCTCGGCACGCTGAACCAACCGCTCAAGGTCGATCGCCGAAAGCCGGTTCAGCAACAGAACCTGCGCCCGCGAGAGCACAGCGGCATTCAGCTCGAAACTCGGGTTTTCCGTGGTCGCCCCAACCAACAAGATCGTGCCGTCTTCCATATACGGCAGAAAGCCATCCTGCTGGGCTTTGTTGAAGCGGTGGATTTCATCGACAAAAAGTAGCGTGCCCTTACCGGCCCTCCGGCCTAGTTTTGCCGCCTCGAAAACCTTGCGCAGCTCCGGAACGCCGGAAAAAATTGCGCTGATCTGCTCGAAATGGAGGTCCGTTTCTTTCGCTAAAAGCCGCGCAATCGTGGTCTTTCCCACCCCCGGCGGCCCCCAAAGGATCAACGAAGACAGGCTGCCGGACTTCAGCATCACGCCAAGCGGCGCGTCAGGCCCCAATACCCCTTCCTGCCCGATCACCTCGGAAAGCCGCTGCGGCCGCAACCTGTCCGCCAAGGGGCGGTGCGCGTTCTCTGGAACTGGTGTATCGAACAGATCGGCCACGGTCAGATCCGCGCCCGAATAGAGAGGCGCTTCAAACCGCGCTGCACATCAAGCGCAAGCCCGCGTCGGACGTCGACAAGCCCCTTCTCAAACGCCTCGCTAGAGAGGACCGCGTCACCATTCAAGGACAGGATCAAATCCCCCCGTTGCAACCCTAACCGGGCCCCAATAGGCCCCGTTTCCTCGATAACGACGCCCTGAGATCCCAGAGGCAGATTAAATTCAGCAAGCACCGCCGGATTGACGTTCAAAACCACCATCCCCGGAAGAACTGCATCCCGCGCCATGGTCCGTCGGTCCCTTGGTGGCATATCCGGTGCGGCAAGCAGTGCGACTTGCGCTGTATAAACCTTTCCATCCCGCCAATACCCGACCTCAACCTCATTCCCCAGCCCGGCAACGCTCATCCGGAACACCATCTCGGCGGCGGAATTCACAAGATACCCGTCAAGGCTCTGGATGATATCGCCCGCACGGAAGCCTGCCTTGGCGAAGGGGCTTTCCGCGTGAATGTCGGAAACGAGGATACCACTGGGCACCGAAAGCCCGAGTGACGCGGCAATATCGCTATCCACAGGCTGTCCGTTGATGCCTGCCCAGGGTCGCTCGAAACGGGTCCGCCCCTCATGCGCCTGTTCCACGAACCGCTCAACGAGATTGGCAGGGATTGCAAAGCCGATGCCGTTCGAGCCGCCGGACCGCGTGAGGATCGAGGTATTGATACCGATCAATGACCCGTTGATATCGATCAGCGCACCGCCCGAGTTGCCCGGATTAATGGCGGCGTCCGTTTGCAGAAAATACCCCCGCCCGGTCCCCGCAGCCCCGCCGGAGCGCGCAAGCCCCGAAACGATACCGGACGTGACCGTCTGGCCAACCCCGAACGGGTTTCCGATGGCCAAAACCAATTCTCCGACCTCGACAGTATCACTGTCCCGAAGCGGCAGTGCCGGTAGGCCTTCGGCCCCATCCAGTTTCAAAACGGCAAGGTCCGAGGCTTCATCAGCCAATACTACCGTCGCCTCGAATTCACGGCGATCGGTGAGGACAACCCGAATATCCGTCGCCTGCCCGACCACGTGATAATTGGAAACCACCAATCCATCAGGGGCCAAGATCACACCAGAGCCCAATGAATTCTGCACTTGCGGGCGAACTTCGCCCAAGCCACGGAAAAGATCGGCAAAAAATGGGTCACCGGCAAAAGGCGAAACCCTCTCCTCCACAATCCGCCGCGCGTAGATATTCACAACGGCAGGCGCTGCCTGTTTCACGAGAGGCTGGAATCCAAGCGCTATCTCAACCGAATTCTGGGGAACACGCGTCTCCGCTTCGGCCGAAATCGGCAAGAGCAACGCAAACGCGAGCAACGCAAAATGGCGCATGAAGGACCTCCTTTGGGGCGGTTTCCTTCGATATGCGAGTGTCCAAAGCGGATTGCAAGCATTGCTATGCCCCGCAAAAGCAAACCCCTCGCTGCCGGGCAGCGAGGGGCCTGAAATTCTTCGGTGAAGCGCAGAATTATTCTGCAGCTTCTTCCGCTGCGAGGCGGGCACGGTCTGCTGCGCCTTTCGCATCGACGTCACGATCGACGAATTCGATGATCGCCATCGGTGCCATGTCGCCATAACGGAAACCGGCTTTCATGATGCGAACGTAGCCGCCCTGACGCTCTTTGTAGCGCGGGCCGAGGACTGCGAAGAGCTTGGCGACGTCTTTATCCTGCTTCAGCTGGGAAGCGGCCAGACGGCGGGCGTGCATGTCGCCGCGCTTGCCGAGCGTGATCAGCTTTTCGATGATCGGACGAAGTTCTTTTGCTTTGGGCAGCGTGGTCTTGATCTGCTCATGCTCGATGAGCGAGCCACACATGTTCGCGAAGAGCGCCTTACGGTGCTCGTGGGTGCGGTTCAGGCGGCGGTATCCGCGGGCGTGACGCATGTCTTTCTCCTATAGTCTCGTTTTGCTTTGTGTTGCAGCCCGTGCGTTGCGGTCTGCGTCGTTGGGGCGATATTGCCCGGGGTGTTGGATGGGCCTTTGGGGCCCATCCGGAATTCGGGGCAAACCCCCGAAATTCTTAGAAGGCGTCTTCGTACTTCTTCGCCAGCTCTTCGATGTTGTCTGGCGGCCAGTCTTCGACGTCCATACCGAGGTGCAGGCCCATCGAGGACAGCACTTCCTTGATCTCGTTCAGCGACTTGCGGCCGAAGTTCGGCGTGCGCAGCATTTCTGCTTCGGTCTTCTGGATAAGATCGCCGATGTAGACGATGTTGTCGTTCTTGAGGCAGTTTGCCGAACGCACCGAAAGTTCCAGCTCGTCCACCTTCTTGAGAAGGAGCGGGTTGAACTCGAGGCCATCGTCGACATCCGACTTCGAGGACGAATCCGGCTCGTCGAAGTTCACGAAGACCTGCAGCTGGTCCTGAAGGATACGCGCGGCATAAGCCACAGCATCTTCCGGCGTGAGCGAGCCATCGGTTTCGACCTTGAGCGTCAGCTTGTCGAGGTCGAGGTTCTGGCCTTCGCGGGTCGGCTGAACTTCATAGGAAACACGCTTGATAGGCGAGAAGATCGAGTCGATCGGGATCAGGCCGATCGGTGCGTCTTCCGGACGGTTCTTGTCAGCCGAAACATAGCCCTTACCGGTGTTGACGGTCAGTTCCATGTAAACGTCTGCGCCATCGTCGAGGTGGCAGATCACGTGGTCCTTATTCAGAACCTCGATGCCTGCGGAGCAAGCGATATCGCCTGCCTTCACAACGCCAGGGCCTTTGGCAGAGATCGAAACGCGCTTCGGCCCTTCGACTTCCATCTTCAGGCTCACGCCTTTGAGGTTCAGAATAATGTCGGTCACGTCTTCGCGGACACCCGCAACAGACGAGAACTCGTGCAGTACGTTATCGATCTGCACGGAGGTAATTGCAGCGCCTTGCAGCGACGACAGCAGCACACGGCGCAGGGCGTTGCCAAGCGTGAGGCCAAAGCCACGCTCAAGCGGTTCGGCGACCAGCGTTGCCTGACGCGACGGATCATTGCCCGCCTTGGTGTCAAGCTGTTGCGGCTTGATCAGTTCCGACCAGTTCTTGTGGATCATGCGTCCCTCCATTCCAGTGGCGCCCCCATGTCCTTAAAGGCACCACGCCCGAGGTTGAGAATAGGCGCGCCGAGGCCCCGCTCATGCAGGGCCCCGGCAAAATTCCATCGATTAGACGCGGCGGCGCTTCGGCGGGCGGCAACCGTTGTGGGCGATCGGAGTCACGTCGCGGATCGACGTGATCTGGAAGCCAACAGCAGCAAGAGCGCGGAGAGCCGATTCACGGCCCGAACCGGGGCCCTGCACTTCGACTTCAAGCGTCTTCACGCCATGCTCTTGTGCCTTGCGGCCAGCGTCTTCTGCAGCCATCTGAGCGGCATAAGGCGTCGACTTACGCGAGCCTTTGAAGCCCATGGTGCCAGCGGACGACCAAGAGATCGCATTGCCCTGCACGTCAGAGATCAGGATTTTGGTGTTGTTGAACGAAGAGTTCACATGCGCAACGCCAGAGGCGATGTTCTTGGAAACCTTCTTCTTGCCACCACGGCGGGTATCACGTGCCATGTTTGCTGCCCTCCCTTACTTCTTCTTGCCCGCGATGGCCTTTGCCGGGCCTTTGCGAGTGCGAGCGTTGGTGTGAGTCCGCTGACCGCGAACCGGGAGGTTGCGACGATGGCGCAGACCGCGGTAGCAGCCAAGGTCCATCAGGCGCTTGATGTTCATCGTGACTTCGCGGCGCAGGTCGCCTTCGACAGTCAGGTTGGCGTCGATGTATTCGCGGATTGCGAGCACTTCGGCATCGGAAAGATCGTTCACGCGGCGAGCTTCATCGATGTTCACAGCCGAGCAGATCTGCTTAGCAGTGTGAAGGCCAATGCCGGTGATATAGGTGAGGGCGATAGGGACCCGCTTTGCAGTCGGGATGTTCACGCCAGCGATACGTGCCACGTTCCGTGTTCCTTTCGTTGCGAGCCCGTCGTTCCAGGCCCTTTTTTCACAACGGAGGCCTGGTGCTTACGCGCCTTGGCCACAGCTGATCAGGTGGTCCGATTCCATAGGGCATGAGCCCGCAGAGAATCAGTGTCTCGGCAGAGATAGGGCTGGGTATGGAGTTTCGGGAGCATCGTCAAGCCCCCGCCCTCCATTCACTTATTGAGAACCTTCGCGATGTCGGCTTTCACCGCATCCAACTCGCCCAGACCATCAACACCGCGGAGTTGGCCTTTGGCATAATAGTAGCCAATCAGCGGCGATGTCTTTTTGTAGTATTCCATCAAGCGGATCTTGAGGCTTTCCTCATTATCGTCCGCGCGCACGGGAAGGCCAGCCTTGCGTGCCTCCTCGGCCCGGCCAACGATACGGCCAACAAGAACTTCGTCATTCACTTGCAGCTCGATGGCCGCATCGAGGGTTTCGCCCATCGACGCCAGCAATTCACCCAAAGCATCCGCTTGAGCCAGCGTCCGGGGGAAGCCATCAAAAATGAAGCCCCCCTTCTTGTCGCCTTCCAGCTTTTCCCGAATGAGGCCAATCACGATTTCATCGGTGACAAGCTCGCCCCGATCCATGATCGCGGCAACGCGTTTGCCCATTTCGGTCCCGGAAGACTTGGCTTCACGCAGCATGTCGCCCGTGGAGAGCTGGATCATGCCCCGTTCTTTGACGAGAAACCCCGCTTGAGTGCCCTTGCCGGCGCCCGGCGGTCCAAGAAGGATAATGTTCATCGACGTGCAGGCCCCCGTGCGCGCTTCTTGGATTTGCCGCGAAGCTGGGATTTCTCCAGAAGGCCTTCATATTGGTGCGCAAGCAGATGGCTTTGAACCTGCTGGATCGTGTCCATCGTCACCGACACCACGATGAGAACCGATGTACCACCGAAGTAGAACGGAATGGCCAATTGCGAGCGCAGGATTTCCGGCAGCAAGCAAACTAGAGCAAGATACGCAGAGCCAAGAACGAGCACGCGATTGACGACATACTCGAGGTACTTGGCGGTACGCTCACCCGGGCGGATGCCCGGAACGAACCCGTTCTGGTTCTTCAGGTTGTCCGCCACTTCATCCGGCTTGAAGGCCACGTTGAAGGTGTAGAAATAGGCGAAGAACACGATCATCGACGTGAAGAACACGAGATAGAGCGGCTGGCCCGGCCCGAAGTAGGCGAGGATCGTCGACAGGATCGGGCTGGTCGAATTGCCCGAGAAGGTTGCGATCGTGGTCGGCAGCAGCAGCAAGGACGATGCGAAGATCGCAGGAATAACGCCTGCCGGGTTCACTTTGACCGGAAGCACCGAAGAACCACCGTCATACACCTTCATGCCGACCTGACGGCGCGGGTACTGGATCGGGATCTTGCGGAGCGCGCGCTCCATGAACACGACGAAAGCAATGGTCACAACAACCATTACCATAACGCCGATGATCACAGCGGGACTGACAGCGCCAGAGCGGCCTTGGCTGAGGAATTGGGCAAGTGCCGCAGGGATTTCTGCGATAATGCCCACGAAAATGATAAGCGAGATGCCGTTGCCGATACCGCGCGCCGTGATCTGCTCACCGAGCCACATCAGGAACATGGTACCACCGACAAGGGTCACAACGCAGGTCGCGATGAAGAACCAATACGGCAGTTCTGCCTGCACCAGTTCGCCCGAATATAGCGAAACAGCCAAGCCATAGGCCTGCATGGTCGCAAGTGCCACGGTACCATACCGCGTGTACTGGTTCATTTTACGGCGGCCTTGCTCGCCCTCTTTCTTCATCTGCTCGAGCGCGGGCACCATGGAGCCCAGAAGCTGAACGATGATCGAGGCCGAGATGTAGGGCATGATACCGAGGGCGAAGATGCCCATACGGCCGAGCGCACCGCCCGTAAACATCGAGAGAATACCGCCAAGACTGGCAGCCGCCCCTTCCATGAATTCGCGCAAGGCGGCGCCATCGATCCCGGGAACGGGGATGAACGTGCCGAGGCGGTAAACAATCAGAAGGCCAAGCGTGAAGAAAATGCGCTGACGCAGTTCAGTGGCCTTGCCGAGCGCCGCCCAGCTGGTGTTAGCGGCCATCTGCTCAATCTGGGATGCCATTCGTGGGGCTCTCTTTGATGCTGAAACGCCGCCCGGTCCGTTCTCCGGGCCGGGCGGCGTTCTGGAAAACTGATGGTTATGTAAGGGGCAAGCGCGCCCCCTACAACCAGTTATTCAGCCGCTGCAGCCGCAACAGTGATCGAACCACCCGCTGCTTTCACAGCTTCGATGGCGCCAGCCGAAGCACCGGTCACTTCCAGAGCGACTTTCGACTTGATTTCACCCTTTGCGAGGATGCGGATGCCGTCGAGCTTACGGCGAACGAGGCCGGAAGCGACGAGAACGTCTTCGGTGATCGTTGCTTTAGCGTCGATCTTGCCCGCTTCGATGAACTTCTCGATGAGGCCGAGGTTCACAACAGCGAAAGACTTACGGTTCGGCTTATTGAAGCCGCGCTTCGGCAGACGCTGGTATAGCGGCATCTGGCCGCCTTCGTAACCATTGATGGCCACACCCGAACGAGATTTCTGACCCTTGATACCACGGCCAGCAGTCTTACCCTTGCCCGAACCCGGGCCGCGCGCGACGCGCTTTTTCTTGGGGGCTGCGCCAGGATTGTCGCGGAGTTCATTCAGTTTCATTGTCGCTTCTCCTTGCCGGATGCGGCCCCCAGCGACGGGAGCGGCCGAACGCGGCTTAGCATTGATGTGAGTCGGACCACGGATGGCCACCGGGGGCGTATATCCGTAGTGCTTTGCTGGTTCAAGCGGTCAGTTCACTCCAAACCGCCATAAAAGTAAAAGCCCCCGCCAAAGCGGAGGCTTTCTATTCTCAACACGTTAACCTCGAATGAGATTAGCCGCGCTCTTCGATGATCTTCACGAGGTGCGGGATCTTGTTGACCATGCCACGAACCGAGGGGGTATCCTCGAGTTCACGGGTCTTGTGCACCTTGTTCAGGCCGAGGCCGATCAGCGTACGACGCTGCACGTCAGGGCGACGGCAGGGCGATGCGATCTGCTTCACGACGATGGTTTTTTTGGCCATTGTCTCTCTCCTCAGGCTTCTGCGGCTTCAGCCTCGGCACCCTTGTTCAGGATGTCGGCGACTTTCTTGCCACGACGCTGAGCCACCTGACGGGGGCTGGTTTCTTTCTTCAGACCGTCAATCGTGGCCCGGATCATGTTGTAAGGGTTCTGCGAACCCAGCGACTTCGAAACGACGTCCTTGAGGCCGAGCATTTCGAACACCGCACGCATCGGACCACCGGCGATGATACCGGTACCTTCAGGTGCGGAGCGCATTACAACTTTACCAGCGCCGTGACGACCTTCCATGTCGTGGTGCAGGGTGCGGCCTTCGCGAAGCGGAACTCGGATCATCGAGCGCTTGGCCTGTTCAGTGGCCTTACGGATCGCTTCCGGAACTTCTTTCGCTTTGCCTTTACCGAAGCCCACACGACCTTTCTGGTCGCCCACAACCACGAGAGCAGCGAAGCCGAAACGCTTACCACCCTTCACGGTCTTGGAGACGCGGTTGATCGCGACGAGACGATCGGCGAACTCCGGAGCGGCCTCTTCGCGGTCGCGGCGGTCGCGGCGGTTTTCTTCTCTTGCCATCTATCTCGCTCCTTAGAACTTCAGGCCGCCTTCGCGGGCGGCATCTGCAAGGGCTTTCACCTTACCGTGGAAAAGGAAGCCACCGCGATCGAAGTAGCATTCTTCGACGCCAGCCTTCTTAGCACGCTCGGCGATAGCAGCACCCACTTTGGCGGCGGCTTCGACGTTGTTCTTGCCAACCACGCCCAGATCCTTTTCGAGGCTGGATGCGGAAGCAAGGGTAACGCCGCGCACGTCGTCGATCAGCTGTGCGCTGATGTTCTTGGAGCTGCGGTGAACGGAAAGACGAAGCCGACCGGCATTCACTTCCCGCAGTTTGTTCCGAACGCGCAGGCGGCGCTTCAGAAACAGGGTTCTTTTGCTGTTTGCCATGACTCGCGTCCTTACTTCTTCTTACCTTCTTTGCGGAAGATGTACTCGCCCTTATAGCGGATACCCTTGCCCTTGTAGGGCTCCGGTTTACGCCATTCGCGGATTTCCGCGGCGACCTGCCCGACTTGCTGGGCATCGTTACCTTCCACAACGATCTCGGTCTGCTTGGGGCAGGTTACAGTGATGCCAGCCGGCACCTTGTAAACCACCTCGTGCGAGTAGCCGAGGGAGAGCTTGAGGTCTTGGCCTGCAACAGCAGCACGGTAACCAACGCCCTGGATTTCAAGTTCGCGCTTGAAACCACCGGTAACACCGGTGACGAGGTTGCGGATCATCGTGCGGGACATGCCCCACTGCTGACGCGCGCGCTTCGAAGTGCCACGCGGTGCAACAGCAACTTCGTTGCCGTTGACGGTGATGGTCACGTCGTCCGTTGCGTTGAAGGTCTTGGTTCCCTTGGGGCCCTTCACTTCAATCGACTGGCCCTTGACGGTTGCGGTCACGCCCGAAGGCAGTTCGACCGGCTTCTTACCAATTCGAGACATCGCATTCTCTCCTTAGAAGACCGTGCAGAGCACTTCGCCACCAACGTTGGCGGCACGTGCGCTGGCATCCGACATCACGCCCTTGGACGTGCTGACAATCGACACACCGAGGCCCTGACGGACCGAAGGAATGTCCTGTACGCCCATGTAAACGCGACGACCGGGCTTCGAGACCCGCTTGAGTTCGCGAATGACGGGGGCGCCGTCGAAGTACTTGAGGCTGATTTCCAGCTGGGCGTGGCCCGCATCGTCGGTCACGGACTCGTAACCACGGATGTAGCCTTCCTGCTGGAGAATCTCGAGCACACGCGCGCGCAGCTTCGAAGCCGGGGTGCGGACAGTGGACTTGCCGCGGGCAGAAGCGTTGCGGATGCGGGTGAGCATATCGCCGATAGGATCGTTCATATCACTCTCTCCCTTACCAGCTGGATTTCACCAGACCGGGGATCTGGCCCTGAGAGCCGAGTTCCCGCAGCATGATACGGCTGACCTTGAGCTTACGGTAGTAAGCGTGGGGACGGCCGGTCAGCTGGCAGCGGTTGTGCAGACGGGTTGCCGAGCTGTTGCGCGGCAGGTTCGCGAGCTTCAGCGAAGCGCGGAAGCGCTCTTCCATCGGCTTGGACTGGTCGTTGATGATCGCTTTGAGAGCGGCACGCTTGGCAGCATATTGCTCCACCAGGCGCTGGCGCTTCTTTTCGCGTTCAATCATGGATTTCTTTGCCATTTCTCAAACTCCTCCCGCGATCACGCTGTGAAGGGCATGTTGAAGTGCTTCAACATAGCCTTAGCTTCCGCGTCGGTTTTCGCGGTGGTTGCGATCACAATGTCCATCCCCCAGACTTCGTCGACTTTGTCGAAGTTGATCTCGGGGAAAATGATGTGCTCTTTGATGCCCATGGCGTAGTTGCCACGGCCGTCAAATGCCGTGCCTTTCACGCCGCGGAAGTCGCGGATGCGGGGCATTGCGATGGTGATCAGACGGTCGAGGAATTCGTACATACGATCGCCACGGAGCGTCACTTTCGCACCCAACGGCATGCCTTCGCGAACGCGGAAACCTGCGATGGAGTTCTTGGCGATAGTGGTCACTGCCTTTTGGCCAGCGATCGTGGAGAGGTCTTCCTGAGCCGACTTCGCTTTCTTGGAGTCGCGCACAGCTTCTGCACCGCAACCGATGTTCAGCACGATCTTGTCGAGGCGCGGAATCATCATGTCGTTGGCGTAGCCGAACTCTTCCTTCAGAGCTGCGCGGATCTTGTCCTTGTACAGCGTCTTGAGGCGCGGGGTGTAGTTCGCGGTATCAAGCATCGATCACGTCCCCCGTGGTCTTGGCGAAGCGAACCTTCTTGTCGCCTTCCATACGAAAGCCAACGCGCGAGGGTTTGCCGTTCTTGTCAACGATCGCCAGGTTCGAGAGATCGATCGGCAGAGCCTTCGGAAGGCGGCCGCCCTGGCTGTTTGCGGACTGGCGGGTGTGACGGATGGCCATGTTCAGACCATCGACAACAGCCTTCCCAGCTTTCGGGTCGACCGAAACGATCGTGCCCTGCTGGCCTTTGTCCTTGCCGGTGAGCACGACGACCGTGTCACCCTTTTTCAGTTTAGCAGCCATCTTACAGCACCTCCGGGGCGAGCGAGATGATCTTCATGAAGTTCTTGGCGCGCAGTTCACGCACCACCGGCCCGAAGATACGGGTGCCGATCGGCTCCATGTTGTTATTGATGATGACGGCGGCATTCCGGTCGAAGCGGATTGCGGTGCCATCTTCACGACGCACAGCCTGAGCGGTACGAACGACGACGGCTTTACGCACGTCACCTTTCTTCACGCGGCCTTTCGGAATCGCTTCCTTGACGGAGACGACGATAACGTCGCCCACCGACGCATACCGGCGGTGCGAACCACCGAGAACCTTGATGCACTGAACCCGGCGAGCACCGGAGTTATCAGCGACATCCAGATTGGTCTGCATCTGGATCATTGGGTTACTCCCGACCTTTGGGGGGGCTTCAGATCACGCCCTTGTCCCCAGGGTTTCGATTAAGCTGGGTAGCCCCGCATTACGCGGTAACAACTTCCCAACGCTTGGTCTTGGACTTCGGTGCGCATTCTTGAATACGCACGGTATCGCCCACCTTGAAGGCCTGGTGCTCGTCGTGAGCACGGTACTTCTTGGATTTACGAACCGTTTTCTTGAGAACGGGGTGCGTGAAGCGGCGTTCCACCAGAACGGTGACGGTTTGAGCATTAGCCGTGGAGGTCACGGTGCCTTGAAGGATACGTTTGGGCATCTTTCGCGCCTCCTTACTTCGCTGCGTCTGCAGCTTTTGCGTTCAGCACGGTCAGCACGCGAGCAGCGTCACGACGGACGGTGCGCATACGGGCAGTGCTCTCCAACTGGCCGGTGGCCTGCTGGAAACGGAGGTTGAAGGCCTCCTTCTTAAGAGCGGTCAGTTGCTCGCGCAGCTGATCCGGCGTCTTTTCGTTCAATTCTTTGGCGTTCATGCGCCTCTTCCTTTCTCATACACCAGAGAGCCCCTGCCAGTTTTTCAGGGTCACCCTTGATCTGGTGGACAACAGCAAACACACGAATCCCGGAAGCTCCGGGAATCCGCGAGATGCGCCGCTATAGGGTAGGCCCAACTAGAGCGCAAGGGGGCAATTGGGTTTTCGGGCAATTAGCCGGAACGCACCGGACTACGCATGCAAAAGCCCCAAATGCAAAACGGGCGAGGTTACCCTCGCCCGCTTGTTTGATCGTTGCGATGGCTATGCCATCCGATCCGATTACCAGTCTTCGCGGACCACAACGCGGGTCTTGATCGGAAGCTTCATCGCGGCGAGGCGGAGTGCCTCACGTGCGATTTCTTCGCCCACACCATCTATCTCGAACATGATGCGGCCGGGCTTCACACGGCATGCCCAGAAATCAACGGAGCCTTTACCTTTACCCATACGGACTTCGGTCGGCTTCGAGGTTACCGGCACATCCGGGAAAATCCGGATCCAGACGCGGCCCTGACGCTTCATGTGACGGGTCAGAGCGCGGCGTGCTGCTTCGATCTGACGCGCCGTGACGCGCTCGGGTTGGGTCGCCTTCAGGCCGTAGGTGCCAAAGTTCAGGTCGGAACCGCCTTTGGCTTCACCGTGGATACGGCCTTTGTGCTGCTTACGGAACTTTGTACGTTTCGGTTGAAGCATTTCTCAAACCTCCTCAGCGACGGCCCTGAGCACCGCGAGGTGCCGGCCCATCCTGGAGTTCTTGCTGACGACGGTCACGCGCCTGCGGATCGTGCTCCATGATCTCACCTTTGAAGATCCAGACCTTGATCCCGATGATGCCGTAGGGCGTCATCGCTTCGGACAGTGCGTAGTCGATGTCAGCGCGCAGGGTGTGAAGCGGAACGCGACCTTCGCGGTACCATTCGGTACGCGCGATTTCGGCACCACCAAGACGGCCAGCAACGTTCACGCGGATGCCGAGGGCACCCATGCGCATTGCGTTTTGCACGGCGCGCTTCATCGCGCGACGGAACGAAACCCGGCGCTCGAGTTGCTGTGCAATGGACTCGCCAACCAGTGCTGCGTCCAGTTCGGGCTTACGCACTTCAACGATGTTGAGGTGGAGTTCCGACTTGGTGAGGTTCGCAAGCTTCTTGCGGAGCGTTTCGATATCGGCGCCTTTTTTGCCGATGATCACGCCCGGACGTGCAGCGTGGATCGTGACGCGGCACTTTTTGTGCGGACGTTCGATGATCACGCGAGCAATACCAGCTTGCTTCGCTTCTTCCTTAACGAATTCGCGGATCTTGATGTCTTCCAGAAGAAGATTACCGAAATCCTTCGAGTCGGCGTACCAGCGGCTGTCCCAGGTGCGGTTGACCTGGAGGCGCATGCCGATCGGATTGACCTTCTGTCCCATTAGGCTTGCTCCTCAACCTGACGAACCGTGATGGTGATTTCCGAGAACGGCTTCATGATCTTGCCGTAACGGCCACGTGCACGCGGACGACCGCGCTTCATCACGAGGTTCTTGCCAACCCATGCCTCAGCGACGATCAGTTCATCGACATCGAGGTTGTGGTTGTTCTCAGCATTCGCGATTGCGGACTGAAGGCATTTCTTCACATCCTGAGCGATCCGCTTTTTCGAGAAAGTGAGGTCGGCGAGCGCCTTGTCCACTTTCTTGCCACGGATCATCGCGGCTACCAGGTTAAGCTTCTGCGGGCTCGTGCGAAGCATGCGGGCTTTCGCCATCGCTTCGTTGTCGGCCACGCGGCGGGGGTTCTTTTCCTTGCCCATGACTTACTTCCGCTTCGCTTTTTTGTCGGCCGCATGGCCATAATAGGTGCGGGTCGGCGAATATTCACCGAACTTCTGACCAATCATCTCTTCGGTGACAGCCACCGGGACATGCTTTTGGCCATTGTACACGCCGAACGTCAGGCCCACGAATTGGGGCAGGATCGTCGAACGGCGCGACCAGATCTTGATTACATCGCTGCGGCCAGCGGCGCGCGCAGCTTCGGCCTTCTTGAGCACATAGGCGTCAACGAAAGGACCTTTCCAAACAGAACGAGTCATGTCTTAGCGCCCTTTCTTAGCGTGACGCGAACGAACGATGAGCTTCGACGACGCCTTCTTCCGATTGCGGGTCTTGGCACCCTTGGTCGGCTTACCCCACGGGGTAACCGGGTGACGGCCACCAGAGGTACGGCCTTCACCACCGCCGTGCGGGTGGTCAACCGGGTTCATGGCAACACCGCGGACGCTCGGGCGGATGCCCTTGTGACGCATACGGCCTGCTTTACCGAAGTTCTGGTTCGAGTTGTCGGGGTTCGACACGGCACCAACAGTTGCCATGCACTCCTGACGCACCATGCGCAGTTCGCCCGAAGAAAGGCGCAGCTGAGCGTAGCCACCGTCACGACCGACGAATTGTGCGTAGGTACCTGCGGCACGCGCCAACTGACCACCCTTGCCGGGCTTCAGTTCGACGTTGTGTACGATCGTACCGATCGGCATGCCCGAGAACGGCATCGCGTTACCCGGCTTGATGTCAACCTTCTTGCCAGCAACGACGCTGTCGCCAACGGCGAGGCGCTGCGGCGCGAGGATGTATGCCTGTTCGCCATCTTCATACTTGATGAGAGCGATGAAGGCGGTGCGGTTCGGATCGTATTCGATCCGTTCCACGGTTGCCACAACATCAAACTTCGAACGCTTGAAGTCGACGATGCGGTAGAGACGCTTTGCCCCGCCACCACGGCGGCGTGCTGTGACTCGTCCGGTGTTGTTCCGGCCACCTGATTTCGTAAGACCCTCAGTGAGAGCCTTGACGGGGCGTCCTTTATACAGCTCCGAACGGTCGATCAGAACCAGCCCACGCTGGCCAGGCGTCGTCGGTTTGTACGACTTGAGTGCCATGCTTCCTGTCTTCCGTTTCGATCGGGCAGCTTACGCTGCCGCTGTTGACGCGGCTTGCGCCGCAGTTTTAGGGCCCCGAAGGTCCCCAGTTCAAAACACTGCAAGGCCCCGAACGAATCCGGGGCCTCGAAGATGCGTCCGTTTACGTGGCCCCGCCTAGGGGGTCAAGGCCTGAATGCGGGTTGTTCAAAAGATTCAACTGCATTCAATCAGCCCGAAAATAAAGACGACCCCCGGCTTTCGCCGGGGGCCTTCAAGTCCGTTAGAACACAGATCAGAGGCCGGTGGCCACGTCGATCGTGTTGCCCTCTTCGAGGGTGACGTAGGCTTTCTTGACGTCACGGCGTTCGCCGGGACGGCCACGGAAGCGCTTGACCTTACCCTTGGTCACAGTGGTGTTCACTGCTTTGACCTTCACACCAAAGATCGCTTCGACAGCGGCTTTGATTTCGGGCTTCGCTGCATCCATCGCCACTTCGAACACCACTGCGCCGTTCTCGGACGCCATGGTGGCCTTTTCGGTGATGATCGGCTTGCGGATCACGTCGTACTGGTTTGCCTTCGCGGTCATTTCAGTCGTGCCTCCAGAGCTTCGATCCCCGCTTTGGTGATCACGAGAGTGTCACGCTTGAGGATGTCGTAGACGTTGGCGCCGATGGTCGGGAGGATATCCAGACCTTCGATGTTGCGCGCGGCTTGAGCGAAGGTCTCGTTGACCGAGGCGCCATCGATGATGAGCGCGCGCTTCCAACCGAGGTTCTTCACCTGCTTGGCGAGTGCCGAGGTTTTGCCTTCCGAAGCAGCTGCGTCAATGATGACCAGCTCACCCGCTTTTGCCTTGGCCGAAAGCGCGTGCTTCAGGCCGAGAGCGCGGAACTTCTTAGGCAGGTCATGCGCGTGGCTGCGCGGAACCGGGCCCTTGTAGACACCACCGTGACGGAAGATCGGTGCCTTCTTGGAACCGTGACGTGCGCCACCGGTGCCC
>JALQUU010000060.1 GCA_023260655.1 Paracoccaceae bacterium | reverse complement strand
CCTGATTGAGCGCCTTATCGCGGATGTGCCTGGCGCAGAGGATGTCATCTTCGCCACCCATTGTCACAACGACCTCGGCATGGCGACCGCAAATGCCTTGGCCGCAGTGGAGGGCGGGGCGCGTCAGATTGAATGCACCATCAACGGCTTGGGTGAGCGGGCAGGAAACACCGCCCTTGAGGAGGTCGTGATGGCCATGCGCGTGCGCAATGACATCATGCCCTATCACACCCGCGTGGATGCTAAGAAAATCATGCACATCTCGCGCCGCGTTAGCACAGTTTCAGGGTTTGCTGTGCAGTTCAACAAGGCGATTGTCGGCAAAAATGCCTTTGCGCATGAATCTGGCATCCACCAAGATGGAATGCTGAAATCGGCCGATACGTTCGAGATCATGCGCCCCGAGGATATCGGCCTCACCGCGAAAAACATCGCGATGGGCAAGCACTCCGGCCGCGCCGCGCTGCGCTCGAAGATGAAGGAACTCGGCTTCGACCTCGCCGATAACCAGCTCAACGACCTCTTCGTCCGCTTCAAGGCCCTCGCCGACCGCAAGAAAGAGATCTACGACGACGACCTCGTCGCCCTCGTCCACGATCACGTCGTCCAGGCCGAAGCCGACACGCTGCAAGTCAAACGCCTCCGCGTCGTCTGCGGCACCGACGGCCCGCAGGAAGCCGAACTCACTATGCTCATCGACGGTGTCGAACACTCCATAGACGCCACCGGCGACGGCCCCGTCGACGCCGCCTTCAACGCCGTGAAAATGCTCTGGCCGCACAAGGCGCGCCTCCAGCTCTATCAGGTCCACGCCGTCACCGAAGGCACCGATGCCCAAGCCACCGTCTCGGTTCGCGTCGAAGAAGACGGCCGCATCGCCACAGGCCAATCCGCCGATACGGATACGGTCGTGGCCTCGGTCAAAGCCTATGTGAACGCCCTCAACCGCTTGATCGTCCGCCGCGAAAAAGGCGGCTCCGACAAGGCGGAAGTCAGCTACAAAGACCACTGAGGCAGCATCCCCAGATCAAAGGCGCGGGCACCCCCCGCGCCTTTTTTCATGCCCCATTCATATTGGCTCAAATATCCCGGGGGTGAGGTGCGAAGTGCCGAGGGGGCAGCGCCCCCTCCCCTTATTCCCCAGTACCTTGATCTCGCGCTGGATCGACCACTCGATCAACTGCCCCAAACACACTTCCGGCACCCACCCCTTAGCGCGGGCAGCTTCCCCACCGAATTCACCCCGATAATCTACCTATTCAAAAGCCGTCGAAGCCGCTCCACCGCCCGCAATGCCCGCGCTTCGCAGGCCCCCATCGTCGGCGCAGGCAAACGGCCGATCACGCGGCGGATCTGCTGGTCCCCGATCAGAAGGTCGAGAAAAAGCGCCACCGTCTCCCCCGTCTCCTCGAACGCCAATTCTCCCTCGTACCGCGCCCGCAAAAACACCGCCTCCAACAGTGGAAACACCGCCTCGCGCCCTGCCTTCGAAAGCGTTTCGCCCAATTCCCCGCTGCTATCCGCCGCCGCCGCCCGATTGAGCGCGACCGCCCGATCCCCCGTCAGCAGCACCAAAAGCTTCGGCCCCAGCGTCGCAAGGATCGACAAGGCCCCGTGATCGGTCTGCAGTTCCTCTTCGAGATGCCGCTTCACCTCCTCGGCATTGCGCTCCACCAAGGCACGGAAGAGGCCCTGTTTGTCACCATACCAGTTGTAAAGCGTCTCGTTCGAGGCCCGCGCGCGCTTCGCAATCGCCAGCATCGACGCGCCCGCATAGCCCTTCTCTTCCAGCACCGCATAGGCCGCCGCTTCGATCTCGGTCTGGCGGCGCGAACGATTTTCTTCCCGCATGGGCAATTTCTCCCTGTTGACAGAAACCGTAACGCTGGTTACGCCTCTATGCAACCGTAATTGTAAATACGTTTTTGAGGTAAAATCATGACCCACATCTCCCAACCGCACCCCCGCATGGCCCTTTTGCTCCTGCCGATGTCGCTCCTCGCCCTCCTCAGCACAGGCGCGATTTTCGGGTTCTTCTACGCTTGGGTCTGTTCCACGATGTGGGGCCTCGATGCCACCGATCCCCGCACCGCCATCGAAGCGATGCAGGCCATGAATGCCTCCGTCCGCAATCCGGTGTTCTTCACCGCCTTCTTCCTCACCCCCGCGTTCCTTGGCCTCACAGCCGTCATTGGCCTGCTGGCCCGCCAGAAGCGCCCCGCGCTCCTCCTCGGCCTCGCCGCCGCGCTCTATTTCACAGGTGCTTTCCTCGTCACGGCCCTCGTCAACGTGCCGATGAACGAAGCCCTCGGCCAAACCGCAGTGCCCCTCGATGAAGGCACCGCGCAAGAGATCTGGAGCGCCTATTCCACCCCTTGGCAGTTCTGGAACACGCTCCGCACCATCGTGAGCGGGGCCTGCCTCCTCCTCGCCGGAACCGCCCTTCTCCTCATCAAACCGGAGGCCTCTTGATGGACCACATGCTCCTCACTTTCGCCGTCCTGTCCCTCGTCGTCATCCTCACCCCCGGCCCGACCGTGCTTCTCGCCCTCTCGAACGGCTCCCGCACAGGCCTTACCGGCGTAGCCTATGGCATCGCCGGTGCAGCACTCTCGGACGCGCTTCTGATTACCGTTGCGGGGCTTGGTCTCGGGGCCCTCTTGGCCACGTCCGCCACCCTCTTCACCGCGGTGAAGGGGATCGGTGTGGCCTATCTCCTCTGGGTCGGGGTCCAGATGCTGCGCTCGTCGGGGCATATCCAGCCCCTCACCGAAACAGCGCCTCGCAAGCATCTGACACTCTTCATGAAAAGCTTTCTGGTGGCGGCCACAAACCCGAAGGGCTACCTCTTCTTCACGGCCTTCCTGCCGCAGTTCCTTGCGCCATAGGAACCGCTCCTGCCGCAATACCTCACGCTGGGCCTGATCTTCATCGCCGTCGATATCGTCGTAATGTTCGGCTACGCGAGCCTCGGCGCGAAAGCGGTGCACCTTCTCAGTGCCCGCGCCGCCCGCGTGATCGACCGCACTTGCGGCGCGCTTCTGATCGCCCTTGCGGCGGCCCTCGCTATCGTCCGGCGGGTAGACCTCTAAGGGCCCTTACCGGAAAACCGCGTCCAGCCGCTTCGCTTCTTCCGCCAAGCCCCATGGCGCATTGACGAAGAACATCCCCGAGCCCACCATCCGGTGCCCCTCCCGCACGGGCGGAAACCGCACCTCGTGGCGCAAGGCATCCGGAAACCGTGCCGCCTCCAGCGCCGCAAGCATCGGCTTGTGCGCGCCCGCAACTAGGATCGGATACCAGAGCGCGATGATCCCCACGTTCCACTTCCGGTGCAACGCTGCGATCCGGCCCGGAATGGCCTCGTAATCCTCTTTCACCTCGTAAGACGGATCAATGAGCAACACTCCCCGGCGCGGCATCGGCGGGCAGAGGCTCATCGCCATCGAGAACCCGTCAACCTTGTGCACCATGGCCTGCGTTTCGGCCATTGCATCGCGCAAGGCGGCTTCCTCGCGCGGGTGCAATTCCGCCAGTTCGATCCGGTCATCGGGCCGCAAAAGCGCCGAGGCCACGCGCGGCGATCCCGGATAGGCCCGTTGCCCTGCCTCCGCCCGCACCTGCTCCAGAACGCGCCTGTAGGGATGGTCCGGCGCGAAACGCGCTTCAAGCCACCCGATCCCCGCCGCCGCTTCTCCGGTTTTCACCGCTTCCGGCGCCCCCAGATCGTAAAGCCCGCGCCCCGAATGGGTCTCCATATAAGTCAACGGCTTCGGCTTCTGCACGAGATAATCCAGCACCCACGCCATCAGCGCATGCTTCTGGACGTCGGCAGGGTTTCCGGCATGGTAAAGGTGTTGATACGAGAGCATTTCAGCCCTCTAGCCGCCGCTTTGCCCCGCGTCCATCGTTTTCCCGTGCAATTGTTGGCGGATTGACGCTGATTTGAGAGGTCAGAACCCTTTATCCCGCGCCATCAACCGCTTATAACCCTTGCGATTCCGCCCTTCCGGTCGGTCCGCCACTCCTTTTGCAACCTTTGACATACGGAATGCCGAAATGTCCTTTTTGAACAACCTGCCGAGCCTCTTTTCGGCAGACATGGCCATCGACCTCGGCACGGCCAACACGCTCGTTTATGTCAAAGGCAAGGGCATCGTCCTGTCGGAACCCTCGGTGGTGGCCTATCACGTCAAGGATGGCGTGAAGAAGGTTCTGGCCGTGGGCGAAGACGCCAAGTTGATGCTGGGCCGTACTCCCGGCTCCATCGAAGCCATCCGCCCGATGCGTGACGGTGTGATCGCCGACTTCGACGTGGCCGAAGAAATGATCAAGCACTTCATCCGCAAAGTGCACAAGCGCTCGACCTTCTCGAAACCGAAAATCATCGTCTGCGTGCCGCATGGTGCAACCCCCGTGGAAAAGCGCGCGATCCGTCAGTCCGTGCTGTCGGCCGGTGCCCGTCGCGCAGGCCTGATCGCTGAACCCATCGCAGCCGCGATCGGCGCGGGCATGCCCATCACCGATCCCACCGGCAACATGGTCGTCGACATCGGCGGCGGCACCACCGAAGTGGCGGTCCTGTCGCTCGGCGATATCGTTTACGCACGCTCCGTCCGCGTCGGCGGTGACCGGATGGACGAAGCCATCATCTCCTACCTCCGCCGCCAGCATAACCTGCTCGTCGGTGAATCCACTGCCGAACGCATCAAGACCTCCATCGGCACAGCGCGTATGCCCGACGATGGCCGTGGTGCCTCGATGCAGATCCGTGGCCGCGACCTTCTGAACGGCGTGCCGAAAGAAACCGAGATCAGCCAGGCCCAGGTGGCCGAAGCCCTCGCGGAACCCGTGCAGCAGATTTGCGACGCGGTGATGCAAGCGCTCGAAACCACCCCGCCCGATCTCGCCGCCGATATCGTGGACCGCGGTGTGATGCTCACTGGCGGCGGCGCGCTGCTCGGCGATCTCGATCTGGCACTCCGCGAGCAGACCGGCCTTTCGGTCTCCATCGCCAACGAGAGCCTCAACTGCGTGGCCCTCGGCACCGGCAAGGCGCTGGAATACGAAAAGCAACTGCGCCACGCCATCGATTACGATAGCTAATCCCCTCTGACCCGGAGGCGCCTTGGCCCGCGAAAGAGCAGACCGCGAGGATTTTATCGCTCCCCTCAGACGGCTTCTTCTGGGGGTCGCTGTTCTGCTGCTCCTCGGTGTCTTCCTCGTCTGGCGTATCGACAGCCCGCGCATGGAACGTTTCCGCGCCCAAGTGGTGGATCGCGTCGTTCCGAACATGGACTGGATGATGGCCCCTGTTTCAGGGGCGATCTCGCTCGTCCGCGATTTCCAGAGCTACCAGCGCCTCGTCGAACAGAACCAGGAACTCCGCCGCGAGGTGCAGCAACTAAAGATGTGGAAAGAGGCAGCGGTCCAGCTCGAACAGGAAAACGCCCGCCTGCTCGATCTGAACAAAGTCCGCCTCGACCCGCAACTCACACACGTCACTGGTGTGGTTCTGGCCGATAGCGGCAGCCCCTTCCGCCAATCAGTGCTTTTGAACGTCGGCACCCGTGACGGCATCATCGACGGTTGGGCCGCGATGGATGGCATCGGCCTCGTCGGCCGGATTTCCGGCGTCGGCAAGAACACCTCCCGCGTGATCCTCCTCACCGATACCTCCAGCCGCATCCCCGTGCGCATCCAGCCCTCGGGGCAATCGGCCCTCATCATGGGCGACAACACCCGCGCCCCGCCGGTGAACTTCATCGAGAACCCCGACACCGTCCGCCCCGGCGACCGTGTGGTCACCGCAGGCGACGGCGGCGTCTTCCCCGCAGGCCTCCTCGTGGGCCAGATCGCTGCCGATCCGGGCGGTCGCCTCCGCGTCCGCCTCGCCGCCGATTACGAACGCCTCGAATTCCTGCGCGTGCTGCGCAACCCTGGTGTGGAAAGCATCTCCGACCCCGGCGGCTTGCTCGTCCCGCAAACCATCGGCCCGGCCCCCGCCGCACCGGAGGCGGCCAAGGATGGTTGAGAGCATCCGGCTCCACATCTGGACCATGCGCATCGCCTATATTCTCGCGGCCCTGTTCCTGATCTTCCTCCGCCTCCTGCCCCTAAACACGGCAACCCCGCTCTGGACTGGCCCGGACCTTCTCTTAGCCCTCACGCTAGCCTTCGCGGTACGTCGGCCCGAATACCTGCCCTCGCTGCACATCGCCGTGATCTTTCTCTTGGAAGACCTCCTGCTCCAGCGCCCTCCAGGCCTTTTCGCGCTGATGGTTCTGATCGGCTCCGAAACCCTGAAATCCCGCTCCCGCGCGCTCCATGAGCAGAATTTCCTCATGGAATGGCTATCAGTCTCGGCCTCGCTCTTCGGCATCCTTTTCGTCTACCGCTTTGTTCTGGCTGTGCTTCTCGTGCCACAAGCGCCTCTTGGCCTCACAGTCATGCAATTCATGTTCACGCTGCTCGCGTATCCGTTTGTTGTCGGTGCAGCCCATATCGTCGTAAGACTGCGCAAAGCCACACCTGCGGAGATGGATGGGATGGGCCGCAGCCAATGAGACGCAAAGAGCAAGAAGCCACAGACCTCAGCCGCCGCTTCTCGCGGCGCGCGCTGTTCTTGGGCGGCGCGCAGATGGCTCTCATTGCAGGCCTCGGCCTCCGCATGCGCTGGATGCAGATCGAGCAGGCTGACGAATTCCGCCTGCTCGCTGAAGAAAACCGCATCAACATCCGCCTCCTGCCCCCCGCGCGGGGCCAGGTCTTCGACCGCAACGGCGCACCGGTTGCCGTCAACGAACCCTCCTACCGCATCACCATGGTGCGCGAGGAAGCCGGCAAGGATGTCGAACTTGTCCTCCGCCGCCTCTCAGCCATCGTCGAAATCCCGGAAGAAGACCTTGCCGATGCGCTGAAAGAAATGAAGTCCCGCCGTGGCGATACACCCGTAACGGTAGCCGACCGCGTCAGTTGGGATGCCCTGAGCCGCGTCGCTGTGAACGCCCCCGCCCTTCCAGGCGTTACCCCCGAAGTCGGCCTCTCGCGCAATTACCCTCTGGGTGCCGATTTCGTCCATGTCGTGGGCTATGTGGGCCCTGTCTCGGATTACGACCTCGACAAGATCGAAGACCCCGACCGCCTCCTCCTCCTCCCCCGCTTCCAGATCGGCAAGGTTGGCCTTGAGGCCAAGCTGGAAGACGATCTGCGCGGCAAGGCGGGCACGCTCCGCGTCGAGGTGAACGCCGCAGGCCGCGTCATGCGCGAACTTGGCCGCGTCGAAGGCCAGCCCGGCACCGATGTGCAACTCACCGTGGATGCCGGCTTGCAGGGCTATTGCGAAGCCCGCTTGGGCCAAGAAAGCGCCGCCGCCGTCGTGATCGACACCGATACCGGCGATATCATGGCCATCGCCTCCGCGCCCTCCTTCGATCCGAACCTCTTCGTGCGCGGCATTTCCGTGGCCGATTACAAGGCCCTCACCGATAACGAATACCGCCCGCTCTCGTCGAAAACCGTGCAAGGCCTCTATCCGCCCGGCTCCACCTTCAAGATGGTCACAGCCCTTGCCGCCCTTGAGGAAGGCATCATCGGTGCCGACGAAACCGTTTACTGCCCCGGCCATATCGAAGTGTCGAACCGCAAGTTCCACTGCTGGAAGGGCAGCGGCCATGGCAATGTGAACCTCGAAACCTCGCTCCGAGAAAGCTGCGACGTCTATTACTACGACCTCGCCCTCAAACTCGGGATCGAGAAGCTCTCCGCCATGGCCGAACGCCTCGGCATCGGCGTGCGCTTCGATCTGCCGATGTCCGCCGTGGCCCGTGGCCGCGCCCCTACCCGCGAATGGAAAAAGGGAGCCTTCGGCAAGGACTGGGTGATCGGCGACACCGTGAACGCCTCCATCGGCCAAGGCTTTGTGGCGGCCTCGCCCCTGCAACTCGCCGTCATGACAGCCCGCCTCGCCACAGGCCGCGCTGTCATGCCCCGGCTTGTGAAATCCATCGACGGGGTCGAACAGCCCTCCGGACGCGGCCCCGAGCTTGGCTTCAACGAAAACAATCTCCGCATGATCCGTCGCGCCATGTATGCGGTCTCGAACCACACGCGCGGCACCGCCTATGGCAGCCGCATCCTCGACGACGCCTTCCGCATGGCCGGCAAAACCGGCACGAGCCAAGTGCGCAACATCACCGAGGAAGAGCGCCGCCGTGGCGTCACCCGCAACGAAGACCTGCCGTGGAACCGCCGTGACCACGCGCTCTTCGTCAACTTCGCCCCCTATGACGCCCCGAAATACGCGGTTTGCGTCGTGGTCGAACATGGCGGCGGTGGCTCGGCCGCCGCAGCCCCCATCGCCCGCGACATCACCTTGCAAGCCCTCTTCGGCGGCGACCCGCCCCTCACCGCCTATCCTGAAAAAGACCGCGGCCGCATCAAGGCCCTGCAAGAGCGCCTCAAGCGCGAACGACCGCAGCCCTCCGAACCCGATCGCGGGCGCGCATAAGAGGGCGGCATGAGTTACCTAGAATATACCGTCAAATCCGTTCCCTCCGGCCCGCGCAAGATCCTGTTCCTGAACTGGCCCTTGATTATCCTTCTTTGCGCCGTCGCCTCGGTGGGCTTAATGATGCTCTACTCGGTCGCGGGTGGTGATTTCTCGCCTTGGGCCGCCGCCCAGATGAAGCGCTTCGGCTTGGGGATCACCGCAATGGTGATCGTCGCCATGGTGCCGATCTGGTTCTGGCGCAACGTCTCGGCGGTGGGCTACGGCGTGTCGCTCATCCTCCTCATCCTCGTCGAACTCATCGGCTCGATAAAAATGGGCGCGCAGCGCTGGATCGACCTCGGCTTCATGCAGCTCCAGCCCTCCGAACTGGCCAAGATCACAGTGGTCATGTTCATCGCCGCCTATTACGACTGGCTCCCTGCCCGCAAAACCTCGCATCCGCTCTGGGTGGCCATTCCCGTTGCGCTCATTCTCCTGCCCACCTTCCTCGTGCTGAAACAGCCCGACCTCGGCACCTCGATCCTGATCCTCACCGCAGGCGGCGCAGTGATGTTCCTCGCAGGCGTCCACTGGGCCTATTTCGCCGCCGTGATCGCCGCCGCGGTGGGCCTCGTCACCGCCGTCTTCAAATCCCGCGGCACCGCATGGCAGCTCATTCAGGATTACCAGTTCCGCCGGATCGACACTTTCCTCGACCCCACCTCCGACCCCTTGGGCGCGGGCTACCACATCACCCAAGCCAAGATCGCCATGGGCTCCGGAGGTTGGGGCGGCAAAGGTTTCATGCAAGGCACCCAGTCGCGCCTGAACTTCCTGCCCGAAAAACACACAGACTTCATCTTCAACACATTGGCCGAGGAATTCGGCTTCATCGGAGCCTTCTCGCTCCTGTCGCTCTACGCGCTCATCATCGTGTTCTGCATCATCGCCGCGCTGAACATGAAAGACCGCTTCTCCTCGCTCCTCACCCTCGGCATCGCCATGACCTTCTTCCTTTTCTTCGCCGTGAACATGGCGATGGTGATGGGCATGGCTCCCGTCGTCGGCGTGCCGCTCCCCCTTGTCAGTTACGGTGGTTCTGCCATGTTGGTGCTTCTGATAGGCTTCGGCCTGATCCAGAGTGCGCATATCCACAAACCGAGGTGATACATGACCGTCAACGTGCTTTTCGCGGCCAAGGATGAAGCTTGGGAGAAATACTCGCAGCACCTTCCCGAAGCCCTGAAAGAAGTTGGCATCGCCGCGCAGATCAGCCCCTCCTTCCCGCCGGAAGAGGTGGATTACATCGTCTACGCACCCAATTCCTCGGTGCAGGATTTCACCCCCTACACCCGCCTCAAGGCCGTGCTCAATCTCTGGGCGGGCGTCGAGGATGTCGTCGGCAACCAGACCCTGAAAGTCCCGCTCGCCCGCATGGTCGATCACGGCCTCACGCGCGGGATGATCGAATGGGTCACCGGCCATGTGCTCCGTCACCACCTCGGCATGGACCTGCATGTCCACGGCCAAGACGGCAAATGGCGCGCCTATGTGCCGCCACTCGCTGAAGAGCGCCCCGTCACCATTCTGGGCCTCGGCGAATTGGGCACCGCTTGTGCACAAACCCTTGCTGGCCTCGGATTTCCCGTCACGGGCTGGAGCCGTTCGCAAAAGCATGTCGAGGGCATCACCTGCCTCTCTGGCCCGCTCGGCCTCAAGGCAGCCCTCTCCAAGGCGCAGATCCTCGTGCTCCTCCTGCCCTCCACTGCCGCCACCGAGAACACTTTGAACGAGGAAACTCTCGCACAACTTCCCAAGGGCGCGGTCGTACTCAACCCCGGTCGCGGCGCGCTGATCGACGATAAGGCCATGCTGCGCGCCCTCGAATCCGGCCAGATCAGCCATGCCACGCTCGACGCTTTCCGCAACGAGCCGCTGCCCGTCACCCATCCCTATTGGGCGCATTCCAAAGTCACCGTGACGCCCCATATCGCCTCAGCCACCCGCCCGCGCACCGCCGCGCGCTCGGTCGCTGAAAACATCCGGCGCCGTGAAGCGGGAGAGCCCATGCTCAACCTCGTGGACCGCGCCCTTGGTTATTGAAACCCTCTCCCGCCCCGGCCTCGCAATCCTCTGCATTCTGGCCGGGGCGTTAGGGATCACTATCAATGACGTACTGATCAAAGCCCTTTCGGGCGGCTACCCGCTGCATGAAATGGTGTTCCTGCGCGCGCTCATCGCCATGCCGCTCATGCTCCTCCTCGTGAAGCTCGAAGGCGGCTTCCACCTCCTGCGCACCGATCGCCCATGGCCACATCTCCTCCGCTGCGGCCTCATCATCTTCTCGAACATGAGCTATTTCGCAGCCCTCGCCGTGTTGCCCTTGGCCGAAGCGATGGCGCTCTTCTATATCGCCCCCCTCCTCATCACCCTCCTCTCCGTGCCGCTTCTGGGCGAGAAGATCGGGCCATGGCGCATCGGTGCGGTACTCGTGGGGCTCATTGGCGTAATCATCATGCAGCGCCCTTGGGCTTCGGGGGCCGAACTCTCCGCCTCGCGCCTCGTTTTGCTCCTGCCCGTTGTCTCTGCAGCGGCCTATGCCGCGAACTCGATCCTCACCCGCCGCTTGGGTGCCCGTGCGCCCGCCTCGGTGCTCTCCACCTACGTGCAGGTCACATTCCTCTTCGTCGGCGCAGGCTTCTGGCTCGTCGCTGGCGATGGCCACTATGCCGAAGGCAGCACCAATGCCTCGATCATCTTCCTGTTGCGCGCATGGGTCTGGCCAAACGCCTCGGATTGGTGGCTGATCCTGATGCTCGGCCTCAACTCCGGCCTCATCGGCTATTGCCTCAGCCAAGCCTACCGCTTGGGCCGCGCCGCCACGATCGCGCCCTTCGAATACCTGACCGTGCCGATGGCCGTCTTCGCAGGCTATATCGTGTTTTCTGAAATCCCGAGCCCCGTGGTCTGGGCCGGTATCACGCTCATCATCAGCGCAGGTCTCGTCACCGTCTGGCGCGAGGCCCGTCACCGCGAAGCGTAAGGCTCAATAGAGTTCCCAGTCATCGGCGTAGAGCATCTCGCCAATGGCCATCCAACGCACCCGCGCACGTGCCGCCTTGGTGTCGCCCCACGTCCGGAACACCACTTCGAACCCCTTGGGATCAATGTTTTCCGCCGCAATATCGGCCCGCACATTGGTCGCGTGGTGCATATCCCACATCGACAAGGCCACCTGCACAGACGGTGCCGAACGGTAGGCTTGCGAGAACTCCACCCGATGCCGCCGCTCGCGCGGGCCAGCACCAGTCCACATCTCGCCACCATCCTCGAAATCCGAGAATAGAACATCTTCGCCTTGATCGATGCCTATGAGGTGGCTGCTTATGCGTTTCATTGTGTCGTCCTGCTCAACAATTCTGCCTTACGCAAGAAAAACGGCAGAATTTGGGCCACAAAGCAAAAAGCCCCGACATTGCGGGGCTTTTTTTATTCGTTATGCTCGCCTTAGAGGCTGATGTGATCGCCAATGGCAACCATATCGGCCAGAAGCTTTGCCGCATCGTCCACCAGGCCAGGCTCGTTCTTGAACGTTTCCTGTGCGCTTGCGTGGGCCGCGCGGGCTTCTTCCACCATCTGGTCATAGACCGCACGGGTCATTTCCGACAGCGGAACAGCCTGCTCTGCCAGCACCGAGGCGCCTTCCGGAGTGATCTGGGCGAAACCGCCCGTCACCACGTAAGCAACTTCGCCCTGCGGACCGTTGGCACGCAGCACACCCGGACGCAGCGTCGTGATGAGCGGCGAATGGTCCGGCATGGCCGTCAGGTCGCCATCGGCGCCCGGAATCTGGACCTGCGCCACCTGAAGCGAAGCAAGGCTCCGCTCCGGGCTGACGAGATCAAATTGCATCGTATCCGCCATGAGGCTTCCTCCTTAGGCAGCAGCTGCTGCCAGACGCTCTGCTTTCGCGATCACTTCCTTGATGCCGCCAACCATGTAGAAGGCTGCTTCCGGGAGGTGGTCGTATTCACCAGCCACAACGGCTTTGAACGAAGAGATCGTGTCTTCCAGCGGAACCTGCACACCATCCGAACCGGTGAAGACCTTCGCCACGTCGAAGGGCTGCGAC
>JALQUU010000059.1 GCA_023260655.1 Paracoccaceae bacterium | reverse complement strand
CGCCCCACTTACGAGCAAGGGCGATCAGATGCAAGGCCGCAGCAGCCGCCCCGCCACCTTTGTTCTGGTCCGCCGGATCGGCGCGCACTTCCGCCTGATGGCGGTTCTCGACCGTGAGAATACCGTTACCGATGCAAAGCCCCTGCAAGCCCAGAAGCGTGATGCCCCGGCTCGAGTCGTTGCACACGGTGTCGTAATGCGTGGTCTCGCCACGGATCACACAGCCCAAAGCCACGTAGCCATCGAAATTCGACATCCGCTCGGCAATGCCGATCGCCGTCGGGATTTCCAGCGCGCCGGGCACTTCGATCAGATCCCAAGTGCCGCCCACCGCTTCGATCTCGGCCTTGGCCCCTGCCACCATATTGTCGGCGATATCCTTGTAGTAAGGCGCCACAACAATAAGGAGCTTCACCGGGCGCTCGAAACTCGGGCGCGGCAGGATGTAATGCGTTTCATGTCCGGCCATTGGCGTTACTCCGCTTTGATCCGGCGCGTGCCGGTGATTTCCAGCCCGTAGGCATCCAGCCCCACCACCTTCGGCTGGGGCGAGTTGGTCAAGAGTTCGATCCGCTTCAACCCGAGCGACGAGAGGATCTGCGCGCCGAGCCCGTATTGCCGCAGCGTCTGCGGGCTCACCTCATGGGGTTCGGTCAGCTTCATCTGCGTATCGCGCAGAAGCACGGCCACACCCCGCCCCTCTTCGGCGATCTGCTGCATCGAATTGGTAAACTCGAACGCCCGCCCCTTCGGCCCGAGGCCCGCGAAATCCTTCAGCGGGTCCAGCGCATGCATCCGCACCAGCACCGATTCATCACCCGAAATATCTCCCTTGATCAGAACAAGGTGCTCCGCGCCCATCGTCTCGTCGGTATAGACCTTGAGCGTCCATTCCCCGCCGAACTCCGAAGTCACGCTCTCTTCACGCGCCACTTTCACCAGATTGTCGTGACGGCGGCGATAGGCGATCAGGTCGGAAATCGTGCCGATCTTCAGCCCGTGCTTCTGGGCAAAGGAAATCAGGTCCGGCAAACGCGCCATCGACCCGTCTTCATTCATAATCTCGCAGATCACGCCCGAGGGGTTCAGCCCCGCCAAGCGCGACACATCCACTGCAGCTTCCGTATGGCCCGCGCGCACCAGCACACCGCCATCGCGTGCGCGGAGCGGGAACACATGTCCCGGCGTCGCGATATCGGCAGGGCCCTTGGAGGCATCAATCGCCGTGGCAATCGTCAAAGCGCGGTCATGCGCCGAAATCCCCGTCGAAACCCCTTCCCGCGCCTCGATAGACACGGTGAAGGCCGTCTCGTGCCGCGAGGAGTTGTAAGACGCCATCAGCGGCAGCCCCAGTTGCTCTACTCGCTTCGAGGTCATCGACAGGCAAATCAGCCCGCGCCCGTGCATCGCCATGAAGTTGATCGCCGCAGGCGTCGCCATCTGCGCCGGAATCACCAGATCGCCTTCGTTCTCGCGGTCCTCATGGTCCACCAGAATGAACATCCGCCCATTGCGGGCATCTTCGATGATATCCTCGATCGAAGAAATCGCGTCGGAATAGCTGCCCTCAACGGGGCCGGGCTTTTCATAGGGCAGAGTGTCGGACATGGGAGTTCCTCAGTTCATCGCCCCCGCGAGATAGCGCAAGCACGCGCGCAAGGCCAGAGCAACGCCGCGGCGCATTTTCACGCACAGAGATAGGGAAGGCCTGCGCCAACGCACAGGCCTACGAAAGCTATTATTCCGAGAATTGCCAGAGCGCAGGCAGGAACTCGTAGGTTTCCCCCGCTTTCAGCACATGGCCCACACCAGGGAACGGGAAGTGGTAGCCTAGCACCGTAATCCGGTCCGCCGCCGCCATATCCAGAAGCCGCTTGCGCGTCGCCACGGTTTGCTCGCCGTCGCTGTCAAAGCCGTTGAACCACCCCGGTTGCGCGAAGTTCAGCACCGCATGGCTCATCGAATCGCCAAGGGCCATCACCTGCTTGCCGTCCGACTCCACCACGAGGTTCATATGGCCCGGCGTATGCCCCGGCGTCGCAATGAGCCGCAGCCCCGGTGCCACCTCGTGCCCGTCCTCGGCCATGGTCCATTCCACACCCGCGTTGATCGAATTGACCGCGCCCAGTACGAATTGCTGCTCTTCCGGTGCCACCTTGTTCACCAGATCATCCTGCATCCAATGCGCATGCTCGGCAGCACCGATGATATATTCCGCCTGCGACAGGATCGGCTCGTCAAACTCGTCCCGCAGCCCCCAGATGTGATCGGGGTGCGCGTGGGTGATCACCACATGGGTAATCTCGTCCGGATTGATCCCGGCCGCTTCCATATTGGCCAGAAGCCGCCCCGCCGTCGGCAACCAGCGGGTGCCCGACCCCACATCCACCAGCACCTTCGCCTCGCCCAGTTCCACATACATGTGGTTGGTGTGCGAATAGCCCTCGGTCGGGGAAAGGTAATGCTGCTCCAGAAGTGCTTGTACCTCTTTCGGGTCCGCGTTCACGCCCAAGCCGGAGGTCGGCATCGAGAAAAACCCGTCCGAAAGGATCGTGATCTTCGCCTCGCCCACAGTGAACCGGAAATGCGCGGGGTTATCGCCCGCAGGTGCCCCCAGATTAGCACGCGCCATCGCAGGCAGCGCAAAGGCGGGTGCCATCGCGGCAAGGCGCAGAATATCGCGGCGGTTCGGTTTGATCAGCATGGCATCCTCCCTCAGAAACGCGCCCCAAGATAACCCGCCCAAGCCAACGCAACAAGATATTCGAATGCGTGCAGTTATAAGCCGCACCCAGACAAGAAAAAGGCGCGGGGGATCCCCGCGCCTTGCCCAAAAGAGCACTCGTCACTCCAGAAATCGCCGGAACCCCTATTCACGAGGTATTCAATAGGCATTGTTGCATAAAGGCGTCTTGAGGCGTGACTTCCCCTTTCCCCTTCAGGTTCAGGGCACGCGTACGATCTCGGCGGTGCTGAGGGCATTGAAGCGGTTGATGAGTGCGACGCGGATGTGGATTTCGGCGGTTTGGCGGTCAGGGTCTCTTGCCGCGATGCGCTCGCCGAAAGACTTGAGGCAGCGCATCTTGGCCTCGGCGCGGCTGCGGGCGTGGTACCCGGTCAAACGCTTCCAGAACGCGCGGCCGTAGTGGCGTGTGGCGCGGAGGGTTTCATTGCGGGCCTGGGCGGCTGGGCAATCCTCCTTCCACGGTCGACCATTCTTGCGGATCGGGATGATTGCGGTGCCACCGCGCGCGATGATGGCGCTGTGGCCGCGTCGTGTATCGTAGGCGCCATCTGCGGTCACGGTGCCGATGTCTTCGTCGTCTGGGATCTGGTCCAGCAGGTCTGGCAGGACGGGGCTGTCGCCTTCCCGGCAGGCGGTGAACTCGACCGCGCGGATGTCGGATGTGGCGGTGTCCATGGCCAGATGGACCTTGCGCCATCGGCGTCTTCCCTGGACACCATGCTTGCGGGCCTGCCACTCGCCGTCGCCGAGGAACTTGATGCCGGTGCTATCCACCAGCAGGTTCAGCGGCCCGTCGGCACGGCGATAAGGGATCTGCACCTTCAGGGTCTTCTGTCGGCGGCACAGCGTCGAGTAGTCCGGAACGGGCCAGTCCAGCCCCGCCAGCTGCAGCAGGCTTGCGACCATCCCGGCGGTCTGCCTGAGCGGCAGCTTGAACAGCACCTTGATCGACAGGCAGAACTGGATCGCCGCGTTCGAGAAGACAGGCGGGCGCCCCGTACGGCCCTCATGCGGCGCGTGCCAGGCCATCTCCTTGTCCAGCCAGATCAGCAGTGACCCGCGCTTCCTGAGCGCAGCGTTGTAGGCGGACCAGTTGGTGGTGCGGTAGCGGGCGGGCTTGGGCTTGCTCATGTTGCCCGTCTAACCGCATGGATTCACGATGTGAATCCTTCACGGCGAGAGTTCTGCAACAATGCCTTGTCGATCGAGGATTGCTATTTTATCGAAAATATATGACTTCTAAATGGCCTTGGGAAAAGATTGCGCAGGAAGCAGAAGAAAACGGAACTGGCCTTCAGGCTGAAAACTAAAGTGGGAATTCTTGTTTCGGCCAACTTCGCTGCATAGAACGTCAGCTTGCGGCTTTTGACCGCGCGGGTGATTAACCACTCGCCGCCAGTCGGCGTTAACCTTTAGCCGCGCGAACAGCCCATCAAAACCGACCACACAGTCGAAATTACGTCATGACGCTTGCCATACGCAATCCAGACGCAATCCATACTCTTTGGAAAAGCGAGGCTCAGAGGCTCTCGTTCAGCCGTGCGACGTAGCGGGCGAGGGTGTCGATCTCAAGATTTACCCTGTCCCCCACCTTGGCCACACCCCATGTTGTGCGTTCCTTGGTGTGGGGGATGAAATTGATGCCGAAATCGACCCCGTGGACTTCGTTAACGGTCAAAGACGTCCCGTTGAGCGCCACCGAGCCTTTCGGCGCGATGAATTTCGCCAGCGCCGCTGGGGCCCTGAGCGTGCAACGTGTTGAATCGCCTTCGTCTTTCATCGCGATAATCTCCGCGACCCCGTCGACATGCCCGGAAACGATGTGCCCGCCGAGCTCGTCCCCAACCTTCAAAGCCCGCTCGAGGTTAACAGGCTTTCCCGAAACCCAGAGGTCCAGATTGGTCTTAGAAATCGTCTCCGCAGAAATATCCACATCAAACCACCCCGCCCCCTTCCCCACCACCGTGAGGCAGACGCCGTCGCAGGCAATGGAGGCCCCCATGTCGACGGTCGACATGTCATAGGCAGTACCGATCCGGGCGCGCAGATCACCTTTCTTTTCAAGCACTTCTACGCGCCCAACGTCTGTGATGATCCCGGTGAACATGCCATTCCTCCTGCATTTCTTCCCCACCTAATCCGACATACCCCACAAGGCAAGGCAAGGCAAAAAACCGCCTTATTTTCGCCCCGCAAAGCCGTTATGGAGGGAAAAAGCCTCGGAAACCCCATGACCACCTCCGCACGTCAAAAAGCACAAAGACGTTTCCTTTTCCTTCAAGGGCCGCACGGGCCTTTTTTCTCTCAGCTTGCCAAGATGTTGACAGCTGCCGGAGCCGAGCTCTGGCGTGTAGGGTTTAACGCGGGGGACGCATTCTTCTGGCACGATCCCGCCCATTTCGTCCCTTTCCAAGATTACCCCGAAAGCTGGGAAGCCGCGTTAACCAAAATAGTTAACGACCACGGCATCACCGATATCGCCCTCTACGGCGACACCCGCCCCACCCACGCCCAAGCCGTCACCTTGGCGCGATCCAAGTCTTTGGAAATACACTTTTTTGAAGAAGGCTACATGCGGCCCTACTGAGTCACATACGAGCGCGGCGGCTCCAACGGGCACTCCCGCCTCATGGATATGAGCGTCTCGGAGATGAAGAACGCGCTCGAACAATCCGACATGGACACTGCTCTCCCCCCCGCCCGCTGGGGCGATATGCGGCAGCATGTGTTCTACGGGGCCCTCTACCACTGGTTCGTCATGTTCCGGAACGGTGCCTATAAAGGATTTCGGCCACATCGCGACGTCCCTGTTTCAAGAGAGTTCAAGCTGCATTTGAACCGTCTGATCATGATGCCGATGCATGCGCTTGAACGGCGAATTGCCACGCGGCGTGTTCGCAATGGTGGCTTCCCCTATCACTTGGCCCTTCTCCAACTTGAGCATGATGCAAGCTTCAGGATGCATTCGCCCTTTTCGTCCATGACCGAGTTTCTGGAAGTTGTGATGCGCGGCTTTTCCGAAGGCGCGCCAAAACATCACCACCTTGTATTCAAAGCCCATCCGCTGGAAGGCGGACGAGTGCCTCTTTCCCAAGAAATCAAGCGTTTATCGGCGGAAATGGGCGTGCGGGAGCGCGTGCATTTTCTGCGCGGCGGCAAGCTCGCAGAGCTTCTAAATCACGCACGGACGGCTGTTACCGTCAACTCGACTGCGGGTCAGCAAGTTCTCTGGCGCGGCATTCCTCTGAAAGTGTTCGGGGCGGCAGTCTATGCCAAGCCGGAGTTTGTCTCCGAACAGCCCTTGCCCGAGTTTTTTGCGCACCCGAGCAGGCCGGATCGCAAAGCCTATGCCGAATACAGGCGCTATCTCATGGAAACGAGCCAAGTTGCTGGCGGCTTCTATTCGGCGCGTGGGCGCCGTGAGCTGATGCGGCAAGTCGTGGATATGATGCTTGCGCCGGAAGACCCGTATGACGCGCTGGCAAAAGGCACCGCGGCCCCCCCGGCAACAGTTGCGCTCGGTGAAATAATTCCAGCGCTCCAATCTGCTGGATTTTATCGAAAATTCTTCCTATGGTGTCTGCAAAGCCTCTACAGAGGCGAAAAATGCCGAAAAATCGGCGCGAGAACAGGCAAACAAGGTCGAGGAGACCGAGCAGTGAAACCCACGTCTTCCCATTGGGCGAAGTCTGTCGCTCTTTTGGCGGCCATTGCGATGGTGTCCGCATGCGGACTGCCGCGTGTGGGCCCGAATAAACGCGAGATTTTCGCAGGTTCGGTCATGAAGGAAGGCGATGCCTTTGTCGTGGCTGTGAACGATCGGGTCACGCGGGCGACGGCTGTAACCCCGGCCCTCGGGTTCTCGAAGGCCTTTATGGCGGCTGGAACGCTCGACTCCGATGTGATCCGCCCGGGCGACACATTGGGCCTTACGGTTTGGGAGAACGTCGATGACGGGCTTCTGGCGTCGGAAGGCCTCAATTCGACCCTGCTTGAAGAAGTTCAAGTTGATGGCGCGGGCTTTATTTTCG
The DNA here is from genome assembly GCA_023260655.1 of Paracoccaceae bacterium. Taxonomy (GTDB): domain Bacteria; phylum Pseudomonadota; class Alphaproteobacteria; order Rhodobacterales; family Rhodobacteraceae; genus UBA9554. The sequence continues at coordinate 6,457 of JALQUU010000059.1, read as the reverse complement.
TGCCCTACGCGGGCCGCATCCGAGCCGCCGGGAATACCCTAGAAGCGCTGCGCAAAATCATCACCGCCAAGCTTGAAGACCAGACACCCGATCCGCAGGTGCAAGTGCGCCGCCTCGCGGGGGATGGTTCTACTGTCAGCTTGATCGGTTCGGTCGGGGCTCAGGGCGTATACGCCATTGAGCGCCCCACCCGCTCTCTTTCCACGATGCTGGCCCGTGCGGGCGGCGTGAGCATCGCACCGGAAATCGCGCAGATCACGGTTATCCGTGGCACGGAACGGGCGAAGGTCTGGTTCGAGGATCTCTATAAACACCCCGAGATGGATATCGCCCTGCGTGGCGGCGACCGTATCCTCGTAGAGGAAGACAGCCGCGCTTACACGGCGCTTGGGGCCACAGGCACCCAGAACCGTATTCCCTTCGAAACCCAGACCCTTTCGGCCTTGGAAGCTATCGCCCAAGTTGGCGGGCTTCTCGCGTCTGCAGCCGATCCGACGGGCGTGTTCGTGTTCCGCAACGAGCCTGCCGAGATCGCCAATCAGGTGCTTGGGCGTAACGACCTCGTCGGGGATCAGCGGTTGGTCTATGTGCTTGACCTGACCCAACCCAACGGCATGTTCATGGCCCGCGATTTCTCGATCCGCGACGACGATACGCTCTATGTCACGGAAGCGCCGTTCACGCAGTGGAACAAGACGATTGCCGCCATTACAGGCTCGCTCGGCTCCATCAACACGCTGGGCTCCACCGCGTCGGGCCTCGGCGGCTAAGGCCCCGCGCATGCCGCAAAACGCACCCATTGAAGCCGCCGGAGGCAATAGGCCCACCCGGCGGCTTCGCTATTTAAACGCCGGGTTCCTCTGGCAAAAACGCATCCGCCGCATTCTTGAACTCGCAGGTGAGCCCCTCGTTCCGGGCTTACCGCAAGCAGGCGATGCCATGGCCGTATGGGGGCAATCGCCCTATGCAGCGCGCGGGGAAAAAGCCGCTAATGATGCCCGCGTTCCTTTGGTTCGGCTAGAGGATGCTTTCCTGCGCTCGCTCCATCCCGGCCGTAAGGGTGAGCCGCCGCTTGGCCTCATGATCGATCGTCGCGGCGGCGTGCATTTCGATGCCTTTGCCCCTTCCGATCTGGAGCAGATCCTTGCCACCCACCCGCTCGATGACAGCGCACTCCTGAACCGGGCCCGCGCAGGCATGGCGCGGATGAAAGAGGCGGATCTTTCGAAGTACGCAGGCCATGACCCGGAAGCCCCCCTGCCCGCTCCGGGCTATGTTCTGGTGATCGACCAAACGCGCGGGGATGCGTCTGTCAAAGCCAGCCGGGCGGATCGGAACAGCTTTCGGGAAATGCTCTACTGGGCACGGGAAGAAAATCCCGGCCGCCCGATTATAATCAAGGCCCATCCGGAGACCGCTGAGGGCTTGCGGGAGGGCCATTTCCAGAATGAGGACTTGGGCGAGGGAATGGCCCTCCTGAGCGATCCGGTGAGCCCTCTGACGCTTCTGGAAGGGGCGTGGAGTGTTTACACCGTATCGTCACAGATGGGGTTCGAAGCCATTCTCGCAGGGCATCGGCCCAATGTGTTCGGCACGCCGTTCTATGCGGGCTGGGGGCTGACGGAAGATCGTTCGCCCCACCCTTTGCCGCGCAGGGGGCGGGCACTGACCAAAGCGCAGCTTTTCGCAGGCGCGATGATCCTTGCGCCGACGTGGTATAACACCTTCGAAGACCGTTTGGGGACGTTCGAAGAAGCCCTTGAAACACTGGCCGCTCAGGCACGCAGCTACCGCGAGGATCGGAATGGCTGGCAGGCTGCAGGGATAAGGCTTTGGAAACGCAAGCATATGCAGCGCTTCTTTGGCTCTGTGACGCCGCTGCGTTTCTCTGAAGCCTCGCCAGAGCCCCCGTAAGAGGCATGGTATGGGGCGCAAGACCCGCCACGATCGGCACGGCGCGGGTTGAAGACGGGTTTCTTCGTTCGAAGGGCTTAGGCGCGAAGCTCGTGCCGCCCCTCTCGCTCGTGCTCGACCGGAGCGGCATCTATTTCGACCCGACCGAGCCTTCCGATCTAGAAGTGCTGATCGCCAAGCGCGCAGCTTCGCCCGGATCAGGAGATGCGGGCGAAGGCTGTGATCCGGAGCCTGATCCGTGGCGGTGTGAGCAAATATAACCTTGGCGGCGCCCTGCCCGATCTGCCGGAAGGCCGTCGCATTCTGGTGCCGGGGCAAGTGGAGGATGACGCGTCGATCCTCTTGGGCGCAGGCGATATCCGAACTAACCGCGCGCTTCTTGAAGCGGCGCGCAGCGCCAATCCAGAAGCGGTGATCCTCTATAAACCGCACCCCGATGTGGTGGCGGGTTTGCGCAAGGGGGCCGTGGGAAATGCCCATGAGTTGGCGGATATGGTCCTGCCTGATGCTGATATCGCGGCGCTGCTTGATGGCGTCGACGAGGTGTGGACGATGACTTCGCTCACAGGGTTTGAGGCGCTCCTGCGCCGCAAGAAGGTAACGGTGCTGGGTGCGCCCTTCTATGCGGGTTGGGGGCTGACCAAGGACCTCGGGCCGAGGCCCGAGCGTCGCAAGGCGCGGCCCTCGCTGGAAGGGCTCGTGCATGCGGCCTTGATCGATTACCCGCGCTATCTCGATCCGGTCACGGGCCAGCCCTGCCCCGTGGAAGTTGCGATCAAGCGGATCTTGGCAGGCCAGTCGCACCAAGGGCCGCACCTGCGGCTTCTGGCGAAAGTGCAAGGCTTTCTCACGAGTTACGCCAATCTGTGGCGCTAGATCAGCGCCGTTCCCAAGTGGTCATGACATCGGCCCCGACTTGGGCGACCTCCGAGAGCTTCCAACGTGGCGCATCGGCAAGGGCAGCGAGTTTCAGGCCACTCACGCCCGGCAGGCCTTCCGAACCGATGATGGCACCGGCGCTGAAGACGATGAGGTGATCGACGAGGCCTGCCTGCATGAGCGACGCCGCAAGCTGGCCGCCGCCTTCGCAGAAAACACGGGTGAGGCCGACTTGTGCCAAGGCTTCCAAAGCCGCACGGGGCGCGATCTGGCTGTTTTCATCCGGCACTTCGATCAGGGTCGCACCAGTGGTGCGCCATGCCTCTTGCCGTGCCTCCGGCGCATTTGCACTGTGGAGAAGCCAGAGCGGCACGTCCTTCGCAGAGGCCGCCATCCGGCCCTCGGTGGGCAAATCGAGTGACCGGGAGAGCACGACCCGCACGGGTTGGCGCGGGGCGCCCATGTCGCGCACGGTGAGAAGCGGGTCATCGGCGCGGGCGGTGCCACCGCCGACCATCACCGCATCATGTGACATCCGGAGCGCATGAACGCGGCGGCGGGCCTCGGGGCCAGTGATCCACTGGCTTTCGCCGCTCGCAGTGGCGATACGGCCATCAAGGGTGAGCGCGAGTTTCAGGGTAAGGAAGGGCCTGCCCTCGCGGCGCGAGAGGAGAAAGCCCTGCAAGTCGCGCTCGGCGTTTTGAGCCAGAACACCCGTTTCTACGGTGATCCCCGCGGCACGGAGGAGTGCGAAGCCCTTTCCGGATACCCGCGTGTCGGGGTCTTCTATGGCGGAAACCACGCGCGCGACGCCTGCCGCGATCAGGGCTTCGGCGCAGGGTGGGGTTTTACCGTGATGGGCGCATGGTTCGAGCGTGACATAGGCGGTTGCGCCTTTCGTGGCGCTGCCTGCTTGTTCGAGCGCCATGCGTTCGGCATGGGGGCGGCCGCCCGGTTGGGTCCAGCCGCGCCCGATGATGCGGCCATCCTTGACCAGAACGCAGCCGACCGAAGGATTGGGCCAAGCAGAGCCAAAGCCCCGGCGTCCAAGCGCCAGGGCATGGGCCATGTGACGGGTATCTTCCGTGCTCACTCGTCCGGACGCGCGTCAGGCCGAAGCTCGCTCACGAACTTGTCGAAGTCGTCTGCGGCTTGGAAGTTTTTGTAAACGCTCGCAAAACGCACGTAAGCGACGGTGTCGATCCGGGCCAGAGACTCCATGACGATCTCACCGATGATCTTCGACGAGATGTCGGTTTCGCCCATGCTCTCCAGACGACGCACGATGCCCGAGATCATCTGATCCATACGTTCGGGCTCCACGGGGCGCTTTTGCAGCGCGATGCGGATCGAGCGTTCGAGCTTGTCGCGGTCGAAATCCTCGCGACGTCCGTTGGATTTGATGACGACCAGATCGCGCAATTGCACGCGCTCATAGGTCGTGAAACGCCCCCCGCACGCAGGGCAAAACCGACGCCGACGGATCGAAACATGATCTTCCGCCGGACGGGAATCTTTCACTTGAGTGTCGATATTTCCGCAAAATGGACAGCGCATCGCTTGCCCCCTTAACTGCCTCGTGCCTCGGTCCCCTTGGGTCTTCTGCCCGGGTTATCCACAGGCACTATAGGCCAGCCTCTAGGTTTTGGGTAGAGGGGAAATCACACGCAAGATATTGGGCATGGATTGATGCATATCGGACTCACCCCAGCATGAACTTCGCCACGACTTCGCGCCGATGCGCGGCGCGGCGGTGCTCCATCAAATAGATCCCCTGCCACGTTCCCAAAGCCATTCGCCCGGCTTCAACGGGGATCGAAAGCGAAACGGGGAGCAGTGCGGCCTTGATATGGGCGGGCATGTCGTCGGGGCCTTCGTAGGTGTGGGTGAGGTAGCTCATCGAGGGATGGGTGGAAGGTGGCACCAAACGGTTAAAAAACTCGGTCAAATCCGTGCGAACCTCCGGATCGGCATTTTCCTGAATGAGAAGGCTTGCGGAGGTGTGGCGTATGAAGAGCGTCAGCACCCCGTCTTCGGCAGGTAGCCAACGGGCGACTTCGCGGGTGAATTCGTAAAGCCCGGGGCCGGAGGTTTCGATGGAAAATCGGTGCAGATGAGCCATGGCAGGAAGTCTCCGACGGGGAACATGCCCCATGGAATAGCGGAGGTTTTGGCGGAACGCGACGGATGAACCGCCGCAGGGATGGCCGGGGTCAGGATTTCCTGCCCCGCGAATAGTGGCCTTCTGTGGTTTCCCGCACTCCCGCAGACGTGGAGCGCAATTTAGGGTGACCCTATCGCTGCAGAGCCGGCGATATTTAAACAAAGCACTGATTTTATGGAGTCTTTACGATGCCCCGCAACTCATCTGGCCCCCGCCCCATTCGTGGCAACAACCGTGACAACACCCTGAACGACACCGCCGGCAATGACGTAATGGACGGTCGCGGCGGGGATGACGTGCTGATTTCCACCCGTGGCAATGACACCATGACGGGCGGCTCTGGCGCGGATACCTTCGTGTTCAACCCCTCCGGTGGCACGGTGACGATCACCGATTTCGAGGACGGGGTAGACCTTCTGGACATCTCGGCCTTCGGCTTCGACAGCCAAGGCGGATCGGCGCTCTACTGGGGTAATCTGGAGACTTGGGGCAACGATACCCACATTGTTTTCTACGACTTTTCCGGTGAGGCGCTGCGGGTGGTGCTGGAAGATATCCACCACACGCAAATCTCGATCGACGACTACATCCTTTAATGGATCACCGGGGGACCCAGATCATCCCGGTGCTGCCCGACCCCATCCCCGGCGGGTCGGGAGAAATGGCCCTTTCTCCGCGAAAGGGCCATTTCCGTAACATATGGATTGCGTATGGCTTGTGTATGGCAAGCGTAATGACGTTGGAGCCTGACGCAGCGGCAGCATCGGACGCGTCTCAGGCCGCTTGAGCGCCCATCATTTCCTTGGCGATGAGTGAAACGCAGGCCTGCCAGGCTTCTTTCACGTCGCGGGTGAAGCGCGGCCCGAGTGCCTTTTCAAGCGCGGTGATCAAGGCCGCACGGACAGCCGTATAATGCTCGGGCTTCACCTTGTAGCCTTTATGGCGCTTGCCAAGATCGTGCACGACCGGCAGCAGCGTTTCGGGGTAGCGCAGACCATTGACCGCGTAGGTCAGAGTGTCGATCAGTTTGACCCGCTGCTCGCGCATATCTTCAGGGAACATCTCGCGCAGATGCGGGGAAGACTTGAAAAGGGTATCGTAGAATTCTTCCGTGGTTTTATAAACTACGGGCACAAAGGCTTTGAACGATGTCTCAACCAGTTGGACTTGTTTCGGCGTCACTTTGCGTCTCCTGTTTCTCGCAGATCAAGAAACGGACGAATTCCTCACCACGTTAGCGTGTTAACCTTTTGCCTCGGGACATATCCGAGAAAAAAGCGCCCCAGAGGGCGCTTTCTTTTTTACTGGTCTAGGAAGCTGCGGAGTTTGCGGCTGCGGCTCGGGTGCTTGAGCTTCCGCAGCGCCTTCGCTTCGATCTGGCGGATACGTTCGCGGGTGACCGAGAACTGCTGGCCGACTTCTTCGAGCGTGTGGTCGGTGTTCATACCGATGCCGAAACGCATGCGCAGCACGCGTTCTTCGCGCGGCGTGAGCGAGGCC
>JALQUU010000058.1 GCA_023260655.1 Paracoccaceae bacterium | reverse complement strand
GATATGGTTGGCGGCCAAGCCTTCGGTCAGCGCCTTGATGACCGGAATGCCGCCCGCAACAGCCGCTTCATAGCGCACCTTAACGCCTTTGGCTTCGGCAGCGGTGGCAATCGCTTGGCCGTGGATCGCCAGCAGCGCCTTGTTCGCCGTCACAACATGCTTGCCCGAGGCAATCGCGGCTTCGATGGCGTCTTTCGCGGCACCCTCATGCCCGCCCATGACTTCCACCAAGACATCCACATCGTCGCGTTTGGCAAGCGCGACCGGATCGTCTTCCCAAGCATAGGAGGCCAGCGGCACGCCACGGTCGCGGTCGCGGGAGCGGGCGGAGACGGCGGTGATTTCCACGGCCCGTCCGGTGCGCGCTTCGATTTGCGCTGCATGCTGGCGGACGATCTTCACGACGCCCACACCGACGGTTCCAAGGCCCGCAATGCCGAGGCGGAGGGGGGCGTTGCTCATGGAAAGCTCCTGCTGACTTATCTTCCGAGCGGGATGTAACGGGTTCGCCTCTTGCCTGCAACGCGGCAAATGCCGCGCCTTGGCCGGATCAGCCGGAAACGCCGGCTTGCATGCGGGCTTTTGTGGCCGAATCTACAGCCCCCATGGCCCGAAGGCGCGCCGCGCGGGCTTGGAGCGCGGCGGCGCGTGCTGACAATGCCGTGGCATCGGCCTCGCTCACATGGGTGTTGTCCACGGCCTCCAGAAGCGGCTCCAGCGGCAAAAGCGCGGGCGGAGTTCCAGCCGCACGCCCTGCCCCCGGCGCAGCATCGAGCGCGGGGAAAGTGGCGCAGGCTGAAAAGCCCAGTGCGGCAAGAAGGAGGGTGCAGCGAAGCATCATGGCTGCGGTTTTGCACCGGATAGGGCCTGCACGCAACACGGGAGATTTGACCGTGCGGAGATTTGCCTTTACGCCCTGCAACCATGGCACGCACCGCAGGTTCACATTCCGATATCACAGGCCCGAAAGTGGCCGATGCCGCTTTGCGCCTGTTCGCGCGGCATGGGTATGCGGCCGTTTCCATGCGCCAGATCGCAGCGGAAGTGGGGGTGCAGGCGGGGGCGCTTTACAATTACACACCGGACAAACAGTCGCTCCTCTTCGATCTGATGCGCGGCCATATGGACGAGTTGATTGCGGCCTCCGACGCGCAAAGAAACGCCGGATCGGCGCGGGATCGGCTGGAGGCCTTCGTACGCTTCCACATCCTCTTCCACCTCGCGCGCCCCGATGCGGTGTTCATCTCCTACATGGAGTTGCGCAATCTCAGCCCCGAGAATTTCACCGTGATCGAACGGCTCCGGCGCAGCTACGAGGACCGTTTGGAAGCGATCCTGAAAGCGGGCACGGACGAAGGGCTTTTCACGGTGGCCGACACGAAGATCACCACACTTGCGATCATTGCTATGCTGACGGGCGTGACCACATGGTACCGCGCGTCTGGTCGTCTTTCGAGCGAGGGCGTGGCCGAGCTTTACTGGGATATGGTGCGCCGCGCGGTGAACGCCTGAGGCTTAAAGCTTCGACGAAATCACGCCTGTCGCGAAGCCGCCCATGCGCAACTCCCCGAAAAGGCGCTGATATTCGATCTTAGGGCAGCGATCCATGATCACGTCTACGCCATGCGCTTCGGCCAATGCGGCGGCTTCCTCGTTGATCACGCCGATCTGCATCCAGACGGTCTTGAGATTCGGGAACGTTGCCAAGGCCTCTTCGACGATGGGCGTCACGTGTTCGGAACGGCGGAAGATGTCGATCATATCCACCTCGCCCTCGATATCGGCCAGCGAGCCGATCACCTTGGTGCCGAACACTTCTTCACCGACATTGCCGGGGTTCACAGGCACAACCTTATAGCCTTTGAGCGAGAGGTAGCGCGCCACGTAATAGCTCGGGCGCACCGGATTGAGCGACACGCCCACAACGGCCACGCGTTTGGTGCGTTTGAGAACCTTGCTCAGAAATTCGTCGCTATAGTTTGGCATCGTGCCCCCCTGCCCTGATGGTTTGTTCTAGCGCCATCTTCCGGAAGAAAAAAGCGCCCGGGGGGAACCAGGCGCTAGTAGCGGAACGAGGGACAGTGACAGAAACGCAAGAGTTCCGGTCTTGCGGTCTGCTTAGTAGATAGGAGCGGGGACGGCTCCTTGGGAGAGCCTGTCGCGTTTTTGTGAACGGAAGGTTACAGAAAACCGGCCAAAGCCAGATTTTCTGTGGATAACGCGGTTTTTTATCCGTGGAGCGAGGCGTAAAGCGCGATGGCGGCCGCGTTCGAGACGTTGAGCGAGCCGAACTCTCCGGCAAAGGGGATGCGCACGAGCGCGTCGCAGGTCTCGCGGGTTTTCTCGCGCAAGCCCGGCCCTTCCGCGCCCATCACCAGTGCGACGGGTTGATCGCGGCGGCCTTCAACGGCTTCGCCGACGGTTTGCGTGGCTTCGCCATCAAGGCCCAGCACGAGGTAACCCATGGATTTCAGCTCTTCCATCGTGTCGGCGAGGTTTTTCACCCGCAGATAGGGCTGACGTTCGAGCGCCCCCGAGGCGGATTTGGCCAAAGCACCTGTTTCGGGCGCTGCATGGTGGCGCATCCCGATCACGGCGCAGGCTCCGAACACTTCCGCTGAGCGCAGAATCGCCCCGACGTTATGGGGATCAGTAACGCGGTCCAGAAGAACCACGCGCGGCACGCGGCCCAGAACACCGGCACAAACGTCCGAAACGCGGCCCCAATCGAGCGGTTTCACTTCCAGAGCGACACCTTGGTGCACCGAGGACGGATCGAGCGGCACCGGGAATTTGCGCGGATCGGCGATTTCGGGTTCGATCCCGGCCTCGGCCACCGCATGTGCCAGCTTATCGAGGGCGTTTTTGGTGATCACGAGGCGCAAACGCTCGCGCCGCGGGTTGAGAAGCGCGTCCCGCACGGCATGGAGGCCGAACAGCCAAACGGTTTCCGAAAGTGCGGCTTTCTTGGCCTGCTCTTTCTCGACGACCCACTTCGGCTTCTTCATCTTTTGCCCCTTGCTTCTGGTTCTTTTCCTCTAGGCTTGCTGATGCGCGCACTGCAAGGGATTTTCCTCCTTGACGCCCCCCGCCCGCCCCTGTAATCCCCCGCCAGCGTCGGGCGACGGGCTGCAAGGTGCGGCAGCGGACTGTAACTCCGCCGGGGAGACCCACGCCTGGTTCGATTCCAGGGTCGCCCACCACTTCCCCCTTTCGGGGAGTGGTGATCGAAAAACCGGACGCAAAATTTCACAAGAGTTTCCGCTTATTAGCCGCTTTGAGCGGCTTTTTTGCGTTTAGCTGCCAAATCGGCGGAAGGCCGCAAGAAACCTCCTAATTGAAAAGCCGAAGGGCTTTGCCCCTTTGCCGCTTCCGATTATACTGACCTGCGAAACCGGGAATACGGGCAAGAGCACAATGGCAAGGCAGGCAACGGGGAAAGCAGCGGGCGCAGATGTGCCGAGCTTCAACGTGATGATCGTGGGCCAGCAAGGCCGCTTGGCCTACGAGGCCGTGGTGTTTCTGGCCTCGCTCCGCGACGCCGCGCCCAAATTCAAAGGCAAGGTGTTTGTAGCGGTACCGCAAGCTGGCCCGCTCTGGCTGCAAGATTCGGCGATCAAGAACGACGATATTCTGGCGTTGATCGAAGAGTTGGGCGGCACGATCCTGCCCTTCACGCCTGAGTATTTCGGCGCGGATTATCCCTATGGCAACAAGATCGAAGCGCTGATGGCAATGCCCGAGGGCGAGCCTTTCGTGTTTTTTGACACCGATACGCTGATCCTCGACGATCTGGCGCGCATCCCCTTCGATTTCGATCGCCCCGGAGCCAGCCAGCGCGTGGAAGGCACATGGCCGCAGATCGAGCTTTACGGGCCGGGTTACGGGGCGATCTGGAAGTCGCTCTATGACCGGTTCGGCCTCGATTTCGAAAGCTCTCTCGACCTCACACAGCCGGATGAATACTGGAAGCGCTATCTCTATCTGAACGCAGGCGTGTTCTGGTTCCGCTGCCCGCACGAATTCGGGCGGCGATTCCTCGATTACGCGAAAGAAATCCACCAGAACCGCCCCGAACCCCTGATCCTGCAAAGCCTCGATCCGTGGCTTGATCAGGTGGCGTTGCCCTTGGTGATCCATTCTTTCGGCGGCGGGCGCGATGTGCTGCCCTCTGGCCTGATCGACGGCGAGGTCGCCTGCCATTGGCGCACCCTACCCTTGCTTTACGCCCGCGAATCCGATCGTGCGGTGGAAATGCTCGAAAGGGTGACGGCCCCGAACAAGATCAAGAAGGTGTTGAAGAATTACGACCCCTTCAAGAAGCTCGTCTATCAGGGCAAAGGCGCGAAAGTGCGCGAGATGTTCGACCGCGCTGACCTGCCGCGCCGCGAGCAGGCGATCCGCAACCAGATCAAGTCCGCCAGGCTCTGGATGCGCTGAAAATCGCGCGTGGTTACGGAACGCCAAGAAATCCGCCATAAGGCTGGAACCAAACGAATCTGAGAGGGTGCCATGCACGATATCCGCGCCATCCGCGAAAACCCTGCCGCTTTCGATGCGGCTCTGGCCCGGCGTAAGCTGCCGCCTGCGTCCGAGGCGATCCTGAAGCTCGACGAGACGCGCCGCGCGTTGATCCATGCATCAGAATCCGCTCAAGCCGAGCAGAACAAGGCCTCGAAAGAGGTGGGTGCTGCGAAAGCGCGGGGCGACGAGGCGGAATTCGAACGCCTGCGCGCCCTCGTGGCCGAGAAGAAAGCCGATGTGGCCCGGATGAATGCCGAGGCTGCCGAGCAGGACGCAGCCCTCACGGCGGCGCTCGAAGTGATTCCGAACCTTCCACTCGATCAGGTGCCGGACGGGGCGGACGAGAACGAAAACGTCGAAGTGCGCCGCTGGGGCACGCCGCGTGAGTTCGATTTCAAACCCGTCGAGCATTTCGAGATTGCAGGCGTGGCCAAGGGGCTTGATCTCGCGATGGGCGCGAAGCTTTCGGGCGCGCGCTTCATGGTGCTGAAAGGCGGCGTGGCGCGTATCCACCGTGCTCTGGCGCAGTTCATGATCGACACCCACACCACCGAACACGGCCTCACCGAATGCTGGACGCCCGTGCTGGTGAAGCCGGAAGCCATGTATGGCACCGGCAACCTGCCGAAATTCACTGAGGACAGCTACGAGACCACCAATGGCTGGTGGCTGATTCCCACCTCCGAAGTGACGCTGACGAACTTCGCGGCGGGCGAAGTGATGGACGGGGCCGATCTGCCTGTGCGGATGACTGCCCACACCCATTGCTTCCGCTCGGAAGCGGGGAGCGCGGGCAAGGACACCACGGGGATCCTGCGTCAGCACCAGTTCGAAAAGGTCGAGATGGTGACGCTCTGCCGCCCCGAGGATGCACTGGCCGAGCATGAACGCATGACCAATTGCGCGCAGGCGATTCTCGAAAAGCTGGAACTGCCCTACCGCACCGTGGTGCTGTGCACGGGCGACATGGGCTTCGGCTCGCAGAAGACGCATGACATCGAGGTCTGGCTGCCCGGGCAGAACACCTTCCGCGAGATTTCGAGCTGCTCCACCTGCGGTTCGTTCCAGGCTCGCCGCATGAACGCGCGCTACCGCCCGGATGCGGGCGCAAAGCCCGAGTATCTGGCCTCGCTCAACGGCTCGGGCCTTGCCGTGGGCCGTTGCCTCATCGCGGTCTTGGAGAACGGCCAACAAGCCGATGGTTCGGTGCGCTTGCCTGCGGCGCTGCACCCGTGGCTCGGTGGCAAGACCGTGCTGCTGGCGGATGGCACTCTGGCCTGATCTGCGCCATTCTATCGCTGAAAAACCGACGGGCCCCAATGGGGCCCGTTCGCGTTATTGGGGTGCAGCCTTGTGACCGCCCCGCAGGAAATCGGGCAAAAAACCCCCGGGGGAGGTAAGTAACCCCGGGGGCTCTGCAGCATGGCCCTCAGGCCACAGCAGAAATCACTCGGCGAGAGTGCCAGCAGCCTTCGCAGCAGCGAGCTCTTCTGCAGAGACTTCGCCGTTGGCGTCGGTGTCGACGGCCTTGAAGGTTTCTTCGGTCAGGTCAGCGTAAGCTGCGACCAGCTCTTCCATCGAGAAGGAACCGTTGCCGTCGGTGTCGGTCACGACGGTTTCGGCGAATGCCTGAACGCCAGAGAACGCGAGGACGGTGCTCAGGACGAGAACAGACTTTTTCATTTGTGCAATACTCCACATGTGGCGACTAAGCCACTGAAACAAGGCACTATTACCCTCGCAGCGCTACCTAATCTAGGCGCGGAAAAGCACAAGGGGGCGTTTTGTACACCCCCCTGCGACATCGGCAATCCTTTGCCGATCACTCTGCCGGAACGTTTGTTTTCTGAGCAATTCCGGCGGCGGGGAATGGCACTAACCGATTGGCCTCTTCATCCCAGAGCTTCAACCGGAACGCCCGCAGCGCCTCGCCCCAGCCGATCCTGTGCATGGGCATATCACGGCCCAGATCGAAGTGGCACCGGCGCAGATTGTAGAGGGGGATTCGCGGATTGAAGTGGTGCAGATCGTGGTAGGCGATGTTGCCCGTGCAGAGATCCCAGAGCCATCCGAGGTCAAGCGCGGAGGATCCCTGAAGGGCTGCCATTTGCGGGTCGAGGTCGGGGCGTCGGTCCCAGTATGTCTCTTCAAAGTTGTGCTGGAGATAGACTTGGAACACACCGAGCATCCCGGCCAAAAAGGCGGTGCCGAACCACGCCCATAGCCCTGCCACGCCGCCGAGGCTCCAAAGGGCCAGAAGCCAGAGCGCCAAGGCGAGGTTATGGCCCACGACGCCCACCCAACCGACGCGCAGGGTGTTCTTGGGCCAGCGGTAGCGGATGAAATAGGTGAAGAGAGCGCCAATCGGAATGATGATGAACGGGTTGCGATAGAGGCGGTAGAAAAGGCGCTGCCCTGCCCCGGCCTCCTGCAATTCCCACAGCGTCATCGTATGCACCTCGCCATCCTCGCGGTGCTCGAGATCGCCCACATGGCTGTGGTGGCGGTTGTGGTTGAACTGCATGGTCGAGAAGCGCGAGAGCGAGGCGAGCGAAGCGACATGCCCGGCCAGCACATTCCAGCGCTTCTTCGAGAAGTAGCTGAGGTGCCCGCAATCGTGCTGGATCACATAGAGGCGGATAATGCCCGCAGCGGCGAGAGCAGCCCAGAGCGGTAGCCAGAGAGCCTGCCCTGTGGAGAGCGCCCAGATCGTGCCGATCAATCCCGACAGATAGACGCCAAGCGTCAGCAGAAAGCTAAACAGCGCGCGAAAATCGTTCTTCTCCGCATAGCCATGCGTAAACGCGCGGATACGGCGCAAATCATCGGCGGTGCCAAAACGAATATCCAAAACCCACCCCCTGCGTGAAAATTGCCAGGAAACTGAAAAATAGCGTAGGCAAAGAATGTAGCTCAACTCCGCCGTGTTTCAACGGCGGAGTTGACAAAATGACTCTATTTAGCGTCAGGGTTTTATATTTCCGGTGTCAGGAAATTACTTCCCGGGCTTCTGCTGCTTCGGCAGACCCTTGGAAATGTGTTTCTTGAGGGCACCGGCGTTCTTGTCGCGACGGCCCTTGAACGGGTTCTTGTCGCCCTGCCCGCGCATCGTCAAGCGGATGGGTGTGCCCGGCATGTCGAAATCGGCGCGCAGCCCGTTGACCAGGTAGCGGTTGTAGCTTTCGGGCAGGAGATCGGGGTGCGAGCACATGACCACGAATCCCGGCGGGCGGGTCTTGGCTTGGGTCATGTAACGCAGCTTGATGCGCTTACCTTGCGGTGCGGGCGGCGGGTGCGCGGAAATCATGCCTTCGAGCCAGCGGTTGAGCTGACCAGTCGTCACACGGCGGTTCCAGACATCATAGGCGCGCTCAACAGCCGTGCGGAGGCGATCCAGCCCACGGCCCGTTTTTGCGGAAACGGTGACCAGCGGCGCGCCGCGGAGTTGCGGCAGGAGCCGCTCGAAAGCTTCGCGCATTTCGAGGATCTTGGCGTTCTTGTCTTCCTCGATGTCCCATTTGTTGACCGCGATCACCACGGCACGGCCTTCGCGCTCGGCCAAATCGGCGATCCGCAAGTCCTGCTGTTCGAAGGGGATCGCGGCATCGAGAAGCACGATCACCACTTCGGCGAATTTCACCGCGCGCAAGCCATCGGAAACAGAAAGCTTTTCGAGCTTCTCCTGCACCTTGGCCTTTTTGCGCATCCCCGCCGTATCCCAGATACGCACGGGCATCCCTTCCCAATCCATCGTCAGCGAGATGGCGTCACGGGTGATGCCGGCTTCGGGGCCGGTGAGGAGGCGGTCTTCGCCCAAGAGCTTGTTGATGAGCGTGGATTTACCCGCGTTCGGGCGACCGATCACGGCGATCTGCATCGGGCGCTCGGGGGTGGGCTTGCGGATCGGGGCCTCTTCGCCCTCCTCGTGCTCGTCTTCCTCGTAAAGCGTCACATCGGTTTCGGGCGCGTCGCGCTCGGCGCGCTCGGCGAATTCCTCGGCGATGGGCATGAGCACATGCATCAGCTCGTCCATGCCTTCGCCATGTTCGGCGGAAAGCTGGATCGGTTCGCCAAGCCCCAATTCGTAGGATTCGAGATAACCTGCCTCGCCCGCACGGCCCTCGGCCTTGTTCGCAGCCAAGATCACGCGCGCCGAACGGCGGCGGAGGATTTCCGCGAAGGTGCGGTCATCGGGCATGATGCCCGCGCGAGCATCCACAAGGAACAGGCAGACATCAGCCATATCCACGGCGCGCTCGGTAAGGCGGCGCATCCGGCCTTGGAGGCTGTCGTCATTGGCGTCTTCGAGGCCAGCGGTGTCGATCACCGTGAAGCGGAGCATGCCAAGGCGCGCGTCGCCCTCGCGGAGGTCGCGCGTCACACCCGGCTGGTCATCGACCAGAGCGAGGCGCTTGCCCACCAAGCGGTTGAACAGCGTCGATTTCCCCACATTGGGGCGACCGACGATGGCGAGGGTAAAGGTCATGTCTTTCAGGCTCCGGACGGCTCAAGCCGCGCGGATAGCATGAACCGCGATCAACGGAAAGCCAGAAGCTGCCCGCGTTTCGAGACGACGTAAAGCGTGCCACCGGCCACAACAGGCGCTGTGGTCGCGCCGCTGGGGATCGCCACCTCATGCACCTGCGCGCCCGAAGCCGGATCGAAGAAGCGCAATGCGCCATCCGACGAGGCCACAACCACGCGGCCGCCCGCGATAATCGGAGAATGATGCACGAAACGTTCGATCTGCTTCTTCGGGCGGTCTTTGGTGAAGCCCGGAAGGGCCGTCCGCCAGACAATCGCGCCGTCGCCCGCATCAAGCCGCAGAAGCTCGCCACGGTCAGACACGGCAAAGACAGCGCCGGAAACGGGCCAGACCGGGCCCGTAGTGCCTTCTTGCGCGGTCCAGAGGCGCTCACCGCTGGCGGGGTCCATCGCCACGAGGCGGCCCATTGCGGAGCCAACGTAAAGCGAACCACCCGCAACCACGGGATCGCCCGTGATGTCGGACACTTTGGAGCCAGCTTCGAAGTGGCGTTGGCCTGCGAGTTGCGTGCCCCAGCGGGAAAGCCCGCCCTTGGCAAATGCGCCCTGCACTTGCCCGTCGCCGAAGGCGAAGATCGCCAGATCGCCGGAGATCGCGGGCGCAGGCGCGCCGAGAATATTGGCAACATCAGGCGTGCCCAAAAGCTGCCAGCGCACGCGGCCGTTCGAGGCGTCGACGGCCCAAGCAGTATCGTCGCCTGCCATCACGTAAACGATGCCACCCGCGTAAACCGGTGTGCCGGAGCCGGTGCCTTCAAGCTCCTGCTGCCAAAGGATGCCACCCGTGGCCGGATCGAGTGCGGTAAGGAGGCCGAAGCCCGTCGAGACGAACACCTTGCCGCCGCCGAAGCCCAAGCCGCCACCCGTGGCTTCCGAAGCCTTGTCGCGCGAGGGGGTCAGATCGGCAGACCAGAGCGTTGCTCCGCCCGTGGAGGTCGCGGTGACTTTGGAGCTGGAATCGAGCGTGTAGACGCGGCCATCGGCCACCACCGGATTTGCGGTGATGCGGGACTTGCGGCTGTCGCCTTGCCCGATATTGGCGGCGAATGCGAGTTGCGGTGCTGCGGACAGTGCCAGATGCGGTGTGCGTGCGGGTGCGCCAGAGGTGCTTTCCCATGCGGCGGCATTCGAGGCAGAAGGCAGCGAAATCGGACGGCTTTCATTCGCGGAATCAGCAGGTGCTTCGGCCGCCGCATCGTCGAAAATGGCGCGAAGGCTTTCACGTTGGCCGGGAAGAATGCGTTCACGCTCCTCGCAACCTGCCAAAACTGCCAGCCCGAGAGCCCCGATCAACCAAGCCTGACGCATCGTGCCTTCAGCCCCCTAATACTACTAACCGGCCAGAGGCACGGATCATTCAGACGCGGCTGCTCCGGCTTCTGCCGGAAGTTCTACCGTGCCACCCAGCGCCACAATCAACCGAGATGCGCGAGCGCGCAAGCCCTGGCTTGCTTCCGCATCCGCAACGATGCGGTTCGAACGCTCCAGAGCCGCTTCGGTTTCACCTGCCGAGGCCTCCATAATGGCAAGCTGCTCTTCCGCGAGAAGCCGCAGCGGGCCACCGACTTGGATCACGGCTTCCAGACGGAGCTTCTTGGCCGCGGCGTCGAGCGTATCGCCTGACGCGAGAAGTGCCTTGAAGCCCGCGATGTCGCGGTAGCTTTGCGGCAGCGACGCATCTGAAGCGATCTGATCGAAGGCCGCCACGGCTTCGGCGGCTTTGCCGTCGCGCACAAGCTCGGCGGCTTTCAGCATTTGCACAGCCGCCCGCCCTTCGGGCTTTGCGGCATCGACGGCGCTCAGGGCTTCCAAGCGTCCCGCGCTGTCTTCCTTGGAAATGGCCGACAAGAGCGCATCGCCTGTGGCTTGGGCCATGGCTTGTTCTTGCGCCCGCGTCCATTCGCGCCAACCGGCACCGCCGACGATCACAAGCACGCCCAGAACGCCCACCCAGCCATATTTCTTCATCGCCGCAAAAAGCTTGTCGCGGCGCACTTCTTCCGTGACTTCGTCGATGAAACTGTCGGTCTGGCTCACAGGGTGTCTCCTCGGATTTGCCTCCTCTTATCCCTTCGCGCCCCCCCTGCCAAGCCCGCCGGAAAAAGCGCATGCCGCGAAAGCATCGGCTTTCTTGCAGCAGAGCAGCGAAAGGTGTAATCTAAACTGATCAGTTCAGCGTATTACGCTACATGACTTGAAGCGCGCCCCGTTACTCTTAAGTGAGAGGCGGGATTTCAGGATGGCGATAAAGGACCAAGACTAGAATGCGGATCGTGCCGATTTTAACCGCCATCCTCGTGACGGCGTTTTTGTATTTCCTCGTTATGGAACGTGACAGCCTCCTCGCCTTTGCCGGAGTAACCTCTGAGGCCGCAGCAGAAGCCGCCGCCGAGGAAGAGCGCCCGCAGATGGCCGTTGTGGCGCTGCATTCGAAAGCGCGCGAAATCGACAGCGCGGTGATCCTGCGCGGCGAAACACAGGCGGCACGCCAAGTGGAGGTGAAATCCGAAACCTCCGGTCAGGTGATTTCTGTGCCGCTCCGCAAAGGCGCTTTCGTCGAGGCGGGCCAAGAGCTTTGCCGCATTGATGCAGGCACTCGCGCCGCAGCCCTCGCCGAAGCCGAAGCGCGCCTTGCGGAAGCCAAGTTGAACGAAACTGCCGCCTCGAAACTCGGGAAAGACGGGTTTGCCTCCGAAACCCGTATTGCTTCGGCCAAAGCGGTGCTCACCTCTGCGGAAGCGGCTGTGGCCGCTGCCCGCCGCGAGTTGGATCGCACGGTGATCGCGGCACCTTTCGCGGGGCTTCTCGAAACCGATACCGCCGAAACCGGCAGCCTTTTGCAGCAAGGCGCGCTCTGCGGCACGGTGATCCAGCTTGATCCGGTGAAAATCGTGGGCTTCGTTCCGGAAACCGAAGTGTCTCGCATTTCCGTTGGGGCCACGGCTGGTGCGCGCCTTGTAACGGGGCAAGAGGTGATCGGTGCGGTCACGTTCCTGTCGCGCTCCGCCGATCAGCAAACCCGCACCTTCCGCGTGGAAATCGAAGTGGCGAATGCCGATCTCTCGATCCGCGACGGCCAGACCGCCGAAACCCTGATCGCCGCCCAAGGGGCCGAAGCGCATCTTATCCCCGCCTCTGCCCTCACGCTCGCGGATAGCGGCGCTCTGGGTGTGCGCGTTGTGAGCGCGGAAAGCAAAGCCGAGTTTCGCCCCGTCACGCTCATCCGTGATACCGCGCAGGGCGTCTGGGTGACGGGCCTCGGGGCTGAAGCCGATGTGATTGTGGTCGGGCAGGAATATGTGTCTGACGGTGTGAAAGTTGCCGCGACCTATCGGGAGCAACAGTAATGGTTGGAATAGTCGACTGGGCCGCCTCCCGCGCCCGTATGGTGATCGCCTTTATCGTCCTCTCGCTTCTGGCGGGGGGGTATGCCTATTTCGGCCTACCAAAAGAGGGTGAGCCGGATATCGAAATCCCCGCCCTCTTCGTTTCGGTCCCCTTCCCCGGTATTTCGGCGGAAGACAGCGAGCGGCTTCTCGTCAAGCCGATGGAAACCGAGCTTTCCGATCTCGACGGCCTCAAGAAAATGAGCGCCACTGCCGCCGAAGGCTATGCGGGCCTCGCTTTGGAATTCGAGTTCGGCTGGGACAAGACCAAGGTGATCGCCGATGTGCGCGATGCCATGTCGACGGCGGAAACGAAGTTCCCGGATGGGGCGGATAAATACTCCATCAACGAGATCAACTTCTCGGAATTCCCGATCATCATCGTGAACCTCACGGGCGCCGTGCCCGAGCGCACCATGGCGAAGATCGCCAAGGACCTGCAGGAAAAGGTCGAGGCGATTGACGCTGTGATGGAAGCGGGCATTGCGGGCAACCGCGATGAAATGGTGGAAGTGGTGATCGATCCCCTCCGCCTCGAAGCCTATAACGTGACGGCGGGCGAACTCATCAGCGTTGTGCAGAACAACAACCTTCTGATCGCGGCAGGCGAAATCGAGACCCCTCAGGGCAAGTTCTCGGTCAAGATCCCCTCGTCCTTCGACAAGGTGCAGGACATCTATTCGCTGCCCGTAAAAGTGAATGGCACCCGCGTTGTCACCCTTGGTGATCTCGCGCAGATCCGCCTCACGTTTGAGGATCGCCTCGGCACCGCCCGCTTCAATGGCGAACCCACCGTGGCGCTGCAGGTGGTGAAGCGGAAGGGATTCAACCTGATTGGCACGGCTGCCGAAGTGAAACGCGTGGTCGAGCAAAGCTACGAGGCATGGCCGCCCGAGGTGAAAGCCTCGGTCCATGTCGGCACCTCGAACGACCAGAGCCGCGTTGTGGGTTCGATGGTGAGCCAGCTCGAAGGCTCAGTTCTGACCGCGATTGCGCTTGTGATGATCGTGGTTCTTGCCGCTCTCGGCACCCGCGCGGCCCTTCTCGTGGGCTTCGCGATCCCGACCTCCTTCCTCCTCACTTTCGTGCTCTTGGCCATTATGGGTGTTTCCGTGTCGAACATCGTGATGTTCGGCCTCATCCTCGCCGTGGGGATGCTCGTCGACGGTGCGATCGTGGTCGTGGAATATGCCGACAAGCGGATTTCCGAAGGCGTCGGCCCGATGTCGGCCTATACCGAAGCCGCCAAGCGCATGTTCTGGCCCGTGGTTTCTTCCACTGCCACCACGCTTTGCGCCTTCCTGCCGATGCTCTTCTGGCCGGGCGTGCCGGGCGAATTCATGGGGATGCTCCCTGTTACGCTTCTTAAACTGTAAAT
>JALQUU010000057.1 GCA_023260655.1 Paracoccaceae bacterium | reverse complement strand
ATCCCGCGTTCGTGGAGTAGATCTTCGACATTCCGAAGCGACAGCGGGAACCGGACATAGAGCATCACGGCCAGGCGGATTATCTCAGGACTGGTTTTGAAGTACTTGAAAGGCGAGCGCTTAGTCATAACCAAACGCTAGTTTGGCCCCTGCCCTGCCTCAAGCGGAGTTACTCTAAAATAGCCCTGACTGGCGTTACAGGCAGGCGGGCACAACGGCACAGCCTACCCGATCCGCTCAAAGCCCCGGAAGCCAAAGCGCCAAAGGTGGGAAGGCAACCAGTAATGCCACGAGCAGCAGGGCGCAGCCCATGTATGGGAAGGCCGAAACATAGATGTCCCGCATCGTCGTATCCGGCGGGGCAACGCCTTTCATAACGAAAAGAAGCAACCCGAACGGTGGCGTCGTGAAGCTGATCTCGAGCGCCAGCAGCATGATCAAGCCGAACCATACAAGATCAAACCCAAGGCTTTGCGCCAGCGGGAAGAAAATCGGCACCGTGAGCAACATCATCGAGATCTGTTCCATGAACATGCCCAGCAACAACAGAACGCCGAACATGACCATGAGCATCGCCAAGCGGCTCAGCTCGAAACCGGTTGCCCAGTTGATAAGCCCGCGTGATGCGCCCGAAAACGCCAGCAATTGGCTGAAAGTGGCTGATCCGAAAACGATCAGATACGCCATCAGCGTAACACGCAGCGCGCCTACAACCGATTTCTTCACTGCTTCCCACGTGAGGCACCGAAACATCACCGCAAGGATCAGCACGCCAAGTGCGCCGAAAGCCGCGGCCTCGGAAGGCGTCACAAAGCCGCCCACCATCAAGAAAACGATGATCACCATGACCGAAAGCATCGGGATCACGTCTTTAACGAACAGAGAGAGTTTCTCTGACAACGCCATCGGCTCGACGTCATAAGCCGGTGCCGCCGATGGATCGATCCTGCACTGAAGCCAGATGGTCCCGATATAGAGTGCCGAAAGGATCAACCCCGGAATGATGCCAGCGATAAGGAGTGCCCCCACATCGATCCGCGCAAGCGTCGCCAGCAGTACGGCCAGCGCCGAAGGTGGAATGATAATCGCCAATCCGCCCGTCCCGAGGATTGGCCCGATGGACATGTGCTTCTTGTAGCCCCGCTTGGTCATCTCCGGCACCATGAGGCTGCCCAAGAGTGCGGTAGACCCCATAGAAGACCCGGACAGCGTCGAAAAGCCGGTGCCGCCTAGAACGGTGACATAGCTCAAACGCCCGGGAAGTTTCCCCAGCAATCGATCGATCGCATTGAACATGCGCGCCCCAAGGCCCGTGTGGAAGAAGATCTCCCCCATCAGAAGGAAGAGCGGGATCGGGACCAAAGCGAAGCTCGTCACCGAGCCAAGCCCGTTGTTCAGGAGCGCCGAAATTCCCTTTTCGCCACCCATAAAGATCCAGGCACCCACGATATTTGCCGCCAGAAATGCCAAGGCCACCGGCATGCCGATTGCCATCAGGGCAAGAATCGATCCTAGCAGGATCGCAAGTGCTTCATACCATTCCATCATTCGTGGATCCCCGCCTCACCCGAGTGCATCAAGTCGCGCCCGAAGACAAAGCGCGAGAACTCCACCGCCATCAGCCCGAAGCTGACAGGGAAACTGATCGTCAGGATCCACCGTGGGAAATAATAGGCGCGCACGTCATAATCGTTGCGCTCGATATTCGTCAGGAACAGGTCCAAGCCCTTCCACGCCAGAACAAGGCTCACCACCACACAGGCCGCCGCCACCAATCGGCTGATCATGCGGCGCACATTTGACGGCAATGCCGCTGTCACCAGCTCGATATGCACATGGCCCTTCTCACGGACCAACCAAGGCGCGCCCAACATCGTCATGTAAAGAAGCGCATATTCCGAAGAGGTGAACAGCCAAGCGAAAGGCTGCATGCCCATGTTTCGCATGAGAACAGAGACCACCACGGAGATCATCAACCAGATCAACATCGCGCCCGCCACAAAGGCCATCGCGTAAAGAAACCCCGTGTAAAGGCGGATGAGCTGTTGCAAAGGTCTCTCCAGAAAGAACGGGCCGCCCCTGATCAGGGCGGCCCTTTGCCGATTATTGATCGCGTGCCGGGTCGTAGAACTTACCGATCAGCGCATCATACTGGCCATCACCCGCCGGGCTTGCAGCCATCAGGCCTTTCATGCGGCCCCAGGTCTTTTCACGGGCGGCTTTGAGGTAGTTAGCCTTAGCATCTCCTTCGAGCGTCACCACTTTCATGCCTGCCGCGTCCAGGGCAGCGAAGTCAGCATCACGCTTGCCTTTCAGTTCGGCCACGCTCTCGGCTTCGTGGGCGATAGCCACATCCTCAAGAACCTTCTTGGCGTCGTCCGAAAGGCTGTTCCACTTCTCGAGGTTCACGATCACACCAAGGTCTGTCGAGAAGAAGCAGGGTTCGATGCGGTAGTTGAGGAATTCGTTCCACTTGAGGTCGATGAGGCCGATCTGGGTCCAGCCGGTCGCATCCACCACACCACGCTCCAGTGCCGAGTAGACTTCCGTAGTCGGAAGGTCGATCACCTGCGCGCCAAGATATTCGTTGAAGAACGCATTATAAACCGCGTTCCCGCGCAGCTTGAGGCCTTCGACTTTAAGATTGCCATTCGCATCGAACTCCGGCGCGTTGCGGGTCCAGAGGTTGTAGCAAACGCCGCTGTCGAACCAGCCGAGGTATTTCACACCCATCTTCGCCTGATGGATCTGGTCGATCATTTCGATGCCGCCATTGGCACGGGCTTCCACTGCCGTCAGGTTGGATGCAACCAAAGCATCCTTCTCCGGCAGAGCGCCGCCGTAGAACGAGCCGGGGGTGTAAACCATGTCGACGATGCCGTCCCGAACCGCGTCGGGCTGCTGGAACATGCCGATGGCTTCCGGGCCACCGCGCACTTCGATCTTCACCACGCCTTTGCCTGCTTCGTTCACCTTGTCGACGAACTTGAGGAACGATTGCGTGTAGATCAGCGTTTGCGGGAAGGCGTGGACCGCAGAAATCGTGTCCTCTGCCTGCGCCGCCGTGACCATCATGCTGCTGGCGAGGATCCCGCCGATAACCATATGCTTCATTTTCGCTCTCCTTTATCGGGGAAAGGCCCCGCCCTGTTGCTGGGGGTTGCCCCCGTTTCACTTCGCGGTTAGTCCGCGTCTTATTTTTCCGGCCAGACCCATGGAGCGGCCGACATCCGACGATCGCGATAGGCTGCAATCGCCTCTGCCCGTGAAATTGTCAGATCGATATCATCCCAACCGTTGAGCAGTTTTTCACGCCACACCTCCGGCAGCGTGAATTCATAAACCCTGTTTCGAAAGCGGACCTGCCCTCGTCCGAGATCGACAGTCATCTCGTCTGCGGCCTCCGAAAGATCCGATAGCAGCGCCTCAACCGTCTCTGGCGGCAGGACCAAGGGTAAGAGCCCGTTGTTCACCGCATTGCCGCTAAAAATATCCCCGAAGCTCGGGGCGATCACCACGCGGATTCCGAAATCGACCAGCGCGAAAACTGCCGCTTCGCGCGAAGAACCCGAACCGAAATTCCGCCGAGCGACGAGGATCTTCGTCTTGGGGGCGCGGTTCAGTGGGAAATCGGTCAGACGCACCCCAGTCTCGTCGCGCCGCATATCGTGCAAGAGGTAAGGTCCATACCCATCCGCCCGCGAAACAGACATGAACCGAGCCGGAATCAGTTGATCCGTGTCGACACTCTCGCGCGGCAGCGCCACGGCCAGTCCGTCGGTTACGCTCCATCCGCTCATAGCCGCCCCTCCAAGAGGGGGCGCACATCGGAAAGCGTGCCCGTCACAGCCGCAGCCGCCACCATCGCCGGGCTCATCAGGTGCGTCCGCGCGCCCCGGCCTTGCCGGCCCTTGAAATTGCGGTTGGTCGAAGAGGCGCAGCGTTTGCCAGCCTCTACCAGATCTCCATTCATGCCGACGCACATCGAACAGCCTGACGCGACCCAATCAAGGCCCGCCTCGCGGAAAATCCGGTCCAGCCCCTCTTGCTCTGCCTGTGCCTTCACCAAGGTCGATCCCGGCGCAACCATCCCGGGCACCTTCGCCTTCCGCCCTGCCAGCACTGCCGCCGCCAGCCGTAGATCCTCGATCCGGCCATTGGTGCAGGACCCAATAAACACTTGGTCCACAGGGGTTCCAGCCAAAGGTCGCCCTGCTGTCAGCCCCATATATTCAAGCGAATCCCGCACCCGTTCGGCCTTTGTGCCGGCAAGTTTTGTAGGATCGGGGATTGCTGCGGTGATCGGCAAGGCCTCTTCTGGGCTGGTGCCCCAGGTCACCGTTGGCGCAATGGCGGCCGCGTCGATTTCCACTTCGCGGTCGAACACCGCACCTTCGTCGCTCGGAAGCGCACGCCAGATCTCCAAAGCCTGCTCCCAGTGCGCCGCTTTGGGGGCGTAAGTGCGCCCCTCAACATAGGCAAAAGTCGCCTCGTCCGGCGCGACCATTCCTAACCGCGCTCCCCCTTCAATAGAGAGGTTGCACAGCGTCATCCGCCCTTCCATCGAGAGCGCCCGCACCGTGCTTCCCGCATATTCGATGGCATGGCCACGTGCCCCGTCGGCACCCAGAAGCGCAATCCAGTGGAGCGCCAGATCTTTCGCGCCCACGCCGGCCCGCATACATCCCTCCACAGTGATCCGCAGCACCTTGGGTCGCATCTGCCAAATCGTCTGCGTTGCCATCACGTGTGCAACTTCCGTCGCACCGATACCAAACGCCAAAGCGCCTAGTGCCCCGTGGGTCGATGTGTGGCTATCGCCACAATTCACAGTCATTCCCGGCAGGGTCAGCCCCTGCTCGGGCCCCACCACATGGACGATCCCCTGATCGGGGTCCTTTAAGCCGAAAATCTTAAGACCATGCAGGTCGGCATTGCATTCTAAAGTCTCTATCATCTTGCGGATGTCACCTGCAGGGATCGCATCACGCCCCCGCGTCGGGGCATAGTGATCCACGACAGCGTAGGTCAACTGCGGCTCCGCAATCTTTGCCCCGCGCGCAGCCAATCTGGCAAAGGCATGGTGCGAGCCCTCATGCACCAGATGCCGATCAACCCATAGTAGCGACGACCCATCCGAGCGCCGCGTGATCTCGTGTGCGTTCCAGAGCTTGTCAAAAAGCGTAAGCGGACTCATTTGCCCGCATCCTTCGCGCCCTGATCGAAAACCGGTGCCCAGTGGCGGTTATCGCCCGCCCCGACACGATCGAGGGTCATTTCCAAGCGGAAAAGATCAGGTCGATAAAGGGCTGAAAGATACTCAACCCCACGCCCGCTCGTATCCCGCACCACCCGCCGGATACTGAGAAGCGCCGATCCTACCGCTACTCCCAAAGCCTCGGCCACATCCGGCGCGGCCAAGGTTGCCGAGACTGTCTGCTGCGCCTCAGCCACTTTCACGCCGGAACGCTCCAAGAGTCGGAACAAAGGCGTAGTCGCCAAATCTGCTTCGGTGTAGTTTGAAGCGATCTCTTCCGGCACATAGGTGGTCAGGTGCGAGAAGGGCTTACCCTCCACAAGGCGAACCCGGATTGCCGTTTGGACCCGAGCCCCTTCGCCCAAGGCCATCGCCTGCTCAACAGTCTGCGGAGCGGGCCCATAGAAAAAGGCCAGCAATCGTGCAGTGGTATCACGCCCCATAGCCACCAGTTGTGGCATCAGCGTCGCGAAATCGGCGGCCACCTGTCCTTGTCCCTCAGTCCGTCCAAGAACCACTGTCCCCGAACCTGCGCGGCGGGAGATCAACCCATCGAGCTCCAAGGCTTCCAGCGCGCGCCGCACGGTCACGCGGCTCACCGCATAGATTTCCGCAAGCCTTTGCTCCCCCGGTAAAACCGATCCCGGCTCATATGTGCCGTTTGACATCTCGTCACGCAGCAACAGGTAAACCCTGCGCGCTTTGCCGCCTTCCGGAAGTCCTGTGCTTGCTCTCACATTCACCGATTTGATCCGATCCAAGAGGGGGATTCGACTTTGAGCGTATCACCGGAATTCCCAAAATCAAGAAATCCATCTTCTTTTCATGCAGATATTTGCACTATTCAGATACATAAATCTGTATTACCAAAAATACAGGTTTTGCCGGAGAGCGTATTATGCCGATCATCGAAGCCCACCTCTTAGAGGGATACACCAGTGAAGAAAAACAGCGTCTTGCCAAAGGCTTGACCGACGCCGCACTGATGGTGATTCCCGCCGCGCCCGACGCTATCACAGTCATGATCCATGAAATGCCTCAGGCAAATTACATGCGGGGCGGCTCCGCGCGCACCCCAGCACCCGCGCGCTCAAACCCGACGCAGATCATCGCGACATATCTGGCAGCAATGGAGGCTCGTGAGCTTGAAGTTGCTCAGAAGATGTTGGGCGAAGGTTTCGTCATGAACTTCCCCGACGCTCCCGGCCTCACCACGCTTGCCGAACTCATCGCATGGGCAAAGCCGCGCTATAAATTCGTCAAGAAGACTTACGACAAGTTCGAGGCCTTCCAGAACGGGCCCGTCAGTATCGTCTATTCGATCGGCACGCTCTACGGCGAGTGGCTGGATGGCTCCGAATTCTCGGGCATCCGCTTCATCGACCGTTTCGAGATCACGGATGGCAAAATCACCCGTCAGGACGTCTGGAACGATATGGCTGAAGTCAAAGGAAAACGTGTATGACGATTGATCCGATCACCCTTGCCGTTCTCTCGGGCCGGATGGAACAGATCGCCGATGAAATGGACGCAACGCTCTTCCGCGCCGCGTTCAACCCCATCATCGCCGAAGCCCATGACGCCAGCCACGGCCTTTACCATGCCCTCTCGGGGGACACGCTCGTTCAGGGCAAGTCGGGTTTGCCGATTTTCGTTGGCGTCATGTCCTTTGCGGTCAAAGCCGTGATCGACAAAGTGGCTGAAACGAATGATCTGGCCGATGGCGATATCTTCATCTTCAATGACGCGCATCTCGGCGGCACGCATCTTTCCGACATGCGCCTCGTTCGTCCCTATTTCCACGATGGTAAGCTCTTTTGCTGGCTGGCTTCGGTTGGCCATTGGCATGACATGGGCGGCGCGGTGCCCGGCAACTACAACCCCGCCGCAACGGATGCCTTCGCCGAAGCCTTCGTGCTTCCGCCGGTCCGCCTCGCCCGCGCTGGGGCAATCAACCAAGACATCATCGAAATCCTCCTGCGCAACACCCGCCTTCCCCAATCGGCTCAGGGCGATCTGAACGGCCAGCTCGGTGCGCTTGATCTCGGCATCCGCCGGATGAACGAACTTCTCGCGGAATACGGCCCCGAGACCGTGCGCGCCGCCCTCGATGCCTTGGGGGAACGTGCCGAAGCGCTGATGCGCGCCGAGCTCACCGACTTACCCGATGGTCGTTGGGAGGCCGTCGATTATCTCGATAACGACGGGATCACCGACACACCGCTCGCCATCCGCGTTGCCCTCTCGATCAAGGGTGACCAGATGGAGCTTGATTTCACCGGCACAGCACCCCGCTGCTCCGGCCCTGTGAACATCGCTTTGCCCACCGCTGTGGCAACAGCCTACGTTGCCATCAAGCATATTTTCCCGGCACTTCCCGCAAACGCCGGCGTCATGCGCCCGATCACGGTCACGATCCCTCAGGGCTCGCTTCTTGCCGCAGAATTTCCCGCACCGGTCGGTGGCTATACGGAAACCATCCTGCGCATGATCGACGTGATCTTCTCAGCAATGTCGCAAGCCGCACCAGATCGGGTGGTCGCAAATGCCTATGGCACGATCAACGCGCTCTCGATTGCAGGCAAACGCAAGAACGGCCAGCCCTGGGTAATGTTCTCTTTCTATGGTGGCGGCCATGGCGGAACCCCCGAAGGCGACGGCCTAAACCACGGAAATGCCCCTATTTCCACAGCAACCATTCCACCCATGGAAATTCTCGAAGCCGCTTATCCCGTCATGTTCCGCCAATGGGCGCTCCGCCCCGATAGCGCTGGTGCCGGTCAATGCCGGGGCGGTCTCGGTGCGGTCTACGAAATCGAGGTGCTGGAAGAAAACGGCGCCGAGGCATTCCTCTTCGGCGAACGCGGTCGTTTCTCGCCGCAAGGCGTTTCGGGGGGCGCGGAAGCCGCCAAAAACGTCTTCTCCTACGAGCAAACAGACGGCTGGCATCACCCTCCGATGGCCTCGAAGATGCGCGGCATCAAACTGGCACAGGGTCAGGCCGTCCGCCTCGAAACACCGGGGGGCGGTGGATACGGCCCAGCAGCCCAACGCGCCCCGGCAGCAGTCGCGCGCGATGTCGCATTGGGCCTTCTCACAGAGGACGCAGCGTCCCGCCTCTACGGTGACGCTTGGAAAGAGGTGCGCGCATGAAAAACGTGATGATCGGCGTCGATGTCGGCGGCACGTTCACCGATGTGTTCGTTCTGGATGAAGCAAGCGGCAAGGCCAGCGTTGCCAAAGTGCCCACTACCCGCCCCGACCAGTCCGGCGGCTTCCTTGACGGGATCAGCCAGCAAGTCGAAGATCTTTCGAGCGTCGCAGTCGTTGTGCATGGCACAACGGCTGGCACCAATGCGCTCCTCGAACGCAAAGGCGCAAAAATCGGCGTGATCACCACAGAGGGGCTGCGTGACGTGCTGGAAATGCGCCGTCGTGATCGCCCCCGCACATGGGGCTTACGAGGTGATTTCCTTCCCATCGTGCCGCGCAATCTGCGCCTTGAGGTTCCCGAACGCACACTGGCTTCCGGCGAAATCCGTACGCCCGCCGATCTCGACTCGGTGCGCGCAGCCGCGCAAACCTTGCTCACCGAAGGCTGCCTCGCCGTGGTCGTGCTCTTCGCCAATTCCTATGCGAATGCCGAAAACGAACGCCTCGCCGTCGAAGCCGTCCGCGCTCTCTGGCCCACGCCCCATGTCTCTGCAAGCCACGAGATCCTTCCGGAAATCCGCGAATATGAGCGTTTTTCCACGACAGCACTCAACGGCTACCTCCAGCCTGAAGTCTCGGGCTACCTGAACCACCTTGAAACCGCTCTGAAATCAGGCGGGTTCGATGGTGAATTCATGATCGTGCAGTCGAATGGCGGCGTCATGGCTGTCGATACGGCCTGCCGCCTCCCTGTCCGCACCGCCCTGTCCGGCCCTGCCGCTGGTGTGATCGCGGCAGGCTACATCGCCCAAACTGCCGGCTTCCCTGATATCATCACCGGAGATATGGGCGGCACCTCTTTCGATGTTTCGCTCATTGCAGGCGGTCAATCGATGCTCTCGCCGCAAACCTCCATCGACTTTGGCATGGTCGTGCGCACCCCGATGATCGAAATCACCACGATTGGCGCAGGCGGTGGCTCGATTGCTTGGGTCGACAAGGGCGGCATGCTCAACATCGGCCCCGAAAGCGCAGGCTCCAATCCCGGCCCGGTGGCCTACGGGCTCGGCAACACCCGCCCCACTGTCACCGACGCCAATATCGTTCTTGGCCGCATCGACCAAGACAACCCCATCGGCGGCAAACTCGCCCAACTTGATGTCGAAGCCGCCGCCCGCGCTATCGACGAGCATGTGGGCAAACCTCTCGGCCTCACCACAGTCGCCGCCGCTGACGCCATCCTGCGCGTCGCGAATTCGCGCATGGCCGGAGCGATCCGCCTTGTCTCCATCGAACGCGGCTTCGACCCCAAGCGTTTTGCTTTCATGCCATTCGGCGGTGGAGGTGCCCTTCATACGGCAGCCCTCATCAACGACGTGGGTCTCGCCCGCGCCATCGTGCCCCGTTACCCCGGTGTGACCTCGGCCATGGGCTGCGTTATCGCCGACATGCGTCAGGATTTCGTTCAAACGATCAACGCGCTTGCTGATCTACTGGATGAAAGTGCGCTCGCGGCCTTCTTGCAGGATCACGTGTCGAGGGGTCACGCCCTCCTGAAGGCCGCACGCACATCGTTCGAACGAACAGATGTCGTCGTCGAATTGGATATGGCCTACCTCGGTCAAACCCACACCGTCGCGGTTCCGCTCTCTGTGGAACTCAACGGAGAAACCGTGACGCCGCCCACGCGTGAGGCCATCAAAGCGGCATTCGATGCTGCCTACAAGGCCACATACGGGCGCCTCCTCAAGAATGGAACGCGCCGCGTGATGAACCTGCGCACCTCCGTGATCGGTCGCCGTCCGAAATTCGATCTTGGAACACTTGCCCCCACGGGCGGCAATGTCAAAAGCGCCTTAAAAGGGACCCGCTCGGTGTATTTCGATGGCGACTGGCACGAGACCAAGATCTACCGCCGCCTCGAACTCCCCGTCGGCGCGATCCTCCACGGCCCCGCCATTCTCGAACAACCCGACACGACTGTTCTCGTTGATCCTGGCCTCTCTGCTACAGTAGACGCCTTCGGCAACACCATCATTGACCGTGTGGAGAGCTGATCATGGCGCACCTCACCCGACTTGATCCAAAGCGCACAGCGCTGCTGACGATTGATCTGCAAAACGACTTTCTTCATCCCGAAGGCGCGTACGGTCGGGCGGGTCAATCCGCCGCCGCAATCGCAGCCCTTCCGGAACGGATCAAACCTCTGTCCGACGCACTCCAAAAACAAGGCGGTACCTATATCTCCGCCCAGTTTACATTGGTGCCCGGCCCCGGTGGCGAGCCTTTGATTGCACCCCACCTCAAGCAATTGCGCCCGTTCCTCGGCAAAGGAGATTTCGCCCCCGGTGCTTTCGGCCACCAACTCGTGGATGCGTTACAACCCGCAGATTATACCGTCGAAAAGGTCGCCTACTCCGCCTTCTACCAGACCCGCCTCGAATACATCCTGCGTGCGCTCGGTATCGAAATGCTGCTGATCGGGGGCATCGTTACCAACGGCGGCGTCGCCTCAACGCTGCGCGACGCACACCTCCGGAATATCGACACGGTCTTGCTGACGGATGGATGTGCCGCATTCCGCTCCGAAGTGCATGACGCCACGCTCCTCTCCCTCGGCTCTTTGGGCAGCCAGATGACCTGCGCCGACGCGATTGCCCTTCTGGAGGCCCGGACATGAGCCTGAAATCCCGTCTCTCCGATCCTTCGATCCTCATTGCCCCCGGCGTTTATGACGGACTAACCGCCACGCTTGCGGCGCAAGCAGGCTTCGAGGCCCTCTATCTCTCTGGGGCTGCCGTTGCCTATACCCGTTTGGGCCGTCCCGACATCGGACTCACGTCTCTCTCGGAAATGGCAGACACCATGGCCCTGATCCGGGACCGCGTCGATCTTCCCGTTATCATTGATGCCGACACAGGGTTCGGCAACGCGCTGAACGCGCAGCGCACAATGCGTATCTATGAACGTGCTGGGGCCAATGCCCTGCAAGTCGAAGATCAAACCTACCCAAAACGCTGTGGCCATCTGGCCGATAAATCCCTGATCTCGCAGGCAGAAATGGTTGGCAAAATTGCTGCGATGGCAGACGCCCGCGCGAGCGAGGAAACCCTGATCATCGCCCGCACAGATGCAATTGCCGTTGAAGGCTTCTCTTCCGCAATGGACCGCGCCGAAGCCTACCTTTCTGCGGGCGCAGATGTCCTCTTCATCGAAGCCCCGCGCTCCGGCGATGAACTCGCCCGCGTCGCCTCTGCCTTCAAAGGTCGCGTCCCGCTCCTTGCCAATATGGTCGAAGGTGGCGCAACGCCAATCCAATCCGCCGCCCATCTACAAGAGTTGGGTTTCGATATCGTCATCTTCCCGGGGGGCATCGTCCGCGCCCTCGCGCACGCCGCGAAATACTATTACGGCTCCCTTAAAGCCTACGGCTCGAACGCGCCCTTCGCGGATCGCATGTTCGATTTCAACGGCTTGAACGCGGTGATCGGCACGCCCGAGATGCTCGCCACAGGCCGCCGCTTCGATGGAGGCGCCACCGAATGAAGGCTCAAGCCCCCGCTTTCGATCTTGAGGTCCAAACTCTCATCATCGGGGCCGGGGCCGCTGGCCTGACTGCGGCACTCGCGGCGAAAGAGGCTGGCGAAGAGGTCCTCGTGATCGAAGCCGATCCCGTCCCTTCAGGCTCCACCGCTCTCTCTGCAGGCCTCATACCCGCTGTTACGCGCTTTCAAACCGCAGCCGGTATCGAAGACACCGCCGAACGTTTCGCTGCGGACATCCAGAAAAAAGCCAAGAACCAGAACGATCCGGCCCTTGTGGCAGCTATGGCAGCAACCTCCGGTAACGTCATCGAATGGCTGGCCGATCGTCACGGTCTTCCCTTTTCGGTCGTCACCAATTTCGACTATCCCGGTCATTCTCGCCGCCGCATGCACGGCCTTCCGTCACGCTCAGGTCGCGAGCTGATTGACCGCTTGAGGTTCGCCGCCGAAGCGCAGGGCATCGACATCGTCACCAATCGCCGCGCCGAAAGCCTCTTCACCGCCGGGAACCGCGCCTTGGGAATTGCTGCACGCGGGCCCGGGGAGCTAGAAATCATCGGCTGCGCGCGCCTGATCCTTGCCTGCAATGGCTACGGCGGTAACCGTGGTCTCGTTGCCCGCCACATGCCCGAAATCGAAGGCGCTCTCTGGTTCGGCCATCCCGGCAATCAAGGTGAAGCGATCACCTGGGCCGAAGAACACGGCCTCGCCACGTCCCATCTTGGTGCCTACCAAGGGCATGGCAATGTCGCACACCCTCACGGCATTCTGATCTCTTGGGCGGTGATCATGGAAGGCGGGATTCAGGTCAATTTACGCGGCGAACGTTTCTGGGACGAATCCCAAGGCTATTCTGAAGCCGCCCGTGCTGTCCTCGCGCAACCCGAAGGCGTTGCATGGGCCATCTTCGATGCACGGATCGCCGCCATCGCTCGCCAATTCGAGGACTTCAAACAGGCGGAATCCCAAGGTGCCATCCGCATGGCTCAAACCATTTTCGAACTTTCCGAAGTAACGGGCCTCCCAGCCGAGGCACTCACCGAAACGCTTGCTGCGATCCCGCAAGGCGGCAAAGACGCCTTCGGACGTGACTTCGGCTCCCACGGCCTTGAAGCCCCCTTCGTGGCCGTCAAAGTCACTGGTGCCCTTTTCCACACTCAAGGTGGTCTGGTAATAGACCCTGCCACTGCCCGTGTCCGCCGCATTTCTGGCGAGTTGATGGAAAACCTCTACGCTGTTGGCGGCGCCGCTTGCGGCGTTTCCGGCGCAGGCGACAGCGGCTATCTCTCCGGCAATGGCCTCCTCTCCGCCTTTAGCCTCGGCTGGATCGCAGGCAGCGCCCCCCACACTGTGCTATCATAGTAATGCGAACAAATTTCAGGGTGGTGTCAGAACAATTCGAACAAATCTCAGGAATAGCCTAAATCCGAGGCCTAGCCTTCAAGCAGCTGCCGCCACTCAACAAGAGCAGCGGCCCGGTTCAGCTTGAAATTTGATCGGGAAGTAAGACTGCGCTCCAAGTTGAAGTGATTGGTGACTGAGGCGTGGACGGAAACGAACATCTGCAAACTTCGCATCCGCCTGAAACGCTGCATCGCCCGTTCTCGTCGCCGGAATGGCAGATATGAGTTTTCGGCTCGATTGTTAAGCCAGCGCCCAGTCTCTTGACGACCTAGAGCCCCCAACTCCTTCAACGCAGCACCGTAGGATCGCAGACAATCGGTTATGATGTTTTCTGGACGGCCATGCTTGCGCATTGCTTTTCTTAGGAATTTCAAGACTGCCTTCTTGTCACGCATCTTGGTACAAAGCTTTCCAGAACCTCACCCTCGTGATCCACTGCTCGCCAGAGATAGTGGCGCTCTCCGTTGACCTTCACGAAGACCTCATCCAAGTGCCACTGCCAACGGCTGGATTTCAAACCGGCAATCCGGCGCTTTCTTATCTCTGACGCAAACATCGG
>JALQUU010000056.1 GCA_023260655.1 Paracoccaceae bacterium | reverse complement strand
AGGTCGCCTTTGATAATGCAGAACAAGGTAAAGCCTGAAGAACACGAACGGCCCTAAGCTGACGCTGGTCGACGGGTGACGTTTCTACGGTGCGGCCGTCAAACCGGTCGCCCGCTGAAATCGCACAGTCTTTGATCAAAGAAAACTCACACATTTGGCAATTCTTTTGGTGCAAGGTAGCTTTCATGCGCCTGATCAAGAGCATTTAAACGGACCGCTAAATCGTTCAGGTGCACCTGCACGGTTTCCTGCAATTTCCGACCGCCGACAGAACCAAAATAGTCGTCTATTGCAAAGATGCTCAAGTTGGCCAACGCAGAGATCAATTGGGGTCTTGGATGCCCTTTGGTCAGACCAGCGCGAACAGTTCGCGCAGCTTTAGGTTAAAGCGTCCACCTATTCTCCAAACGCGTACCACTATCCGTCGCCCTACCCGGTTAGGGTGGAGGTCTCCTGACAAGACCGCTCTGATAGGGCCGAGGCGACGACTGCGATAAGATTTAAGTTCCTAGAAGAATTTTTCTTTCCATGTGGGCAAGGGGTTGCCGGGCAAGGCTTTGGCTTCATAGACCGCCCTCGCGATTGCTCTGGCGAGGCAGGTCGCCGCCGCATGGCCAATACGCAAAAGTGTAGCTGCGTCAGTGGTTTTCGAGCCCTCTCCGGTAGAAGCGGCGAAGACTAGATCGCCATCTAACGGGGTGTGCGATGGCAAAAGTGCTCGCGCCATCCCATCATGCGCGGCAGTCGCCATCCGTGTACACTGCGCTTGATCGAGCGACGCATTGGTTGCGACGATGGCGATCGTCGTTGCTTCGCGCTTGCCAAGCTTCGTGGTAGGCCAGCCCGCCGGATATTCCTTCGCAGTGCCCAGGCCGCCGAACTCAGCCCCGAATTCGAACGGAGCAGCCCAGAAATGACCGCTGTCCCCTACCGTAGCCGAGCCTAAGGCATTCACCGCAACCAACGCCCCGACGGTTTCGCCGCCTGGCAAGATCACAGACGCAGAGCCCAATCCACCCATCAGGGTCGACGTTGTCCCGCCAAAGCCCGCCCCGGCGGTGCCCAGTTCGAAATCCTCGGATGCGGCCAATAGGCTCGCCTTTCCCAACTCGTGATAGGGGTTGCGTATCCAAGACTTGTCGCCCCCATTGAGCAAATCAAAAAGGATAGCCCCAGGCACGATAGGCACCCTCTGTCCGCCCACATCAAATCCACGTCCCGCAAGCCGCAGCGCATCCGCTACTCCGGAACACGCATCGAGCCCGAAGGCCGAGCCACCGGCGAGCACCAGCGCATCGACCTGCTCCACCGTCTTGTCTGGGGCCAGTAGGTCTGTCTCGCGCGTGCCGGGCGCGCCGCCCATAACGTGAACGCCTGCGGTCATGGGCCGATCAGAGAGCAAAACCGTGGCGCCGCTTTTCAAAGCGGGATCGGCGGCATTGCCCACTTTGAGACCCGCCACATCCGTAATGAGGTTGCGCGGCCCTGGTCGCATCAGATGCACCTCCCACCATCAACTTCCATGGCGACGCCGGTCACCATGCTCGCTTCGTCAGAGCATAGAAACAATGCTGCGTTGCCCATATCCTCGGGCGTCGAAAATCGCCCAAGGGGGATCGTCGACAGGAATTTGGCGCGGACCTCGGGCGTATCCTCTCCCATAAAAGATTTCAGTAGCGGCGTTTCGCCCGCGACTGGGTTGAGTGCATTCACGCGGATGCCATGCGGAGCCAGTTCGACAGCGAGGGCCTTGGTCGCCGTGATGACCCAGCCTTTCGAGGCGTTGTACCAGCTAAGGCGGGGGCGAGGTGAGACGCCTGCCGTTGATGCAATGTTCAAGATCACACCAGACTGGCGTTGCTTGAACCCTGGTACAAAGACCTGCGTGGCGTGAAAGATCGCCTTCATGTTGATGCTGACAATCCTGTCAAAATCTGCTTCGGAAACCTCCTCGGTCGCGGCTGGCAAGTGCGTGACGCCCGCGTTGTTGACGAGAATATCCAGAGGTCCCAATTCTGCGACTCTGTCCCGCAATGCTTCGATTTCGACCCTCTGAGCGACATTGCACGCCACGGCGACACCGCCAATCTCGCGTGCGACATCGCGCGCGGCATCGCCATTGATGTCTGCTACAAAGACGCGCGCGCCCTCAGCCGCGAACCTGCGCGCGATGCCTGCTCCAAAGCCCGATCCCGCGCCGGTGACTATTGCGATTTTACCTTTAAGTCTCATGAGCTTATCCGTGCCAGGTTGCGACTGTTTTCAGCTGCGAAAAGCCATAGAGCGCCTCGAAACCCTTTTCGCGCCCATGCCCCGATTTCCCAACACCGCCGAACGGGAGTTCTACCCCTCCCCCCGCGCCGTAGTTGTTGACGAACACCTGCCCTGCCCTCAGCCCTCTGGCTAGCCGGAACTGGCGTCCTCCGTCCGCAGTCCAGACGGACGCAACTAGGCCGTAATCGGTAGCGTTGGCGATACGAAGCGCATCTGCCTCGTCATCGAATGGGATAAGCACTTGAACCGGGCCAAAAATCTCTTGCTGTGCCAGGACATGATCGGAAGGCACTTCAGCGTAAAGCGTGGGGCGAACGAAATGCCCCGCGTTCGAAGCATCCGGTGTCATAACCCCCTGGGCAGCGACCGTAAGGTCCGCGCCCTTCGTCAAATAGCCTTGCACAATGTCTTTTTGACGCGATGAAATCACCGGCCCCACTCGCGGGTCGGACAACGCGGGCCCAACGGTCAAAGCGCCGTATTCCGCCACCATCCGCGCCCGCACCTCGGCATAGACCCCGCGCTGCACAAGGATCCGCGACGAGGCCGAGCAGGTCTGACCCGCATTTTGTATTCCTGCATTCACAAGGAATGGCAGAGCGCGCTCCAAATCGGCATCATTGAAGACCAACTGAGGCGATTTACCCCCCAATTCCAGTGTCACCGGCACGACATTCTTTGCCGCTGCCGTTTGGATAAGCGTCCCGACGCCAACCGACCCCGTGAACGAGATATGCTGCACTCCGGGGTGCCCAGCCAGCGCCGCCCCGGCCTCTGCCCCGAGGCCGGTGACTACATTCAGCGCACCGTGAGGCATTCCTGCTTCTAGCGCGAGCGCCGCAAAAGCCAGCGCCGTGAGGCAGGCCTCTTCGGCGGGCTTCAGAACACAGGCGTTGCCCATCGCAAGGGCGGCACCAACAGAACGCCCGATGATCTGGATCGGATAGTTCCACGGGATAATATGGCCGGTCACCCCGTGTGGCTCACGAAGGGTGTAGACGGTGTAGCCGTCGAGATAGGGTATCGTCTCGCCCGTAATTTTATCAGCAGCGCCGCCATAGAATTCGAGATAACGAGCCAAAGCCACAGCATCGGCTCGAGCTTGGGTCAAAGGCTTGCCGACGTCGCGTGCTTCAAGCTGAGCAAGATCTTCAACTCGTGACAGCACTAACTGGCCAAGGCGCGTGAGCAGCCGCCCACGCTCGAGCGCTGTCATTCGGCCCCATTCACCCTCTCGCGCGGCATGGGCTGCGCCGATCGCCGCGTCGACGGCTTCGGGGCCGCCACGCGCGATCGTCGTCAGGATCTCGCCTGTCGATGGGTCACTCAAGATGAGGGTCTCGGCGCTGGCGACCCAAGCGCCACCGATCAGGTTGCTCGCTGGGGGTACGCCAAATGACTTAAGAGGCATGGTTCATCTTCTTTATATCCGGCAGTTTCGGGGCAGCGGCGAGAAGTGTCTGCGTATAGGGGTGCTTAGGGTTGGCAAAGACCTGTTCAGTTGGGCCCTGCTCAACGATCGCACCGGCCTGCATCACCATCACACGATCCGTTATAGATCGCACCACGCTTAGGTCGTGGCTGATGAAAAGATAGCTCAGCGGGCGAAGGCGACACAAATCCGCGATGAGATCGAGACACTGCGCGCGCACCGAGACGTCAAGGGCCGAGACCGCCTCATCGAAGACGATCAATGTGGGATCGTTTATGAGCGCGCGCGCTATAGCAATCCTCTGCCGCTGGCCGCCTGAAAACTCGTGGATGTAGCGATTTGCATCTGATGCTTTGAGCCCCACCGCGACAAGCGCCTCCGCGACGCGGGCTTCTCGGGCCTCGCCGCGCGGGGGATCAGGCAAAAGAAAGAACGGCTCGGCAACGAGACGCTCAACCCGATGACGTGGATTGAAGCTACTGTAGGGATCCTGAAACACGACCTGCATCTTGCGCCGGACTTCCATGTTCGGCCGCAAACCCGCCCAAACCGGTGCGCCGTCAACAGTAATCGATCCGCCTTGAACGGGTTCAAGACCGAGGATGGCTCGTGTCAGAGTCGACTTCCCACAGCCGGACTCGCCAACTAACCCCAATCGCTCGCCGTGATGGAGCGTAAAACTGACATCGTCGACGGCATTGATCTCTGGGCGTGTTCCGAAAAGACGACTGCGAGGCTGCCGATACCTGCGTACCACGTTGCGCACAGCCAACAAGGGCTCGGGCGGAGGCGCAGGAGGCAGGTCAACCTTATGCGCCGAGGCTTCGAAAAGCGCGCGCGTATAGGGATGCTTCATGTTCGAAAAAAGTTGCTCTGTCGGGCCTGTTTCGACGATGCGGCCGTTCTGCATGACAGCGATGCGATCGGCCATTCCGGCTACGACCGCCAAGTCGTGCGTGATAATCATCAGGCCCATACCGAAATCGCGGGCCAAATCTTTGAGTAGGTCGAGAATCCGGGCCTGTGTTGTGACATCCAGCGCCGTTGTCGGCTCGTCTGCAATCAAAAGGCGAGGACGCAGCGCAATGGCCATGGCAATGACAACGCGCTGGCGCTGGCCGCCAGACAGTTCGTGAGGATACCGCGTCAGGGGAAAGCGATCCTCGGGCAGGCCTACCCGGTTAAGGACCGCCCGCGCGCGGGTAAAGGCTTCGGACCTACTGATCGACTCGTGCTGAAGGATCGTTTCTGCAACTTGAGCGCCAATGGTCTGTACTGGATTCAAGGCCGTCATGGGTTCTTGGAACACCATTCCGATGCGCGCACCTCGCACGGTACACATTTCCGGCTCGGTCAACTTCAGCAGATTGGTGCCTTCCAACTCGATCTGGCCGTCGACGACAGCGCTTTCAGGCAGAAGACCAATCGTCGCCAGAGCGGTCATCGACTTGCCAGAACCGCTTTCGCCGGTAATCGCGACGATTTCACCTGGCGCGATATCAAGCGAAATCTCATGCAGGATCGGAATCTGGGCAATCGAAAGGAACAGGTTCGAAATGCGAAGCAGACTCATGTGCGGGCCACCCTGATACGAGGATCGAGCAGATCCCGCAGGCCATCACCCATCAAGTTCAGCCCTAACACCGTGAAGACAATCGCGAGACCCGGAACCAGCGCGACATGCGGCGCGATACTCGCCAGCGTCTGGGCATCGGCCAACATCCTGCCCCAACTGGCGGTGGGCGGTTGTGCGCCGAGGCCGATATACGACAGGGCCGCTTCGGCCAAAATGCCCAGCGAGAACTGGATCGTGCTTTGGACGATCAGCAGGTTCGCAATGTTTGGAAGAATGTGTTCGATCGATATCCGCGCAGGAGACTTGCCAGCCACGCGCGCGGCGAGGATGAAATCACGCGACCAGAACGATAGCGCCGCACCCCTTGTCACCCGGGCAAAGACCGGAATATTGAAAATGCCAATCGCGATGATCGCATTTGTCGCTCCCGCTCCGAAGACGGCAGTGATGAGAATAGCAATCACCAGGCTGGGAAAGGCGAAGATCAGATCATTGCCCCGCATGATGGCCTCGTCGAGCATTGATCCGCGCCGCGCAGCCGCGATCAGCCCTAGAGGAACGCCCAGGCCGATACCGATGCCTACTGCAAGCAAAGCCACCGCAATAGACGTCCGTGCGCCCATCATGATCATCGAAACGATGTCGCGGCCGAGTTGGTCCGTGCCCAACCAATGCGCGGCCGTTGGCGTCTGAAGGCGCTGCGGAATAGCAAGAGTTTCGATATTGTAGGGCGTCCAGAAGAAAGAGATCAGCGCACCGCTGACGAAAACCATCGTCAGCAGGGCTCCCAAGATCAAGCTGCGTGACTGTCTCAAGAGCGTGTCCTCAGGCGAGGGTCAACCGCAGCATAGGCGAGGTCGACCGCGAAATTGACGCCGATCACGGAAGCGACCAAAAGCATCACGACGCTTTCGACCACAATCAGGTCACGAGACGAGATCGCCTGAAAGATAAGTCGCCCCATGCCGGGCAGGAAGAAAACCTGCTCGATGACGATGCCGCCTGCCAGCAAGAACGAAAATTGCAGGCCTATGATCGTAAGCACCGGAATAAGCGCATTGCGAACGGCGTGTCTCCAGAGAGCTTGGCGCTTGCTAAGTCCCTTGGCGCGGGCCGTGCGGATGAAATCTTCGTTGAGCATATCGAGCAACGACGACCGCATAACCCGCGTCAAGATCGCGGCCTGCGGCAGTGCCAGCGCGATGGCGGGCAGGATCAGCGCTGTAAGGCCCTTCAACACCCCGGCGTTCCACCCCGGGAAGCCACCCGCCGACACCCAGCGCAATTTGATTGCAAAGATCAGAACAAGGATCATCGCAAACCAGAAGTTCGGCACAGCAATGCCCAGTTGCGTTGCGCCCATCACACCAAGGTCTCCTGCACGCCCTCGATGGCTCGCGGCGTAAATCCCGGCCGGAAACGCAATCGCGACGGTAATCGCCAAGGCAAGCAGAGCGAGCGGCAACGACACGGCAATCCGGTCGGCTACCATCTGCGCAACCGGCGTTCGATAGGTATAGGAAATACCGAAATCACCCTGAACGAGGCCGGATATCCAGGCGAAATATCGCTGCACGGTGGGCAGATCGAGGCCAAGTTCGGTCCGCAACGCAGCAATCGTGTCGGGGCGCGCGTTGACGCCCAGCATATATGCAGCTGGATCGCCCGGCACGATCTCGACCACAGTAAAGATCACCAGCGAGGCCACCACCAAGCTCAGGCAAAGCGAGGTAACGCGACCGATCATGTAGCGGATCATCGCAAGGCAGCTCCGATATTAATTCATGGCCGGCAGAGACCGGCCCGTCAACGGCAACAAGGGCGCCCGGCAGATTGGCCGAGCGCCCGAGTTTGCTTTATGGCCAGCTAACAGCGGTCATGTCGATCGCCGCAGTTGGCTGGTTGAGCCAGAGGCCCTCGATCCCAGCCCGAGCGATCGTCGGGATCGTTAGCTCAAAGAGGTAGCCGTTGACATAATCCTCGGCGATGATCGTTTGCGCCTGCTTGAGTAGCGCCGAGCGCGCTGCCGGATCAGTGGTCTGGTTCAGTGTATCCATCACCTGCTGGAACTCGGGGTTGTCATACTGGAAGTAGTAACCCGGGTTCGCATAGATACCGATGTCCATGGGTTCTGTGTGGCTGACGATGGTCAGGCCGTAGTCGTGGCCGCGGAACGTCACCTCAAGCCATTGCGCCCATTCTTGGTTCTGGATCTCGGCATTGATGCCCACTTCGCGAAGCTGCGCGGCAATAATCTCGCCTCCACGACGCGCGTAGGAAGGCGGCGGCAGGGTCATCACAGTATCAAAGCCATCCGGGTAGCCCGCCTCGGCCAGCAGCTGGCGCGCGAGATCTGGATCGTAGTTAGATAGCCCGGTCAGGTCGATATAGTCCGGGTTATGTGGGGCGAAATGCGTACCGATCGGTGTGCCCATTCCATACATCGCGCCGTCGATGATAGCTTGGCGGTCGATGGCATGGGCCACGGCCTTGCGGACCAGCCGATTGCTGAACGGTTCGGCGCCGTTGTTCATCGCCAGAATCGTTTCTCCCTCGGTGTTTCCAATCAGCACCTGGAAGCGCGGATCGGCTTCGAACTGCGGGACGTTTTCCGGCGCTGGAAAGCCGGCGAAGACGTCAACATCCTCGGCCATCATCGCCGCGAAGGCCGCAGTCGGATCCGAGATAAAGCGGAAGGTAACGGACTCTAGCACCGCCGGCGTGCCCCAATAGTTGGCATTGCGAGCGATGTTGATGTGATCGCCCTGGACCCAATCCTGGAACACAAAGGCGCCTGTCCCCACCGGGTGCGTCGCAGCATCGCCGATGCTCTCAGGTCCGACGATGACAGCATCGCCCCAAGCCATGTTGAACAGGAACGAACCGGTCGGCACGCTCAATGTCACCTGAACAGTCAGTGGGTCGACCACAGTCACATCCGTAATATTGGCGAACAGGCCTTTTTGGGCGTTGGTGCTATCTTCAGCACGTGCGCGATCCAGACTGAACTTCACATCCTCGGCATCCATCGTGGTGCCGTCGTGGAATGTCACGCCGCTTCGGAGATGGAAGGTATAGACTAGGCCATCGTCCGATATGTCCCAGCGCTCCGCCAAGCCCGGAACGACCGAGCCATCGGACATGAAGCGCGTTAGGCCTTCGAAAATGTTAGAGTAGACCACGGAGTCGATGGCCTGTGCCGCGCCGCCAGTTGGATCGAGATTTGGCGGTTCGAGTTGCATTGCAACGTTGATATGCGTGTTTTGAGCAAACGCGCCCGTCGCAAGCATGGCCGTGGAACCGGCCAGCATCATAGTCGTCAGTTTGTTCATGTCCTTGTCTCCCCGTTTGAGTCTTTCGGCAAAAGCAGTGCGACAAGGCTTCGAGCCATCACCGCCGCACTATCCATCATGTCTTCGACCCCGACATATTCGTCGGGCTTGTGCGCAAGCTCCAAAAGCCCCGGACCGTAGGCAATACAATTCTTCAGCTTCCCGATTCGGTCGATATGTTTCTGATCATAGCTCCCCGGCGAGGCGACAAATTCCGCTTCTTTTCCCATTACGTCCGTGATTGCCCTAGCCACAGTACGAGCAATCGGCGCGTCCTGATCGGTCATCGACGGGATAACGTGATTGAGTTCGCGTACCGCGTAATCAAAGCGCGGACGGTCTCGCTTGAGGCCCTCTAGAAGGTCGACAATCTCGCCCCGAACACTGTCGATCGACTCTTCGACAAGATACCGCCGGTCAATCACGATCCGGCAGCTATCAGGGACACAATGCGACGGCAGCGCGGTCGAGTCCGGCGCCTTTTCAGGCTGGCCGCCGTGAATCGAATTAATGTTCATTGTCGAAGAGCGGGCGCCCTCGGGCACCACGGGCATTTCGGTGCGACGTGCCGCCATTGCGGGATAAAGCCGGTCCTCAAAAGCGCTCAGGACCGCACCCATGTGGCGCACGGCGCAGTCGCCCAGAAAAGGCATCGAGCCATGCGCGATCTCGCCAAAAGTCTCGATCTCGGCCCACCATCCGCCGCGATGGCCAAGGCACACCCTGTCTTTCTGGAGCGGTTCGGGAATGATCACGTGCTGCACCCGTTCGGGCGAAAAGAATCCGCGCTCAGCCAAATAGGCCACACCGCCATAGCCGCCCGACTCTTCATCCGCGGTCCCGGAAATCTCGATCGCGCCGGCAAAATCGGGGAATGTCTCGAGGAACGCTTCAACCGCTATGATCGAAGCGGCCAGCCCGCCCTTCATGTCACAGGCTCCGCGGCCATAAATCTTGCCGTCGCGCAAAAGGCCCCCGAAGGGATCGACGGTCCAGCCATGACCCACATCGACCACGTCGATGTGGCTGGTGAAGTGCACGCACTCCCCGCGATTGGGCCCCTCGCGGCGGGCAACCACATTCCAGCGTGGATAGGCATCGGTATCACCAGGCGATCCCTGAGCGCGGATCAATTGGGTTTCAAACCCCAAAGCGCGCAGCCGACGGTCGAGATATTCGCAAATCTCCAGATAGTTCTCGCCCGGGGGGTTCAATGTCGGGATGCGGATCAGGTCCTGCGTCAGCGAGATCAAATCCTCGCGCCGATCTTCTAGCGCGGCGGTGAGCGCGGCTAACTGACGATCGGCAAAGTTGGGGCTATCATCCATTGCCCTAATTTGCGCAGAGACAAATACGGTATCAATACCGTAATACTACGGTATGAGCGAAGATGCCGCCTTTGCGGGCGACCCCGATATGCCCGATTTCGCGAAGCTGGCGTTTGACGCGGCGCCCGTGGCCATAGTCTTGACTGAAAACCGTGTTATCCGCAGCTGTAACCAGACCTTCGGGCGGCTTTTTGGGTATGACGTGAACGAGCTGCTTGGCCGGTCGTTCCGCCTCTTCTATGGCTCCGATGAAGAGTTCGAACGAACTCGCGATATTGGCCTAACCAATCTGCGTCAGACCGGTCATTACCACGACGAGCGTCTCGTCAGGCACCACAATGGCCATAGTGTGTGGTGCCGGTTCCGCGCGGTCACCTTGGCGCAACATGCTCCGTTGGACCGAATGGTGATGAGCTTTGCACCAATTAGCGACACCGGACCCGTAAGCTTTTCAAAGCGTGAACGTCAGGTGCTCGAATTGATGAGCCGGGGCCTGACCAGCAAAGAAATCGCAAGGCAACTGGGCCTGAGCCCTCGCACGATTGAAGACGTCCGTGGCCGCCTGATCCGCCGGTTCGACGTTCGTCACGCGGCGGACATCATTACCCTACTGAACGGCCGAATGTGAGCCATTCGGAGCTGTCCGTCAAAAAGCGCTCGGCTGGAGGGCGGCTTTTTCGGTTGGCATGGAGTGTCCTAGCACCTGCAGCGAACGCCCGCTTCCCG
The DNA here is from genome assembly GCA_023260655.1 of Paracoccaceae bacterium. Taxonomy (GTDB): domain Bacteria; phylum Pseudomonadota; class Alphaproteobacteria; order Rhodobacterales; family Rhodobacteraceae; genus UBA9554. Next base: position 3,444 of record JALQUU010000056.1, on the reverse strand, counting down.
CCGAATTGGCCTGTGAGCGCCGGACGCCACTTTGTTGCCGTCCAAAGCATGACAGCGTCTAGGCAGGCGCCCCCGCAGATAATAGCAGGAAAAGGCCATGGTCAGCATACGCCTGGTCGGGCATCACTTGACGGTCAGCTGGTTGTATATTAGGCACCACAAACCGTTGCGGGTGTTGTGTAATGGTAAGACCTCAGCCTTCCAAGCTTGAGTTCTAGTATAACTAACTGGCATGTATAGATTATCTTGCCGCCTGCAAATCACCTACAAATTCGTGAGATTTGCCTCGCCTGTTCGTGTGCAATACTTTGTTCCTCAAGGGCAGCAAGTCTCTTTTGGGTGGGTATTTGTGAAGCAAGAGGATATGAAGTAAAAAATATCCCAAAAAAACAATATTTTAGCGAAAAGCTCTGGAGGCGGGTACCGGAATCGAACCGGTCTACACGGATTTGCAATCCGCTGCGTAACCTCTCCGCCAACCCGCCGGAGCAGGGGTGGGATATACTGCTTCCGGGGCTTGTGCAAGCGGGCGCGGGGGCAAAATTCAGAGGTGTTTCAGGCGTTGCCCCTCGGGGCGAGTTGTGGCATCACCACGCCGTGGTAGCTGAATGAAAGAGTTTGCCCGTGGCCGATTTTTCCACCCGCCGGACCATGATGGTCGATACCCAGATCCGCCCCTCGGATGTCACCAAGTTCCCGATCATCGACGCCATGCTGAGCGTTCCGCGCGAGGACTATGTGCCCTCGACCAAGCGTGAAGCTGCCTATATCGGCGACAACGTCGATCTTGGTGGCGGCCGGACCCTTCTGGAACCCCGCACTTTTGCCAAGATGCTGGATGCGCTTAATATCCAGCCCGGTGAAGTAGTGCTCGATATCGCCTGCGGGCTTGGCTATTCGACAGCGGTTCTCTCGCGCCTCGCGGAATTTGTGGTCGCGGTGGAAGATGACGAGGTCCGCGCCGACGAAGCTCAGGCGCTGCTTTCCGAGCATGGCGTCGACAACGCAGCGGTGATTTTCGGTGCTTTGGCAGAGGGTGCGGCCAAGTCGGGCCCGTATGACGTCATCATTCTCGAAGGCGCGGTCGAAGTGATCCCTGCGGCCCTTCTGTCCCAGCTCAAGGATGGCGGCCGGATTGGCTGCCTCATGGCAGACGGTAGACTTGAAGTGGCGCGCGTCGGCCAAAAGATCGACGGTCGTATGAATTGGCGCGATGTGTTCCATGCAGGTGCGCCGGTGCTACAGGGTTTTGAAAGAAAAGCAGCCTTCGCGCTCTGAACTAATCCGGTCACGCGCCGGAAGCGTATGGGTTAACGGAGGCAGGTATGGTTACAAGACGGCTCGCGATTTTCGCTCTTTCCTTGACGATTGGTTTCGGCGCCTCGGTGGCACGCGCCGAAACCCTCGGCTCTGCCCTTGCAAGCGCCTATGAGACAAGCGGCCTGCTGGCTCAGAATCGTGCGCTCCTCCGCGCTGCCGACGAAGATGTGGCCCGATCGGTTGCGGCGCTTATGCCGGTGCTGAGCTGGTCGGCGAATATCAAGGCCACCGTCCTCGGCGATCCGCCGCCGAGGGTCGATCAGGTCAGCTGGGAATCCTATGCGGCCATCACCGCGCAGATGACGCTTTATGATTTCGGTGCCGGTGATCTTGCCGTGCAGGCTGCTCGCGAGACAGTTCTCGGAACGCGCGAACAACTGCGCGGGATCGAGCAGCAAGTCCTCCTGCGTGCGGTGCAGGCCTATGAAAATGTCCGTCGCGAGACCGCGTTCCTCGATCTGCGCCGGAGCGCCCTGCGCGTGATCGAAGAAGAGGCCCGCGCGGCCAAGGACCGGTTCGACGTAGGCGAAATCACCCGGACCGATGTTGCCCTGTCCGAAGCGCGGCTTGCCGCTGCCAAGAGCCAGCTTGCCGCCGCCGAAGGGGCTCTTGCCCGCGCGAGCGAGGAATATGCCGCCGTTGTCGGCCACCGCCCCGGTCGGCTTGACCCGGCTCCGGCAGCACCGCTTCCGGCCTCCGAAGCCGCCGCGCGCCAGATCGCGATGCATAGCCATCCAAGCCTTGCCGAAGCGCAGCACAAGGTTTCGGCGGCCGAGCTCAACTTGGAGCGGGCCGAGCTATCGCTCCGCCCCACAGTGAACGGCTCGGCGCAGGTCGGTGTCGATGGCGATGGCAATACCGCCGGTCAGTTTTCGGTGACGATCGGCGGGCCGCTCTATTCGGGCGGGGCAATCGAAGCCTCGATTCGCCAGGTTGCCGCCTATCGGGACGCATCGCGCTCCGGCCTCCACCTTGCGAGCGGCTCGGTCAGCCAAGGGATCGGCAATGCCTTTGCCAATCTCTCGGTGGCGCGGGCCGGACGACTGGCCTTCGAGCAACAGATCGCCGCATCGAGCGTGGCCTATGACGGGATTCGCGAAGAGGCCGAGCTTGGCGCACGGACCTCACTTGAAGTTCTCAACGCCGAGCAAAGCCTTCTGGACGCCCGGGCAAGCCTGTTGTCGGCGCAATCGGACGAGGTCATCGCGAGCTATGTCGTTCTTTCGGCAATGGGCCTCTTGACCGCTGAGCACTTGAAACTCGCGGTCCAGCTGTATGATCCCGCGGCTTACTACGACTTGGTAAAAGACGCCCCTTCAACGACCTCGCCGCAGGGCGCGGCGCTTGATCGTGTCTTGCAGGCTATCGGCGGCAATTAATTCCTCTTTCGGCTTTTGCCGCTATCAGTTGTCTGAATTTTCCTGAGCGGCTAAAGTTGCGCTTGGGGCAAGGCAGCAAAACTATGTCGGATCGCGTCACGAACGTCGAAATCGAAGATGTACTGACATCCATTCGAAAGCTTGTGGCTGACGGTGAATGGATTCGTCAGCGTGCAGCTGAAGCCAATGCAGCAAAGGGCGCTGAACCTGTGTTTTCTGCGGTAGAAGCCGTTGATGATGCCGGAAAATTCGTGCTTACGCCCGCGCTGCGCGTGATCGAAAGCCGCGCCGAAGTTCGTGGCAAGGGCGAATCGCTCTTGCGGTTCCGCCGTAATGCCGAGCCCGAGGCCATAAACAATGCCGATCAAGGGGCGTTGGTCACACCCGAGGCGGAAACAGCAGAGCCTGCAGCCGAAGAAGCGCCGCGCGGGATGAATGACGAAGCGGCGGATCGCGCCGAAACTATTGATGACATTCTGGACGAGGACTCGGACGACGATCCCGCCGCCGAACCGGAAAACTGCAGCGGGTAGTCGTCCGCGTCGTCGCGCCAGAGACTGGCTCCCAGCGCGTACGCTGTGCTGAGGGCGAACCCGGTTGATGGGGACACCACCAAGCTGCCCCCAGTGGGCGGACTGTTCACCAGGATGTTCATGGAGGTCACCGCCAGGACGGTGCTGCTGCTGATGTAGCTGCTGATCAGCTGGAAGGTGTACGACACGCCGGGCAGCAGCGAGCTCTGCCC
>JALQUU010000055.1 GCA_023260655.1 Paracoccaceae bacterium | reverse complement strand
GCTCGCGCTCGATGATCGTCTTGTAGATCCGGCCCGACGTGATGTTGTCCGACTGGCGGCTCGCGACACCGGTAAACCGTTCATAATGCCCAAGATCCAGATCGGTCTCAGCCCCGTCGTCGGTCACATAGACTTCGCCGTGCTGATAGGGGCTCATCGTCCCCGGATCGACGTTGAGATAGGGGTCGAGTTTGCGCAGGCGCACCGAAAAGCCGCGGGCTTGCAGGAGGGCACCGAGCGCAGCAGAGGCGAGGCCCTTGCCAAGTGAGGAAACAACGCCGCCGGTAATGAAGATGTAGCGCGCCATGTCAGGGCCTCCCGTGATCTGAAGGTGGGCGAAACCCACCAAGAAATGAGGCCCGTGCGGTCTGCAAAAGACCGCGGCACCACGGGACTCAAGATATAATCCGATTCCCTTCCCCCCGCAAGTAAGACCGCAAGATGCTGTTGCGGACGGGGGGAGGTTCTCAAAAGCTAGTGGCTAGCTTAGTCCGCTTTCGGCGTGAGCGGGCCGGTGTCGCCAGCGGCGGGAGGCAGGAGATCGCCTTTCGGGGCGACGGGTGCCTCTGCGGCGGGTTCCGGAGTGCCGATACGGTCAAGCACCGAAGCGCCTGCCGATTTTTCTGCGGCGATGATCGTGAGAGCGATCGAGGTGCCGATAAAGGCAGCCGCGAGACCCCACGTGACTTTGCCGAGTGCCGTTGCGGCTGCGCGACCGGAAATGGCACCGCCACCGCCGCCCATACCGAGGCCGCCGCCTTCAGAACGCTGAAGCAGCACGACGCCGATCAAAGCCAGCGCCAGAAGCAAGTGAATGGTAAGGACGACGTTTTCCATTGAGTGTCTCGCATCTCGGCAACGCGGGGTATCTAGACCCGAAGGACGGGGGCCGCAACCCCTCTCTCGTTTTACTGGACGGATCGGGGCGATTTTGGCAACACTCGGATCATGCCACACGATCATCATCACCACGACCATGACCACGATCACGACCATGCGGTTCTGCCGCCCGAGCCTGCATTGCGGGTGAAGGCGCTGGAAACGCTTTTGACCGAGAAGGGGTTGGTCGATCCCGCCGCGCTCGATGCGATCATCGATATTTACCAGAATCAGGTCGGGCCACAGAACGGCGCGCTGGTTGTGGCGAAGGCTTGGGCCGATCCGGTGTTCAAGGCGCGGTTGCTGGCGGATGCCACGGAGGTGGTGGCGGAGCTAGGGTTCTACGGGCGGCAGGGCGAGCATATCACAGTGGTCGAGAATACGCTCGAACGGCATAACGTGATCGTTTGCACGCTATGCTCCTGCTATCCGTGGCCTTTGCTGGGCATTCCTCCGGGATGGTACAAATCGGACGCTTACCGAGCGCGGGTGGTGCGGGAGCCGAGGGCGGTTTTGGCGGAATTCGGCGTGGTTTTGCCGGAGGGGCAAGCGGTTCGGGTTTGGGATTCGACGGCGGAGATGCGCTATCTTGTCTTGCCGATGCGGCCTGAGGGCACCGAGGGGATGTCGGTCGAGGAACTGGCGGCACTGGTGACGCGGGATGCGATGGTGGGCACGGGCCTTGCGACGGTGCCTCAATGAGCCGCGTGCATGACATGGGTGGGCGTTGGGGGGATGGGCCTGTGCTGGTGGACCCTAACGAGCCTGTGTTCAAAGAAGACTGGCACGGGCGGGCTTTGGCGGTGACGCTGGCGGCGGGGGCATTGGGGCAGTGGAACTTGGACACGTCGCGCCATGCCCGCGAGGCTTTGGGAACCAAGGATTACACGCGGTTCAGCTATTACGAGAAATGGATTTCGGCCTTGGCGGACCTTCTGGTGGCCAAGGGCGTGGTGAGCCGTGAGGAATTGGCGACGGGCCGTTCGGCTGGTGGAAGCCCCTTGGCGGAAAAGAAGCTTTTGGCCGAGCGGGTGCCTGCGGTTCTGGCGAAAGGTGGGCCAAGTGCGCGGGACGGGGCTGCGCCGATCTATCCGGTGGGCGCGCGTGTGAAAACGCGGCGGCCTGCGCGGAATGTTTGGGTCGAGGGCGGCCATACGCGGCTTCCGGCCTATGCGTCGGGCGTGGAGGGGGTGATCCTCTCGCAGCACCGCGCGCATGTGTTGCCGGATGCCAATGCGCATGGAAAAGGCGAATGCCCCGAGCCGCTTTATACGGTGCTGTTCCGTGCGGCCGACCTGTGGGGCCGGGCGGAGAACGCGGGCGACGAGGTGACGCTCGATCTTTGGGAAAGCTATCTGGAGCCTGTGGCATGACGATTTGCACACCTGATCGCCCAGAGCCGCCTCCCTTTTCAGAGCCTTGGCATGCGCAGGCTTTTGCGTTGACGGTTCATCTTAGTGAGCGCGGCAATTACACTTGGCCCGAATGGGCCGAGCGTTTTAGCGCCGAATTGACGGAGCACCGTGGCCATCAGGGGCCATTGGATGGCGGGGCGGATTATTGGGCGGCGTGGCTCGGGGCCTTGGAAGGGCTTTTGAACGAGCGCGGTTTGGCGGAGCCTGCGGTGGTGGAGACGCTGAAGGAGGCGTGGGAAGCAGCCTATCTGGCGACGCCGCATGGCGCTCCGGTGCATCTCGATATGGGGCAAAAGGCTGGGTAAGCGCAGGTTTTGCCCCCTGCGGCGAAATTCCGGTTTAACACCGCGCGCGGTCTCGCTATATCGACGCGGGTTTGAAACCGCATCGCGGAAGGATCAAGGCATATGGCAAACGTGGTTGTCGTGGGCGCCCAGTGGGGCGACGAAGGCAAAGGCAAGATCGTCGATTGGCTCAGCGAGCGCGCAGACGTGATTTGCCGCTTTCAGGGCGGCCATAATGCTGGCCATACGCTGGTGATCGACGGCAAGGTTTACAAGCTGAACGCGCTGCCTTCGGGCGTTGTGCGCGGCGGGAAGCTTTCGGTGATCGGCAATGGCGTGGTTCTGGACCCGTGGCACCTTGTGAGCGAGATCGAGAAGATCCGCGAGCAGGGCGTGGCGATCAATCCGGAAACGCTGATGATCGCGGAAAACACTCCGCTGATCCTGCCGATCCATGGCGAGTTGGACCGCGCGAGAGAATCGGCTGCGTCCGCTGGCACGAAGATCGGCACCACCGGTCGCGGCATTGGCCCGGCCTATGAAGATAAAGTGGGCCGTCGTGCGGTGCGCGTGGCGGATCTTGCAGACCGCGCGACCTTGGAAGCGCGTGTGGACCGTGCGCTCCAGCACCATAACCCGCTGCGCAAGGGCCTTGGCATCGAAGAGATAGACCGCGATGCGCTGATTGCGCAACTCGCCGAGATCGCGCCGAAAATCCTGCCCTATGCGGCTCCGGTGTGGAAAGTGCTGGCAGAGAAGCGCAAAGCAGGTGAGCGGATCCTTTTCGAAGGCGCGCAGGGCTCGCTTCTGGATATCGACTTCGGCACCTACCCCTTCGTCACCTCCTCGAACGTGGTGGCAGGGCAGGCGGCGGCTGGCACGGGCATGGGGCCGGGGGCGATCGGCTATGTGCTCGGTATCGTGAAGGCCTATACCACCCGCGTGGGCGAAGGCCCGTTCCCGACCGAGTTGAAAGACGCCGATGGCGAGCGTTTGGGTACCCGTGGCCACGAGTTCGGCACGGTGACAGGACGGAAGCGCCGTTGCGGCTGGTTCGATGCGGCGCTCGTGCGCCAGACCTGCGCGGTTTCTGGGGTGAACGGCATCGCGCTGACCAAGCTCGACGTTTTGGACGGGTTCGAGACGCTGAAGATCTGTGTGGGCTATGACCTTGACGGCCAGCGCCTGGATTACCTGCCGACGGCAGCAGACGCGCAGGCGCGTTGCACGCCGATCTATGAAGAGCTGCAGGGCTGGAGCGAATCCACCGAAGGCGCACGCAGCTGGGCCGATCTGCCGGCCAATGCGATCAAATATGTGCGCCGGATCGAAGAGCTGATCGAATGCCCCGTGGCGCTTTTGTCGACCTCGCCCGAGCGCGACGACACGATCCTTGTGACTGACCCCTTCGCGGATTGAGGCGATGGCGCTGTCTTACAAAGCCCGCAAACGGCTGGCGCTCCTGATCCTCGTGGTCGGGATGCCTGCCTATGTGGTGGTGGCGGTGAGCGTGGTGAATATGCTGGAGCGCCCGCCGATCTGGGCGGAGTTGCTGGTTTATATCGGGCTCGGGTTTCTCTGGGCCTTGCCGTTCCGGCGGATTTTCCGCGGGATAGGGCAACCCGATCCGGACGAGAAAAACTAAGGGCGCCGAGGCGCCCTTTGCTTTGGAACGGGAGGGGCGCTGCCCCTCCCGCACCCTCCCCGGGATATTTTGAAAGCGAGAGACTTGGCAGGATCAGGGGCGGACGTAGGCGTAGCCGCTTTCCTGCAACTCGACGAGGCGAACGACGCCCGAGGGGACGACGGTGGCTTCTTCGAGGAGCGCCACATCGTGGCCTGCCTTCTTGTTCATGGCTTTCAGGGTGTTGCCGCAGGCGGCGAAGGAGATTTTGTCGTTCTCCAGAGCCATGGCCTTGATGCGGTCGGCGACGGGGCTTTGATCTTTGACATACATCTGTAGGCCCGGACCGTAGGCCACGACTTCGACAATGGCCGTATCGCCTTGGGAGGCGTAGTAATTGGTGAGGTTTTGTACGTTGTTCAGGGCCATGTTCAGAACTTGCGGATCGTTCTGGTCGACATGGACGGCGATGTGATGGGTTTTTCCTTCGGCCCATGCGGCCATTGGTGCGAGAAGGGGCATGGCGGCGAGTGCGGCGATGAACGCGCGTTTTTTCATGATGGTTTCCTCCCTGTGCATCATTGATATTAACATATTCGCATATGAATTTTCATCCGTCACCCCCAAAACGGAGCCGTAAAACGGGGTGGTGGAGATATTGAGAACATAAAGTGAACATTGTAGGGTGTGGCATGTCGAGTCTGATGCTGCCGCAATCGCGATCCCGCCCGCGCAGGGTGGCTGTGCTTGCTCCTGTTCCGGGGGCGGAGTTCGTTTTGGGGCGGGTGCACGAGATCTGCGGGCCGGCGCGGCATCGGGCGGGGCTGTGGTTGGCGGGGCAGGTGAAGGGGGTGGTGCTGTGGTTGGCTCCGGAACGGGGCGGGGCGCCGCTCAATCCTGACGGGTTTGCGCGCCTTCTGGAGCCCTCGCGATTGATCTGTGCGGTGGCGCGGCGGCCCGAGGATGTGCTCTGGGCGATGGAGGAGGGGTTGCGGTCGGGGCGGGTGGGGGCTGTGGTGGCGGATCTGCCCGGGCCGCCAGGGCTGACACCGGTGCGGCGGTTGCATCTGGCGGCGGAAGGGGCGGTGGAAAGCGCGGCGGGCGCGCCCTTGGCGCTGCTCCTTTGCCCCGAGGAAGGGGGCGCGCCGGGGGTGGAGAGCCGTTGGCAGATGGTGCCGCGGCATGAGCCGGGGCGGGAGCGCTGGCAGTTCCGCTGTTTGCGGGCGCGGGGCCTCGGGGCGCTGCCGGATCTCGGGTTGCAGCCGGGGCCTGAGGGGCGGGGCATGGCCTTGGCCTGAGGTGTCGCTTTTGGCATGGCGCATCGGGCCGCGCAGGGCTAGCGTCCGGCTATGACGCTGCTTCTTTCCTTCGGTTCGCTTTTCCTTTCGGTGATCCTGCTCCAGCTTTCGACGGGAAGCGTGGGGCCATTGGATGCGCTTTCTGGCCTCGCGCTTTCCTTCAGCAAGGCCGAGATCGGCCTCCTCGGATCGGCGCATTTCTTCGGGTTTTTCATTGGCTGCTGGTGGGCACCGCGCCTGATGGGGTCGGTCGGGCATTCGCGAGCCTTTGCGGCTTTTACGGCAACGGGGGCGATCGCGCTTCTGGCGCATATGCTGCTGGTGGATCCTATGGCTTGGGCGGTGATGCGGATCGGCTCTGGCCTATGCGTTGCTGGCGCTTACACGGTGATCGAGGCGTGGTTGCAGGCGCGGGTGACGAACGAGACGCGCGGGCGGGCGATGGGGCTTTACCGAGTGACGGATATTTGCGCCTCTCTCGTGTCGCAGATGCTGATTTCGGTGCTGACGCCTGCGGCCTACGAATCCTACATGCTGATTGCGCTCCTGTGCTGCGCCGCGATCCTGCCTTTGACGCTGACGCGCGAAAGCCAGCCCGAAATGCCGGGCGCGCCGCGGTTGCAGCCGGGATTGTCGATTGCGATGTCGCCTTTGGCGACGGCAGCAGTGGTGGTGTCGGGGCTGACTTCGGGGAGTTTCCGGATGGTCGGGCCTGTGTATGGCTTGGAGGTCGGGCTGACGGCGGATCAGATCGCGTGGTTTCTGGCGGCCTATGTGGCGGGCGGGGCGATTTCGCAATATCCCGTGGGCTGGGTGGCGGACAAAAACGACCGCCGGCATGTGCTGGTGGGGCTGTCTATTGCGGCGATCGTGGCTTGCGCGCTTTCGGCGAGCCTGACGGGGTTGGGGTTCGGGGTGATTATCCTGACGGTCGCCTTCTTCGGTTTCATGACCTTCCCGCTTTACTCTGTGGCGGCGGCGCATGCGCATGACTTTGCCAATTCCGAACAGCGCGTGGAACTCTCGGCGGCGCTCATGTTCTGGTATGCGGTTGGCGCGATCGCCTCGCCGCTCTTGGCGTCGCTTCTGATCGAGCGCTTCGGGCCTTCGGCGCTCTTCCTGATGATTTCGACGGGCCATGCGGCGCTGATCGTGTTCGGGCTTCTGAGGATGCGGGCGCGCCCGGTGCCGGGGGCGCGGACACCCTACGTTTACGCGCCGCGCACCAGTTTCCTGATTGGCAAACTCTTGGGGCGGCTCAGGGACGAGGAGCCGAAATAGAGGGAGGCCGCGCTCGGCACTGGCAGTCTGGCACAGGACGCGCTAGGAGGGGGCGAACAGATCAGGGACAAGCAGCGATCCATGGCACGCCATCTTATCACCTCCGCCATCCCCTATATCAACGGCATCAAGCACCTCGGCAATCTGGTGGGCTCGCAATTGCCTGCCGATCTTTACGCGCGTTACCTGCGCGGGCGTGGGCATGAGGTGCTGTTCCTTTGCGCGACAGACGAGCACGGCACGCCTGCAGAACTCGCAGCCGCCAAGGCCGGAAAGCCTGTGGCGGAATACTGCGCCGAGATGCATGTGGTGCAGGCGCGTATCGCGGAAGGGTTCCGCCTTTCCTTCGATCACTTCGGGCGGTCTTCCTCCGCAGAGAACAAGGCGCTGACGCAGCATCTGGCGAAGCGGTTGGCGGAAGAGGGGCTGATCCGCGAAGTGACGGAAAAGCAGATGTATTCCGTGGCCGATGCGCGTTTCCTGCCCGACCGCTATATTGAAGGCACCTGCCCGAATTGCGGCTTCGAGAGCGCGCGGGGCGACCAGTGCGACAATTGCACGAAGCAGCTTGATCCGACGGACCTCATCAACCCGCGTTCGACTGTCTCGGGGTCGACCGAGTTGGAGCTGCGCGAGACGAAGCACCTGTACCTCCGCCAATCCGAGATGAAGGACAAGCTAGAGGCGTGGATCGACAGCAAGACCGATTGGCCCGTGCTTTCCACCTCGATTGCCAAGAAGTGGCTGAATGACGGCGACGGTTTGCAGGATCGCGGCATCACGCGTGACCTCTCGTGGGGCGTTCCGGCGCAATTCGACGGCGCGCCTTGGGAGGGCATGGACGGGAAGGTGTTCTACGTCTGGTTCGATGCGCCCATCGAGTACATCGCCTGCTCGCAGGAATGGGTGGCCGCGGGCAAGGGCACGGATTGGGAGCGCTGGTGGCGCACCGATAAGGGCGCGGATGACGTGACCTATACCCAGTTCATGGGCAAGGATAACGTGCCGTTCCACACCATCGGTTTCCCGGCGACGATCCTCGGATCGGCTGAGCCTTGGAAGCTCGTGGATTACATCAAGTCGTTCAACTACCTGAACTATGATGGCGGCCAATTCTCGACCTCGCGCGGGCGCGGGGTATTCATGGATCAGGCGCTGGAGATTCTGCCTTCGGATTACTGGCGCTGGTGGCTTCTGAGCCACGCGCCGGAATCCTCGGATGCGGAATTCACCTGGGAGAATTTCCAGGCGTCGGTGAACAAGGATTTAGCGGACGTTCTGGGGAACTTCGTGAGCCGGATCACCAAGTTCTGCCGCTCCAAATTTGGCGAGACCGTGCCGGAAGGCGGGGCTTGGGGCGCGCAGGAAGAGGCATTGGCCGAGGCCATCGCGGGCCGTGTGAAGGCCTATGAGGGCTTCATGGACGAGAAGGAAGTCCGGAAAGCGGCTGCGGAGTTGCGCGCGATCTGGGTGCTCGGGAACGAGTATCTGCAATCGGCGGCACCGTGGTCGACCTTCAAGGAAGATCCGGTGAAAGCGGCGATGCAGACGCGCTTGGGTCTCAATCTGATCGGGCTTTATGCGGTGCTTTCGGCGCCGTTCATCCCCAACGCGTCGGCCACGATGCTGGCGGCGATGGGGGCGGCAGGGGCTGGTTGGCCCGAGGATGTGAAAGCCGCGCTGTCGGCTCTGCCTGCGGGCCATGCTTTCACGGTTCCTGAAGTGCTTTTCGCGAAGATCGCGGATGAGCAGCGGGAAGAATGGCAAACGCGGTTTGCCGGTATCCGCAGCTGAACGGATCGGGATATTGGATAAGAAAAGGGGTGCCGTTTGGCCCCCCTTTGACGTTTAGCGCAGGTGTTAGCGCGGTGCGCCGACCGAGCGGCCTTTGCCTTCGGGCGCGGGCAGAGCGGCGTGTGCCGCTGCCAAACGACCGAGGTTTTCCGCGATATTGGCCGCAGGGGCAGAAGCCGCGCGTGTTTGCAGGCTTACGTGGATGAGCATTTGCTCTGCGGTGGCCAGAAGCGTGTCGCCACGGCGGAGCTCGTGCCAGACATGCATCTTCTTGCCTTCTGCCGATAGCACGCGGGTGTGCACTTCGATCGGATCGCCGGCCTTGGCTTCATCCAGATGGCGGATGTGGGTTTCTGCGGTGAAGAAGCTGCCGCCGTTGGCGATATACTCGGGCGTGCAGCCGACCATCAGCATCAGGCGGTCCGAGGCGGCGGCGAAGGCGTCGAGGTAACGCGCTTCGGTCATGTGGCCGTTATAGTCGATCCAGTCGAGCGGCACGACGCGCTTCAAGGTGAGAACAGGGCCGGAAATCTCGCCGAGTTCGGAGACCGAGCGCATGAGGCCCATATCGGCTTCGCGGAGCGCGTCATGTTCGTTTTGCAGCGCACCCGCGCCCCACTGGTTTTGCGCCAGAAGGCGGATGAAGCCGACGAGGTTGCCATCGCGGATGCGTTCCAGCTCGCGGATCGAGTGGTGACCCGATTGTGCATCGGACTGGCCCGCAATGAGGTCGACGAGTTCGTCGGTGAATTCGGGCACGTCCATCAGCTTGGTCCAGGGCCATGTGAGGCAGGGGCCGAACTGGGCCATGAAGTGCTTCATGCCCGCTTCGCCGCCCGCGATGCGGTAGGTCTCGAAGAGGCCCATCTGTGCCCAGCGGAGGCCGAAGCCGTAGCGCATGGCATTGTCGATCTCTTCGGTCGAGGCGATACCGTCTTTCACAAGCCAGAGCGCCTCGCGCCAGACGGCTTCTAGAAGGCGGTCGGCGACGTGGGCGTCGATCTCTTTCTTCAGATGCAGGGGATACATGCCGAGGCCGGACAGCACTTCCTTGGCGCGCTCGACATGTGCCATCCCTTCCGGCACCGCCACGACTTCGACGACCGGCAGCAGATAGACCGGATTGAACGGGTGGCAGACGGTGAACTGGCCGGGCTTGGCTGCGCCTTCATTCAACTCGGAGGGCTTGAAGCCCGAGGTGGACGACCCCACGGTGCCGGTATAGCCCGCATCTTCGATCTGGCGGAACACCTTGTGCTTGATGTCGAGCCGTTCGGGCACCGATTCCTGCACCCATTCCACACCAGAAACCGCTTCCGCGACCGTCGGGTGAAGGGTCATCTTGCCTTCAGGCGGCAGGGCCACATTGCCAAGGCCGGGCAGGGCGCGGCGGGCGTTGGCCAGCACTTCACCGATCTTGCGCTCGGCTTGGGGATCGGGGTCGAACACGCGCACATCCCAACCATTGAGCAGGAAGCGGGCGGCCCAGCCGCCACCAATCACGCCCCCGCCGAGTATCGCAGCTACTTTCCGCATCAGACCATCCTCTCCGTATGTCCGTCTATTGCTATGATTTGCCCGGATATTTTCCGGGCGGCAGGTGAGGAGAGGAAGAGGACCGTATCGGCCAACTCATCTTCAGTCACCCATGTTTTCAGGCTCGTGCCATCTGCGTAATGGGTGCGGAGCGCTTCCGGATCCTTGCCACTGGCTTTGGCTTCCATCGCCAGAACGCGCTCCATCCGCTCGCCTTCCACGGCACCGGGGCAGATGGCGTTCACACGCACCCCCACCGGGCCAAGCTCCATGGCGAGGGTTTTCGTGAGCCCGATCAAACCCCATTTCGCTGCCACGTAGGGGCTGCGGTACGGCACGCCCCATTGGCCGGACGTGGAAGAGGTGATCACGATCGAGCCCGATCCCTGCGCCCTCATCACGCGCGCGGCCCATCTGCAGGTGAGATAAGCGCCATGCAGATTTACGGCGATGCAATCCTGCCACGCCTGATAATCCAGATCCTCGATCCGGCCTGCGGGGCCGCCCGTGCCGGCATTGGCGCAAACGACATCCGCGCCGCCCCATGCGCTTTCCACTGTGCCGAGGAAGTCTGCCATCTGCGCCTCGTCGCGGACATCGGCGGTTTGGCAGATAGCTTCGGGCAGTTCACTGGCCATTGCGGCAACTGCCTCGGGAGAGGCGTCGCACAAGGCTACGCGCCAGCCCTCGGCGGCGAAACGGCGCGCGAAGGTGCGCCCGATGCCGGAGGCCCCACCGGTAATCACAACGCGATTTGTCATTGCGCAACCTTTCTCAATTTACCGAGGTCAAACCCCATCCAGTCCAGAATTTCCCGCGCGGCCTTCTGGCGGTCTGCCGCTTGTGGCCCGCGCTCCATGATCCAGCCGAGGCGGCCATCGGGCGACGCCATCGCGGCGGTCCGCCAGTCATCGTCGACCCAAAGGAGCCAGATTTCAGGGCCGCCTTGGCGCGAAAAGCGACCGGGCATCCGGCTCGCATAGATGCCCGCTGGGATCATCCACCCCCCTTGTTCCACGCGAAGCCCAGTGGCTGATGCGGCAATCTGCAACTGAACCGGGGGAAGGGTGCCCTCCGAGGAGGCAAACGCGGCGGTGACCCGCCACGACCCCGAAAAACGTGCGGGATCGACGCGGGTGGTCGAGGAAAAGGGCGCGGAGGGCGTGCGGAAGGTGTCCTGCGGCTGGAGCGCTTGCTCCGAAGGAACGCAGGCATTCAAGACAAGGCTGATCGCCAACGCGCGATGCCATTTTCCGACCATCAGGCCCTCCAGACCCAGAATTTGGCGCGCCGGAGTGTACTATCCCGGCGCGTGCAGGTTTAGGCTTTCGTGACAGGTGCGCGCTTCGTCAGGCCGAGTTTCTTGCGAACCTCTTCAGGGCCAATCACGCGCGCGCCCATATTCTCGATGATGGTGACAGAGCGCTCGACGAGCTGGGCGTTGGTGGCGAGAACGCCTTTGTCGAGCCAGAGGTTATCCTCAAGACCCACGCGCACATTGCCGCCAGCCAGAACGGCCGCTGCGGCATAGGCCATCTGGTTGCGGCCCAGCGAGAAGGCCGAGAAGGTCCAGTCCCGAGGCACGTTATTGACCATCGCCATGAAGGTGTTGAGATCGTCAGGCGCGCCCCATGGAACGCCCATGCAGAGCTGGACAAGCGCGGGGCTTTCCAGAACGCCAAGGCGCACGAGTTCTTTCGCATACCAAAGATGGCCCGTGTCAAAGGCTTCGATTTCCGGCTTTACACCCAGCTCGGTCATCATCCGACCCATGGCGGTGAGCATGCCGGGCGTGTTGGTCATCACGTAATCGGCTTCGGCGAAGTTCATGGTGCCGCAATCGAGTGTGCAGATTTCCGGCAGGCACTCGGCCACATGGGCCACGCGCTCGTTCGCGCCGGCCATGTCGGTAGACGCTGCGACTGGGAAGGGCTTTTCGGTGCCGCCGAAATAGATATCGCCGCCCATGCCTGCGGTCAGGTTCAACACCACATCGACCTCCGCATCACGGATGCGCTCGGTGACTTCGCGGTAAAGATCGAGACGGCGGGAGGCCACGCCGGTTTCCGGATCGCGCACATGGCAATGGACGATGGCAGCCCCGGCTTTTGCCGCCGCAATCGCGCTCTCGGCGATCTGTTTCGGGCTCCGTGGTACATGTGGGCTACGGTCCTGGGTGCCACCCGATCCGGTCACGGCACAAGTGATGAAGACTTCGCGATTCATTTGCAGTGGCATGGGCATCTCCTTTTAGAGTTGCGCTGACCATGCCGTATCCTGCAGTGTGCGTTTTGCAATATACGATGTAAATTTGATGAAAAGCGTCGATCCGAAGCGAATTTCGAAATCCGGCCCGCTCGACACGGCCGTCCTCGTTCTCGACGACACGAATATGCTGGCGCTGGCCGCCGCTGTGGACCCGATGCGCGCGGCCAATCGCAGGGCAGGGCGGATCCTGTTTCGATGGCGCTTCGCAACGGTAAGCGGCAAACCCGCGCGGCTCACAGCGGGGCTTGACGTGCCGGGACCTGCGCTAGCGACCTTCGAGAAAGTCGATCTGGTCCTTGTCTGCGCCAGCTTCCGGACGTCGATCCAAACCACACATGCACTTGGCGCAACGCTGCGTCGCCTCGCCTCCAAGGGGGCGATCATTGCCGGGATTGATGGCGGGCCATGGGTGCTCGCGCGAGCCGGTCTACTTGATGGTCACGCCGCGACGGTTCACTGGGAGGATCTGGAAGACTTCTCGACGCGGCATGAGAAGATCGACGTCCGCCCCGACCGCGTCGTGGTCTCCGGGCCATTCCTTACGGCTGCGGGAGCGGCCCCGGCGCTCGAAATGATGCTCGGACTGGTAGAGGAGCTTTATGGAGGCGCGCTGGCGCGGGATGTCGGCAACGCATTCCTCTACGATCCCCCGCCCGCGCAACCGCAAAGCCGCCGCGCGACCGTAGAAATCGCCCGCCGGGATCCAATCGTCGCCCGGGCTCTGCAGCTAATGGAAACGACAATGGGTGACCCTTTGCCAGTCCGAGACATAGCCCGAACGCTGGGCCTGTCGGTTCGGCGGCTTGAAGTGAGGTTCCAGGTAGCAATCCGACAATCTCCAGCGAAAGCCTATATGTCGATGCGAATGGCAGAAGCCATGCGTCTCGCAAAAGACACCCCGCAAACGGCAGCGGCGATTGCCATGGCTGTCGGTTTCTCATCTCAAGCGAGTTTCGCGCGTGCATTCAAGCAGGCTTATGGCGCACCTCTCAGAGAGGTGCGTTCGCGTTTCGAGTAGGCTGGGAGGGGCTGTCTGCCCCTGCGCATTATTTCTTAAGTATTTACCTAATATTGATAATTAATACTTAACTGAATGTTCGTAGACCATTTTGTATACCAAATAATTACAAACCGTCCCTACTCGACAAGCCAAGCTCATAACCCGAAGGTCGTAGGTTCAAATCCTACCCCCGCAACAAAAAAATCAAATATATATCTTTATGTTATCGCCACTTTGGGCGCCTTTTGCGTTCCGACCGGATGAAATATTGCCGTGTTTGTTGACGCCTTCGGTAGGTGCGTGAAAAGGCAAACGCTGGTTCCGCCAGAAGAACTCCGCTTGAGGCAGGGCAGGGGCGGACTAGCATCTGGTTATGACCAAACGCTCCCCCTTCAAGTACTTCAAAACCAGTCCAGAGATCATCCGCCTAGCCGTGATGGTCGTCGCCTTGAAAACATCAACCGCGAAAACAACCTAGCGCTTGAGCCCAAGCCGCTACCAAAAGCAGCAATCAACCAGGTCATTAAACTGCAGTCTGACCTGCGCACTATCGCCATCTCTATGGGCCGCAAAAACAAGATTCGTCCTGGGGATATCGTAGGAGCACTGACTGCAACCAAAGAGATTGCTGGCAATCAGATCGGCTCTATTCAAGTACAAGACTTCACCAGCTATGTTGCAGTACCACGCACCCTCGCTGACCGAGCAGTAGAGATCCTTCGCCAGCGCCCACTAAAAGGCAAGCCAGCCCGCGCTCGCAAAATCTAAATTCTCTAATTCCTTGTCTATACTGAAGGAAACTTTCAGGGAATAAAGTGTACTATGTACACCGGCAAGGATGCGCTGGTATGATAAGAGCAATCGAATTTATCGAAACAACACTCTTCACTAAACAGTTTCGAGAGATCGCAACGGATGAGGATCTACGAAATCTCCAAGAAGAGTTAATTGCAAACCCTTATGCAGGTGCGCTTATTGTAGGTGCTGGCGGCGTTAGAAAAATCCGTATCCCCATGCAAAACCGGGGTAAAAGCGGTGGCAGTAGAGTAATCTATTTTCTGGCAACACCAGACCTTATCTACTTGCTTTTGGCATATCCGAAGT
>JALQUU010000054.1:14291-14542 GCA_023260655.1 Paracoccaceae bacterium | reverse complement strand
CCGAAGATCACGGCGGATCTCGAAAAGGCCATCGACCTCAACTTCAAGGAAGAGAAGAAGGCGGTTGAAGCGAAGGTGCGCGACAAGGTGAACCAGAAGCTCGAGAAGGAGTTGGGTGTGACCGTGGAAGAAGGGCAATCCGTGGAGGATGCTCTCAAGAAGAAGATAGAAGAAGAGGCCCAGAAGGGCCTCTTGAAATTACTCAATAGAAACTGAGGATTAGCGCTTGCGGTCGCGCCGCGCGCTCATCG
>JALQUU010000054.1:0-14281 GCA_023260655.1 Paracoccaceae bacterium | reverse complement strand
TGGAAGGCCACGCCAACGTGGGCTTCGCAATAGGGCTTGCCCGCTTGCGAAGGCAGGCCGCAGAACCAGAAATCGGTCGTGGCGGGATCGCCCACGGGCCATTTGCAGGTGCGCTCGGTCAGCTCCATGAGGCTGAGCTTCTTGGCGTGCTTCTCCACTTCGCTCACCTTAGCCAGAGCCTCGGGGCTGATTTCGTTGGTGGAGGGCTGCGGCGGCAGGGGCTGGCCTGCCGGAATGATGGCGCGGCGCGCGGGCGACATGGCTGCGGGGCGCTCTTCGCCCTCGTCTTCCTCTTCGGCCTCGATCACGGGTTCGGGCACAGGGCGCGGGGCTGCTTTCGGTGCGGCAGCAGGCTTGGGCTGGGCCGGTGCTGCGGCTTTTGGCGCAGGCTGTGGCGCGGCCGAAGCAGCGGGGGCTGCCGATTTGGCTTCCGGAGTGCCGGCGCGGTTCGAGAGGCCCAAGCGGTGCACCTTGCCGATCACGGCGTTGCGGGTGACGCCCCCAAGCTCTTTGGCGATCTGGCTGGCGGACTGGCCTTCCCCCCACATCTTCTTCAGAAGTTCAACGCGTTCGTCGGTCCAGCTCATCGGTCATCCCGGTTTTGAAAAGGGGCGGCTGCCGGAATGGTGGCGCCGCCCGTGTCTCGTGTCAGTCTGCTATTCTAGCCATCGTGGCCGTGGCTGCAAGGGATCGATTCGGAATTGCAGCTTATTCCCGCTTGGGAAGCGGCGCCGGATGGGGCGGCGTGGGCGCGGATTTCACTCGTGCCTCCCGCCACGCGAGCAATCCCGCGCCGGAGAGGATGACAAGCGCCCCCAGAAGAGACGTGCCATCGGGCCACTGCGCGAAGACCATGCCGTCGTAGAAAGCCGAGAAGATCAGCGTGGCGTAAGAGAAGGGCACGATGAAACTGGCCTCGGCCCGCGCCATCGCATTGACGAAACAGGCCTGAGCGGCGGCCATGATCACGCCGATCCCGGCAAGGCCCAGCCATTGGGCGGGCGTGGGCGGGGCCCAGACCCAGAGGACGGCCAGAGTGGCAATCGAGAGGCCGATGGCGTTGTTGACGAGAAGGATCTGGAACGGAGCCTCGCGCCCCGAGAGGCGCTTGATGAAGATGATCTCCGCCCCGAGCACAACAGCCGCGCCCAAAGCCAGAAGGGCGGCGGGCTGGAAAGCCGCAGGCGTTGGGCGCAAGAGAATGAGTGCGCCGATGAGGGCGATAGCTGCCGCAGACCAGCGCACGCGGCCCACGGTTTCGCCAAGAAAGAAGATCGCAAGGATCATCGAGAAGACCGGATTGAGAAAGCTGATCGCCGTGGCATCCGCCAAAGGCAGGCGCGCGGCGGCGGCGAACATCAGCGTAACCCCGAGCCAGCCGAAGGCGGTGCGGCCAAGGTGCAACGGCAGATGCGGCTTCCCGAGTTTGGGGCGCTTCAGAAGCGCCACGCCACCAATGGCGAGAAATGCGAAAAGGAACCGCCCGTGGCTCACCTGCAAAGGATGCAACGGCTCGCCCAAACGCCCCGAGCCGATGGCCTTCGCCAAAAGCGTTGTTGCGGCGATGAAGGCCGTGGCCGAGAGCATCAAAAGGATGGCAAGGCGGGGATTGGGGCGCGGTGTCATGCGCCCTTGTGCGGCTTTGTGGCCACAGGCGCAATGGGCCGCAAATTCCGCCTATGATTTTTCCGAAAAGCGCGCTAAGGCGCCCCCATGGAACACGTAGCAACCCTTTGCATTGCCACCCGACGCCGACGCGCCTGATCCGCGTTTTCGGCCCGTTCCGCCTATGCGCTCTTGCGCGTCCCATCCCGAACCTGTTCATTGGATTTCGCCCCGTTTGGGCCAGTCCGCCATTCCATAAAGGATGATCCTGATGATCCCGTCCGTTCTGCCGACCTATAACCGCGCTCCGCTCTCCTTCGTCAAAGGCGAAGGTGCTTGGCTGATCGAGGCAGATGGCCGACGCTTCCTCGATCTGGGTTCGGGCATCGCGGTGAACGCCCTGGGCCATGCCAATCCGGAACTGGTGGCAACCCTGACCGAACAGGCGCAGAAACTCTGGCATGTGTCGAACGTCTACAAGATCCCCGAGCAGGAAAAGCTCGCGGAGATGCTGACCGAGAAAACCTTCGCCGACACCATCTTCTTCACCAACTCCGGCACGGAAACCGCCGAGCTGGCGATCAAGATGGCGCGGAAGTACCACTACGAGAAGGGGCACCCCGAACGTATTGAAATCATAGCCTTTGAAGGGGCTTTCCATGGCCGCTCCACGGGCGCGATCGCCGCTGCCGGATCTGAGAAAATGGTCAAAGGCTTCGGCCCGCTGATGCCCGGCTTCAAACACCTGAAATGGGGCGACCACGATGCGCTGCGTGCGGCGATCACGAACCAGACTTGCGCCGTGATAATCGAACCCGTGCAGGGCGAAGGCGGCATCCGCCCGGTGCCGGATCAATGCCTCAAGGGCCTGCGCGATCTCTGCGACGAGACCGGCACGCTCCTCATCTTCGACGAGGTGCAATGCGGTGTCGGTCGCACGGGCCGTCTCTTTGCCCATGAATGGGCAGGGGTCACGCCCGATATCATGATGGTCGCCAAGGGTATCGGCGGTGGCTTCCCGCTCGGCGCGGTGCTGGCAACGGAAGACGCGGCAAGCGGCATGATCGCAGGCACGCATGGCTCCACCTATGGCGGCAACCCGCTGGCTTGCGCGGTGGGCGCGAAAGTGCTCGAAATCGTCTCCGCGCCGTCTTTCCTCGCGGAAGTGAACCGCATCTCGGGCGGTCTTCGCCAAGGCCTCGAAAGCCTCGTGGCGCGCCACCCCGATGTGTTCGAAAGCGTGCGCGGTCAGGGCCTGATGCTGGGCCTCAAGTGCAAGGCCACCAACACCGATATCGTGAAGGCGGGCTATGACGCAGGCGTGCTGACTGTGGCTGCGGCCGATAACGTGCTGCGCCTTCTGCCCCCCCTCAATCTCACGGATGCCGAAGTCACCGAAGCGCTGTCGCGCCTCGATACCGCGGCCACCGCTCTCGAAACCGCCAAGGCAGGCTGACCCTGCTTTCATATTGGCTGAAATATCCCGGGGGTCCGGGGGCAGCGCCCCCGGCTCTCGGATGACGAAAGACTGAATCAATGAACCATTTTCTCGATATCCATAAAACCGACACCGCCGCGCTCCGGAGCATGATCGACAACGCCCGAGCGATGAAAACCGCCCGCAACGGGCGTCCGAAAGGGGCTGCAGATGACGACCAACCGCTAAAAGGCCGGATGGTTGCGCTGATTTTCGAAAAGCCCTCCACCAGAACGCGTATTTCCTTCGACGTGGGTGTCCGCCAGATGGGCGGGCAGACCATGGTGCTTTCGGGCGCGGATATGCAGCTTGGCCATGGCGAAACCATCGCCGATACGGCTCGTGTGCTGTCTCGCTATGTCGATCTGATCATGATCCGTACTTTCGAAGAACAGACTCTGCTCGAAATGGCGGAATATTCCGATGTTCCGGTGATCAACGGCCTAACCAACCGCACGCACCCCTGCCAGATCATGGCGGACGTCATGACCTATGAGGAGCATCGTGGTGATATTGCTGGCAAAAAGGTGGTCTGGTCGGGGGACGGGAACAACGTTTTTGCTTCCTTCGCCCATGCGGCAGGGCAGTTCGGGTTCGATCTGACGTTCACGGGGCCCGAGACGCTCGATCCGGAGCGGGTCTGGCTCGATTATGCAGCCTCGAAAGGCCATCCGGTGACCATCGAGCGCGACCCGCACAAGGCTGTGGCGGGGGCGGATCTGGTGGTGACGGACACTTGGGTCAGCATGCATGATCCGCAATCCGCCCGCGAGCGCCGCCACAACCAGTTGCGGCCCTATCAGGTGAACGCACATCTTATGGGTAAGGCAAAGCCCGATGCGCTGTTCATGCATTGCTTGCCCGCGCACCGCGATGACGAGGCGACGAGCGATGTGATGGACGGGCCGAACTCGGTGATTTTCGACGAGGCCGAAAACCGGCTCCACGCGCAGAAAGCCGTGATGCGCTGGTGCCTCGGGGTCTGAAAACGGAGCGGAATCCAATAGAAAAAGGCGGGGCAATACCCCGCCTTTTTGCTTTTTTCGGGCGGGTAAAGTAGGCGAGAAAACCGATTTCCGAAGCCTATGGATTGTGTATGGATTGCGTATGGCATGCGTCATGACGCTTGCCCGTTAAGTGGGGTGCGCGCGGAGCGTTGCCTTGGAATAAAGCGGTGCGGCTTCGCCGCGCAGGATATCTCGGTGGCGCTCCCACGCCACCTCGGGATGCCTCCGGCGGGGATATTTGGGAAAGCGAAAGCAATGGATGCAGCACTTCTGGTGATCGACTTGCAGGAGGAGTTCGCGCGGCGGACGGCGAGCGGGCGGGCGCGGTCGAACCCCGGGGCGGAAGTGGCCGTTGCGGAGGTGTTGGCGCTTTTCCGGCGCGAGGGCTGGCCGGTGGTGCATGTGCATCATGACGATCCGAGGCCGGGGTCTGCCTTCCGGCGGGACAAGCCGGGCTATGCGCCGATGGCCTGTGCGGCGCCTATTGCGGGGGAAGCCGTTTTCGTGAAGTCGACCTCGGGGGCTTTTGCCTCGACCGAATTGGCAGAGTGGCTCAGGGCCTGCGGGATTTCGCGATTGGTTGTCGTGGGGGCGAGTGTGAACCACTGCGTGTCCTCGACCGTGCGGTCGGGGTTCGACTTGGGGTTCCGGATGGCGATGGTGAAGGACGCGGTGTTCGGTTTCGACCTAACGGGCGCGGATGGCCGTGTGATCGACCCGGAGACGGTGCTGGAGGTGGTTTTTTCCACGCTGACGCCGGAACTGGCGGCGTCTCTGCGCGCTTCCGAGGTGGCCTCGTGGATGCGGGCGGGGTGAGGCGGGTGGCCCGACGCGCGGGCCACCGGAGCTTTTGTGCTTAGCCTGCGAGGCGGTTCAGGATCAGGAAGATCACCGCAGACATCGCGGCGGCGGCTGGAACGGTGATGATCCAGGCTGCGACGATTGTCATGAAATGCGAGCGGCGCACCAGTTTGCGGCGGCTGCGCTCTTCGGGGGCCACTTCTTTCACCGGTTTCTGACCCGAGAGGTTCAGGCGCTTGCGGCGTTCGGCGTGCCATTCGCGGAAGAAGCCGACGCCGAAGACCGCGCCCACGGCGATGTGGGTGGAGGAGACCGGAAGGCCCAGCCACGAGGCGACGATCACTGTGATGGCGGCGGAAAGCGCCACGCAATAGGCGCGCATCGGGTTCAGTTTGGTGATCTGGCTGCCGACCATGCGGATCAGTTTCGGGCCGAAGAGGAAGAGGCCGAAGGAGATACCGAAGGCACCGATGATCATCACCCAGCGGGGGATTTCCACTTTCGACTGAACGTCGCCGAATTCGGAGGCGTGCACGATGGCAGCCAAGGGGCCGACGGCATTGGCCACGTCATTGGCACCGTGCGCGAAGGAGAGAAGAGCCGCGGAGATGACGAGCGGCAGGCCGAAGAGGACTTTCAGCGACTTGTTGCGGTTTTCGAGGCCGCGCGACTGGCGTTCGATCATCGGGCGCGACAGCATCCACGAAACGATGCCGAAGCCGAGGCCGATCAGAAGCGAATGGCCGAGGGTGATCTTGACGAGGTGTTTCAGGCCTTTGAGGGCAAGGTAGCTGGCGAAGGCACCGGCCATGATGGCGATGAGCACAGGCACCCATCGGCGGGCGGCGGCGATCTTGTCGTCAACATAGATCACCTTCGCCTTGATGAAGGCGAGGAAGGCGGCGGCGATGATGCCGCCCAGAACCGGCGAGATCACCCAGCTCGCGGCGATCGTGCTCATGGTGTTCCAGTCCACTGCGCCGAAGCCTGCGGCGGCGATGCCTGCGCCCATGACGCCGCCCACCACCGAATGCGTGGTGGAAACCGGCGCGCCGAGATAGGTGGCGAGGTTCACCCAGAGGGCCGAGGAGATGAGCGCGGCCATCATCGCCCAGACGAAGGTGGAGGTTTGTGCCACGCTTTCTTGCGAGATGATTCCTTTGGAGATGGTCGAAACCACATCGCCGCCCGCGACGAGCGCGCCGAGGCTTTCGAAGATCGCGGCAATGGCGATAGCGCCGCCCATGGTGAGGGCATTGGCACCCACGGCGGGGCCCATGTTGTTGGCGACGTCATTGGCACCGATGTTGATCGCCATATAGGCGCCGAAGATCGCGGCGGCGACGACGACCATCGTATGCTGATCGCCACCGAAAAGCATCATCGCGCCGAGGCCTGCGAGGACGATAAAGGCCAGCGAGATGCCGAGGCCGATCATCGGGCGCGCGACATAGGCGGTGGCGTATTCGAGCGCGGTGATGCGCTTGAGGTCCTTATCGAGTGTTTTCCAATGGGTGTTGGAATTCGGTCCGGTCATGGCGTGCCTCGCTCGCTTGGGGATTCCCGTTGCGGGGAGGGGGTAACGAGGGGCGCGCGATGTGGCAAGCGTTTGGCGGGGGATGCCGTCAGAAAACCGTTACAAAAAGGGTAGGTGTGGCGGTCAGAGCAGGCTCGCGGCGCGCAGCAGGCGTCTGAGGCCGGGTTCTTTCACCAGATGGGCGGCTTCTTCGGGGCGCATCCAGCGGCGGGTGCGTTCGTCGGATTCGGGCCATTTGTTCGCGGTGGAACCGACTTCGCAGGCAAAGACCAGCGTATCTACGGGTTCGGGCACGCCCTTGGGATGGGTTTTGACGGCACGGTACTGGCCTACGGGGCGCGGCGTGAGGGTGGCGTTTTTGACGCCCGCTTCTTCCCATGCCTCTTGCAGGGCGGCATTGGCGTCGGAAAGGCCATTAATCGGCCAGCCTTTGGGCAGGATCCAGCGGCCGGTGCCGCGCGAGGTGATCATCAGGACTTCGGTGCGACAGCCTTTGCGGCGCAAGCAAAGGGCAGCCACCTGCTTGCGGCGGGGGCGCGCGAAGAGCGGGCCGAGAGTGGCCACGACGGTGCTTTGAAGGCGTTTGATCATTTCTGCTCGCGTGTTTTCCCTTATTTAACAGGAGTTTTCACGTTTTGCAAATCGGCTTCAGGTGCCGCGCGGTTTGGCGCGCAGGGTCGGGTCGGCTTCACGCGGGTTTTCAGGCCATGGGTGGCGGGGGTAGCGGCCGCGCATGTCTTTGCGGACGTCCGAGTAGGAGCTGTCCCAGAAGCCGGGGATGTCCATCGTGGTTTGCACGGGCTTCTGGCCGGGGGAAAGCAGTGTGACGCGGAGGGGGCGGCCGGCCACTTGGGGGTGGGTGGTCTGGCCGAACATTTCCTGAATGCGGAGGGTGATTTCGGGGTGTTCGCCCGAATAGTCGATGGGGATTTCGCGGCCCAAGGGGGTGGTGAAATGGGCAGGCGCTGCGCGGTCGAGGAGTTGGTGCTCGTCCCACGAGAGAATGGCGCGGAGGGGATCGAGGAGGTTGAAGTTTTTCCACTCGCCTGCGCTGCGGACGCCTTTGAGATAGGGCAGGAGCCAGATTTCGAGGCTCTCCATGAGGGCGGGTTCGGAGAGGTCGGGGACGGGCTGGCCTGCGGCGCGCACGAGGGCGGCGCGGGCGAGGAAGCGGCGGGCGGCATCTGTGAGCGGCAAGGGCAGGGTGCGGACGCCATCCAGCATGGCGCGGGCGATGGCTTCGGGCGGCGCGTCTTTCCAGAGGCGGTCATCGAGGGTGAGCGCGCCCAGCGTTTCCTGTTGGCGGGCGATGACGCGGGCCTCGCAGGGCGACCATTCGCAGACCTGCCGCGTGGTGATCTGATCGGCGAAGAGCGCGCGGAGTTGGGAGAGCGTGATCGGGATGGCTTGGCGGATGGTGGCTTCGCGGGGATTGCCGTCCGTGTCGGTGACGACAAGGAAGGGGGAGTTCGCGAGCGGATCGGCCTCGGGGAGGATCGCGCCTTTGCCGCCTGAAAGGAGATAGCGCGGGGCGTCGCCTTTGCGGCGTTGGCCGATACGGTCGGGGTAGGCGAGGGCGGCCATTTCGGCGGGGTCGAAGGCGGCATCGGGGCCTGCGGGGGGTTTGAGGCGGCGGGCCTCTTCGCGGATGCGTTCGATGGTGCCGCGATGGGCGGCGTGGGGGTGTTCCTCGGCGTAGCGCTTGGGGTCGGTCACAGCGGCGAGGCGGAGCGTAAGATCGACGGGGGCGGAGCGGGGCAGGGGATCGCGTTCGGCAATCAGCGCGGCGAGGGGCGCGGCTTTGGGGCCTGCGGTTTGCAGCATATGGCCTAGGCGCGGGTGCAAGGGCAGCGCGGCCAAGGCGCGGCCATGGGCAGTGATCTGGCCCTTATCGAACGCGCCCAACATGGCGAGGAGGGCTTGGGCCTCGGCCAAGGCACCTGCGGGCGGTTGGGTGAGGAAGGGCAGTTGATCGGGCGGCGCGCCCCAGAGCGCGATATCGAGGGCTAGCGCAGCGAGATCGGCGGTTTCGATTTCGGCAGGCGGGAAGGCGGCGAGCGCGCCTTCCTCGCCTTTGGTCCAGAGGCGGTAGGCGATGCCGGGGGCGACGCGGCCAGCGCGGCCCGTGCGCTGGGTGGCTTCGGCGTGGGTGACGCGCTCGGTGACGAGGCGGGACATGCCGGAGCCCGGATCGAAACGGGCGCGGCGGGCGCGGCCTGCATCCACCACAACGCGGATGTCTTCGATAGTGAGCGAGGTTTCGGCGATGGAGGTGGCCAGCACGATCTTACGGCCCGAAGCGCAAGGCGCGATGGCGGCGCGCTGATCGCGGAAGTCCATCGCGCCGAAGAGTGGGCGAAGGTGGATGCCTTCCGGAAGGCGCGGCTTCAGAAGCGCCTCGGTGCGGCGGATTTCGCCTTCGCCGGGCAGGAAGACGAGCACACCGCCCTTGGTTTCGGGGAGGGCGGCGAGGATGGTTTCCGCAGTCGCCTCTTCCAGCCGTTCGCGGGGGCCCAAGGGGCGTTCGCGGTGGCGGATCTCGACGGGGAAGGCGCGGCCTTCGGAGGTGACGATGGGGGCCTGCATCAGGGCGGCCACGGGGGTGGCGTCGAGCGTGGCGGACATCGGCAGGAGGATCAGATCATCGCGCAGTTCCGCGATTTCGAGGCAGAGCGCGAGGCCCAGATCGGCGTTGAGGTTTCGCTCGTGAAATTCGTCGAAGATGATGCAGCCGATACCGGAGAGTTCGGGGTCGGATTGGATGAGGCGGGTGAGAATGCCTTCGGTGACGACTTCTATTCGGGTTTGCGGCACTGTGCGGGATTCACCGCGGATGCGGTAGCCGACGGTTTGGCCTACGGGCTCGCCCAGCGTTTCGGCCATGCGTTCGGCGCTGGCGCGGGCGGCAAGGCGACGCGGCTCCAGCATGACGATTTTTTGCGAGGTGATACGCGCTTCGAGGAGCGCGAGGGGAACGCGGGTGGTTTTACCCGCACCGGGAGGCGCTTGCAGCACCGCACGGCCCTTGGCGCGCAGGGCGGCCAGAAGCTCGGGGATGACGGTTTCGATGGGTAAGGGTGCGGCGCTCATGGCAGGGGGTTATGGCGACCGGCGGGGGAGCGGGCAAGGGGGAGGACGAGCTGAGGGGTTAGGCCCGGAATCGCCGCGAAGCGGCCCGGGCAGCGCCCGCCGCCCCCCGGGCGGGCGCTTTGGAAGCGGTGCGAGGGGACCCAAGGCGCGCGGATTTGGGGAGATAAAGCGGCGACCTCGAGCGAAAGAGCGCCCTTCCGCGGCGGGCTTCCCTTTGGGCAGAAAAGAAAAACCCCGCCACGAGGGCGGGGTTTTGTGGGGTTTAGTCGGGCTTATTCGGCGGCGACTTTTGCCGGATCGGCCAGAACGACGATGTCTTGCATGATCGTGTTCAACTCGAAATCCTTCGGCGTGTAGACGCGGGCGACGCCCATGGCGAGGACGCGTTTGGCGTCTTCATCGGGGATGATGCCGCCGACGACGACGGGAACGCCGCCCAAGCCTGCGTCACGCATCCGGCCCATGAGTTCTTCGACAAGCGGCAGGTGCGAGCCGGAGAGGATCGAGAGGCCGACGACATGCGCGCCGCCTTCGCGGGCGGAGGCCACGATTTCTTCGGGCGTCAGGCGGATGCCTTGATAGTCGATTTCCATGCCGCAATCGCGGGCGCGGTAGGCGATCTGTTCGGCGCCGTTCGAGTGGCCATCGAGGCCCGGTTTGCCGACGAGGAAGCGGAGGCGGCGGCCCAAGCGGTCGGAGACGGCATCGACTTGGGTGCGGAGATCATCAAGGCCTTCGGTCTTGTTCGAGACCGAGCGGGAAACGCCCGTGGGGCCACGGTATTCGCCGTGGATTGCGCGCATTTCAGCAGCCCATTCGCCCGTGGTGACGCCTGCCTTGGCGCAAGCGATGGAGGCGGGCATGATGTTGCGCCCTTCCTTGGCGGCGGCGCGGAGATCGGCGAGGGATTTGGCCACGGCGGAGGCGTCGCGCGCGGCGCGCCACTCGGCGAGGCGGGCGATCTGTTCGGCTTCCACTGCGGGATCGACGACCATTATGCCGCCATCGCCTGCGGTAAGGGGCGAGGGCTCGCCCTGCTGCCAGCGGTTCACGCCGACGACGATGGTTTCCTGACGCTCGATGCGGTTGAGGCGGTCGGCGTTCGATTCAACGAGGCGGGACTTCATGTATTCGATGGCACCGATGGCACCGCCCATACCGTCCAGCTGGGCAAGCTCGGCGCGGGCACCGGCTTTCAGCTCCTCGACCTTGGCTTCCACGGCGGGGTTGCCGTCGAAGAGATCGCCATATTCCAGAAGGTCGGTTTCATAGGCGAGGATCTGCTGCATGCGGAGCGACCATTGCTGGTCCCACGGGCGGGGCAGGCCGAGGGCCTCGTTCCATGCGGGAAGCTGCACGGCGCGGGCGCGGGCCTTTTTCGAGAGCGTCACGGCCAGCATTTCGAGAAGGATGCGGTAGACGTTGTTTTCGGGCTGCTGCTCGGTGAGGCCCAGAGAGTTCACCTGTACGCCGTAGCGGAAGCGGCGGTATTTCGCATCCTCGACGCCGTAACGGTTTCGGCAGATTTCATCCCAGAGATCAACGAAGGCGCGCATCTTGCACATTTCGGTGACGAAACGGATGCCGGCGTTGACGAAGAAGGAGATGCGACCGACGAGTTCGGGGAAATCGGCGGCAGGCACGCGGGTGCGCAACTCGTCGAGAACGGCCTGACCTGTGGCGAGCGCGAAGGCCAGTTCCTGTTCCGGCGTCGCGCCCGCTTCTTGCAGGTGGTAGGAACAGACGTTCATTGGGTTCCATTTCGGGATGTTCGAATAGCAATATTCGGCCACATCCGCGATGATCTTCATCGAAGGCTTCGGCGGGAAGATATAGGTGCCGCGCGAGAGGTATTCCTTGATGAGATCGTTCTGCACCGTGCCTTGTAGCTTCGAGATATCCGCGCCCTGTTCTTCGGCGACGGCCACGTAGAGCGAGAGGAGCCACGGCGCGGTGGCGTTGATCGTCATGGAGGTGTTCATTTCCTCCAAGGGGATCTGGTCGAAGAGGGTGCGCATGTCGCCCAAGTGGCAGACGGGCACGCCGACTTTGCCGACTTCGCCGCGCGAGAGCACGTGATCGCTGTCATAGCCCGTCTGGGTGGGCAGATCGAAGGCCACGGAAAGGCCGGTTTGACCCTTGGCGAGGTTGGTGCGGTAGAGCGCGTTCGACTTGGCGGCGGTGGAGTGCCCCGAGTAGGTGCGGAACAGCCAGGGTTTGTCTTTCTGGGTCATGTGGGGCCCTTTCGATGGTGCCGCAGGGGTGAATCGCATGCGCGCAATTTTATTTCGTCATGGGTAGGGATGCCGGAATTTTCTGGCGTCGTCAATTCGCTGCGACGCGGCAAGTTCGCGCGGCAACGCGGCGTTACTCGGGAAAATGGGGGGCGCTGCCCCCCTCGGCCCTCGCGGGCCTCACCCCCCGGGATATTTACACCAGTATGAAAATGGCTGGGTGCTTTACCATGGGGCAGTTTCCTGACAGTAGGGGCCTATGATGCGCTCTGTGGAAATGCCTTTTTGGGTATTGGTTTTGTTGGTGGGCTTCGCGGCTGTCACCTTCGCATCGCATTTCCTCTTTCCCTCGGTGCGCTGGTTTTTCCGGCGACGGGCGGAGCGGGTGGTGGCGCGGCTGAACGAGCGGCTGCAGACGCCGATCCAGCCCTTCAAGCTCGCGCGGCGCTACGACATGGTGCAGCGACTGAAATACGACAGCGAGGTTCTGAAGGCCGTGGCAGAGCATGCGGCGGCGGAAGGCGTGCCGGAGGCGGTGGCGCACCAGCGGGCGGAGCGCTATGCGCGCGAGATCGTGCCCTCCTTCTCGACCTTCACCTATTTCGGCTTGGCGGTGCGCTTTGCCCGTTGGCTGGCGGGGCTTTTCTACGATGTGCGGGTGGGGCGGCTCGATCCGGGGCTGGCGCAGTTGGATCGGGAGGCGACGGTGGTCTTCGTGATGAACCATCGCTCGAACATGGATTACGTGCTGGTGACGCTCTTGGCGGCGGAACGCACGGCGCTTTCCTATGCGGTGGGGGAATGGGCGCGGGTCTGGCCGCTGTCGAAGCTCATCAAGGCGATGGGGGCCTATTTCATCCGGCGGAAATCGCGCGATGCGCTCTATCGCAAGGTGCTGGCGCGCTACATCCGGATGGCCACGGATGCGGGCGTGACGCAGGCGGTGTTTCCCGAAGGCGGGTTGAGCCTTAATGGTCGGGTCGGGACGCCGAAGCTCGGGATCCTGAAATATGTGATCGAGGGCCATGACCTTTTGCGGCGCGATGTGGTCTTCGTGCCGGTGGCGTTGAATTACGACCGGGTGATGGAGGACCGCGTGCTTTTGGCCGCAGGTCAGGCGGGAGAGCGGAAGTTCCGCGCGAGTGTCTGGGCGGTGTTCGGTTTCGTGCTGCGGATGGCGGTGCAGAAGACCTTCGGGCGGTTCATCAAGTTCGGGCGCGCGGCAGTGAGTTTCGGCGCGCCGGTCTCGCTTCGGGATTGGCCGGGAACCGTAGAGGAGCTGGGTGAGGACCTGATGGCGCGGGTGGTAGAGGAAGTGCCGATGCTGCCGGTGCCTTTGGCGGCTTTGGCCTTGATCGAGGGGCCCGGAACGCGGGCCGAGCTGGGGGCGCGGGTGGGCGAACCCGAGAAGGTTTCGGAAGGGTTGCAGCGGCTTTCAGAGCGCGGATTGGTGCGCGAAAACGGTGGGCGTTGGGAGATTGCCGATGGCGAGAGCGACCTTTTGAGCTTCTATGCCGCCTCGGTTGCGCAGGTGCGCGGTATTTCGATTTAGGTGCGTATGGGGCCGCGGCCCGCATTTCCGAAAACCATTTACGCCAAAGCCTGATTCTGCTATGACGGGCACGCTAAGACCAGCCTTCGATCTTCTGTCTTCCTTTTTGGCGAGCAGTCTTTCGATCAAGACGTGACTTCGCCGGGCCGCTGCATGATGCGAGCGGTATGATTAGAAAAGGAATACACAGATGGCTACGGGCACTGTGAAATGGTTCAACACCACCAAGGGTTACGGCTTCATTGCTCCGGATAACGGCGGCAAGGACGTTTTTGTTCACATCTCCGCTGTTCAGCGTTCGGGCCTGACCGGCCTCGCGGACAACCAGAAAGTGACGTTCGATCTCGAGAAGAGCCGTGACGGCCGCGAGAGCGCGACGAATCTTTCGATCGCCTAATTCGATCACACTCCGGTGTGAGGGGCGCGGTTCCGTTGGGAGCCGCGCTTTTTGTTTTTCAGGGGTGGTTGACGTTTGGTCAGCTTTTCGGGGCTTTTCCGGTTTTCCCTTGTTTTGCCGCATGGCAGCGGAAATTTCTGCTTCCGCTCGGTCATAAAATTTCAAAATGACGGTTTGAGGCATTGCATTGTTGCGCGGCGGTTAATATCACCGGAGCAAGATCGCGATTCTGCATCGCGGCATTTTGTTTAACAGGAGACGCCCATGGCACTGGATACCGATACCGGAATCGCCCCCTACGACGCCCCCATCAAAGACCTTTATGAAATCGGTGAAATGCCGCCCCTCGGCCATGTGCCGAAGCAGATGTACGCTTGGGCGATCCGCCGCGAGCGCCATGGCGAGCCGGAGAAATCCTTCCAGGTGGAAGTGGTTGATACCTGGGAAATCGACAGCCACGAAGTGCTCGTGCTCGTGATGGCGGCTGGCGTGAACTACAACGGCGTCTGGGCGGGTCTCGGCGTTCCGATCTCGCCCTTCGACGGCCACAAGCAGCCCTACCATATCGCGGGTTCGGATGC
>JALQUU010000053.1 GCA_023260655.1 Paracoccaceae bacterium | reverse complement strand
GCTTCGGCGATACCCATCACCTTCAGGCCTTCGCCTTCGGCTTTCTTGGCCGAGGGCGAGCCTTCGCGCAGCGCGACGACAACGTTCTTCGCGCCCGAGTCGCGCAGGTTCAGCGCATGGGCGTGGCCCTGGGAACCGTAGCCGAGGATGGCCACTTTCATGTCCTTGATGAGGTTCACGTCGCAATCGCGGTCGTAGTAAACGCGCATGATCGGTCCTTTCCGGTATCTGCGAATGTCATTGAGGCGCAGCATAGGGATTTCAGGCGAATATCCGTTTCTTTTTTCGCTACGATCCGCTAAAGAATGTCACAACTATTCATCAGAGGCGCGGTTTCGCGAAAATTCATGCTGGACGATCTCGATCGGCGCATTCTGCGGCACCTCCAAGCCGATCCTGCGCGCCCTGCTGCCGAACTGGCCGAATCTGCAGGCACCACGCCCGCCGTCCTCTCCCGCCGCCTCGGACGACTTCAGGAAACTGGCATCCTCAAGGGCCAAGAAGCCGTGATCGACTGGCGCGCGCTTGGCTTCACCGTCGAAGTGTCCCTCCGCGTCACCCTCGACAAAACCAACCCCCGCGCCTTTGACGAATTCATCGCCGCCGCCCGCGAGGTGCCGGAACTCCTCGAAATCCAGACCTTCCTTGGCCGCGTCGATGTCCGCCTGTCGGTGATCGCCCGCGACATTGCCCATTACCAGCACATCTGGCGCGAACGCATCCTCACCCTGCCGCACATTGCCGATATCGAAGCCCTCATGCATGTGGCGCGGATCAAGTCGAAAGAGGGCCTGCCCGTATGATCGACCTCGACGAGACAGACCGCGCCCTCCTCCGCGCCCTCCAAGAAGACGCCACCCAAAGCGCAGGGGCCCTTGGCCGCGCCTTGGGCCTCTCGCAACCCGCCGCATGGCGGCGCATCCGCCGCTTGGAAGAGGCGGGCGTCATCGCGGGCCGCCGTGTCGTGCTGGATGCCGAGCGTCTGGGCTTCGGTGTTACGGTCTTTCTTGGCGTCAAACTCGCCACCAAGGGCCGCGTCAGCCTCGAAGACTTCGAGCGCGCCGTCACCGCCATCCCCGAAGTGCAAACCGTCGAACATATCCTCGGGCTTTACGATTACCGCCTCCGCGTCGTCGCCCGCGACATCGCCGATTTCGAACGCGTGCTCCGCCGCCGCGTCATGACCCTTCCGGGCGTCGGCAGCGTCGAAGCCAACGTCCTCCTTTCCGAAGAGCGCCGCCCCGGCCCGCTGTGAAGAAACCGTCAACTCAACGCCCGATGCCCGCGTCAGGTCATCACGTCATGACGCAAGCCATACACAATCCAGACGCAATCCATACGCTTCGGAATTGGCCCCTTTGTATGCGACGGTAGGCTTTGCTTTTCGGAATTTCTGCGTCTAGGCATGTTCCCAAGAGAGAAGGAGACACCCATGCCCGCATTGCTCGATACCGTCGATCCCGATGGCCTGCTCGAATTTTCCGTCGTTTTCACGGACCGCTCGCTCAACCATATGTCCAAATCCTTTCAAGGGGTTATGCGTGACGTCTCAGAAATGTTGAAAGACGTCTACCAAGCCGATGGCGTGGCCCTCGTCCCCGGTGGCGGCACCTACGCCATGGAAGCCGTGGCGCGCCAGTTCGGCACCAATGCCCACGCGCTCGTCGTGCGCAACGGCTGGTTCTCCTTCCGTTGGTCGCAAATCTTCGACGCCGGAAAATTCACTGCAAAAACAACAGTTTTCAAAGCACGCCAGGCTGGAAACTCGGTCACTTCGCCTTTCGCTCCGGCCCCCATCGAAGAGGTCACCGCAGCCATCCGCGAAACCCGCCCCGATGCCGTTTTCGCCCCCCATGTGGAAACCTCCGCAGGCATGATCCTGCCCGACGACTACATCAAAGCCCTCGCTGATGCCGCCCACGAGGTTGGCGCGCTCATGGTTCTCGATTGCATCGCTTCGGGTTGTGCATGGGTCGATATGAAGGCCACGGGCGTCGACGTGCTCATCTCCGCCCCACAAAAGGGCTGGTCTGCTTCGCCCTCCGCCGGTCTCGTGATGATGTCTGCCAAGGCGTTGGAAAAGCTCGAAAATACCAATTCCGACAGCTTCGCCATCGACCTCAAGAAATGGCGCGCGATCATGAAAGCCTATGAAGATGGCGCCCACGCCTATCACGCCACCATGCCCACCGATGCCCTGCGCGCCTTCCGCGACACGATGATCGAAACCCGCGATTACGGCTTCGAGAAACTCCGTGCGGCCCAATGGGAGTTGGGTAACGGCGTCCGCGCTATGCTGAAAGCCAAGGGCATCCAGTCCGTCGCCGCCGATGGCTTCGGCGCTCCGGGTGTCGTGGTCAGCTATACGAGCGATCCCGATGTGCAGAACGGCAAGAAGTTCATGGCAGAAGGCATGCAAATTGCGGCAGGCGTTCCGCTGCAATGCGACGAACCCGAAGGCTTCCGCACCTTCCGCTTGGGCCTCTTCGGCCTCGACAAACTCTACGACGTGCCCGCAACGCTCCAGCGGCTACAAACTGTCGTGGATAAGGTTCTCTGATCCACAAAATAAGCCAAGGCTCCTGTGTGGGCCTTGGCTTTTCCCCGCGGGCGGGGTGGTCATACTCTGGTAACGGGTCTTAACCAGACCTTACCCGCGCGCCCCGAGCCCGAGCTGCATCATGGTCTTGCGGATCGGCCCCAGCGAATAGATCGCATCCAACCCCTTCGCCCGCAAATCCCGCATCGGCTGGGAAGACGCCATCGACGCGCGGTTCAAAAGATCAATCCCCGTCACCCGCGCCACCACTTCCGCATGGCGCCGGCGGTGATAGGTATCGAGCATCGCCCGATCCCCCAACCGCTCCGGCGCAGCCTCCGCCAGCTCCAGAAGCACGCGCAAATCCCCAAGGCTCATGTTCAGCCCTTGCGCCCCGATAGGTGGCACCACATGTGCGGCTTCCGCCATTAAAGCCAATCTTTCCGAGGACATACGCTCCCCCTGCTGGCTTATTATCGGCCAGACCGTGCGCCGCGAAGCCAGTTTCAGAGGGCCACAAAGCAAGCACGAACGCTCGTTCATCGCCGCCTCGAACTCCGCTTCCGGCAGTGCCGCCAAGCGCAAAGCTTCCGGCCCTTCCTCCATCCAGACAATCGCCGATGAGGGCACACCCTGCCAATCCGGCAAGGGGACCATGGTGAAAGGCCCACCAGAGCGGTGGATCTCGGTGGAAACATTCTCATGCGGGATCGGGTGCGTCACCGCAAAGGCCAAGGCCTTCTGCCCGTAACGCGTTGTTTTAACGGATATTCCCGCCGCCTCCCGCATCGGGCTCGTCCGCCCATCGGCGGCAACTACCAGCTTCACGCGCACCCGCGTGCCATCGCTCAACCCCACCCGCGCCTCGGCTTCGCGGGTGAAGAGGGACTGCGTCCCGACCCCCGGCCGGAACGTCACATTCGGCAACTCCCTGAGCCGCCCCAGCATCTCGCGGCGCAAGAGCCAGTTGGGCAGGTTCCAGCCAAAAGGCCGCTCCGAGATGTCGGAGGCATTGAAATCCTTGACAATTCTCGGCTGTGCCACAGGCCCGCCCGCATCGACGATCCGCATGATCTGCAAAGGTGCCGCGAAAGGCGCGAGCTTTTCCCAGATACCCGCGCGCTCCAGAAGCGCTTGCGAGGGCTGGAGAAATGCCGTGGTGCGAAGGTCCGATCCATCCGCATCCCGCTCGATCACAGGTGCTGTCGGGTCCACGCAAAGGACGGAAAATCCAGCGGCCCCAAACACGGCCGCCGCGGTCAGTCCGGCAACACCGCCGCCGGATACCAGAATGTCATAATCGAAGTTCAGCATCGGAGCCTCCTGCGCGGCAATCTAGGCCGCAATGCAGGGGGCGTCCAAGCGTCAATCGGTCATCCCCGGCTAATCGCGATGAGAATTGTGTATATCACCGGAACCATGGCCACGGCGGGGATGTAAAGACCGGGTACACCCCAGGTCCAGAACGACAGGCCCCATGC
Organism: Paracoccaceae bacterium; assembly: GCA_023260655.1. GTDB lineage: Bacteria > Pseudomonadota > Alphaproteobacteria > Rhodobacterales > Rhodobacteraceae > UBA9554. Next base: position 10,884 of record JALQUU010000053.1, on the reverse strand, counting down.
GATCACAGCGAAAAGAACCGAGACAAGCAGGCGCTTCTCGGTCGTCGACGTGTCCTGCGTGTGGGCGTGGTGCTCGGCGGCGTTGGCGGTCATTTCGGTCATGGTTTACTCCAGAAAACGTGTATGCGGGAGTTAACATTCCAAAACATGAATACCAGAAGCATCTTGTCGCAGCGTGGCGACCTGCCGCACGCTCCTATCCGATTTCACCCAAAAAAGATGCCAGATCAGTGGTGTGGTGATGGATATGAGCCGCGTTTTCGGGCGTCTCACCCACCAGAACAGTTTTCATGCCCATGGCGTGGGGCACGGCCAGATTGCGGGGATCATCCTCGAACATTGCGGATGTCCAGGGGTTTACACGGGCTTTCTCGAAAACGGTTTCGAAGGCTCTCGCTTCAGGCTTCGGGTGGAAATCCGCGTGTTCAACACCGTAAATCGCTTCGAAAAGGCCCTCAAATCCCCGTGCCTGCAAGACGCGTTCTGCATAGGGCGCGGAGCCGTTCGTGTAGACGATTTTACGCCCCGGCAAAGCGTGGATACGGCTTGCAAGTATGTGATCTGGCTTGAGAACTGAGAAATCGATATCGTGAACGTCGTGCAGATAGGGCAGCGGGTCAATGCTGTGCTCGCGCATCAACCCGGACAGCGTCGTGCCATAGGATTTCCAGTAATGGCGGCGCAGGCGGTCGGCCTCGTGCTGGTCGACCCGCAGTTGTGACATCACATAGTTCGTCATCCGCACTTCGATCTGGTCGAAGAGGCGCATCGACGGCGGGTAGAGTGTGTTGTCAAGGTCGAAGACCCAGGTGGAGACGTGAGAAAATTTGTCGCGTGGCATGAGAAAGATCTATCTCGCAGCTATTTTGTCGGCAACAATGCCTTGAACGGGCGTGAAGCGGTCCATAAGGTCTCACGGAAATGCGGGGAGACAATCATATGGCGGATGCCAAGTCCACACAGAAGGACGCATATACGCTGATCCTGGAAGCGATCGATGGGGGGATCTATCGCCCGGGCGATCGTCTGGTGGAAAGCGAGTTGGCGGACCGCTTCGGCGTGTCCCGGACACCGGTGCGGGAAGCGTTGCAACGTCTTGAGACGCAAAGCCTTCTTGCCCGTGACGGGCGCAGCCTGATCGTGGCGTCGCTCGACCATAACCAGCTGGCCGAGCTCTATGCGGTGCGCTCCGAGCTTGAGGGGCTCGCAGCGCGCCTTGCGGCGCGTCATGCCACGCCTGAGGAAATGCGGGTGCTGCGGGAAATGGTCGAGGCGGATATGGAATTGGTGGGGTCTCCAAAGGCCCTGAGCCGCGCCAATCGGCGTTTCCACAAGCAGATCCATCTGGCTTCGCACAATCGCTACCTCGTGCAGCAACTCGACCTAGTGCACCGTTCTATGGCGTTGATGGCAACGACGTCGCTGGCGGCGCGTGGGCGTGGGGAGGATGCCTTGAACGAGCATTCCGCCATTGTAACAGCCATCGAGAACCGGGATGAGGAAGCCGCCTACGAAGCGTTGAAATCACATATTTCAAAGGCCTTCGTGACGCGGCTCAAGCTCGATTCAGGGGCTCTGACTAGCATCGAGTGACGCACCGGCCTTCTTGCCTCCTGCCGTGAGGGAGAGACCATGCGTGGTCTTGTCCCAATAGAAGGGGGCGACGAGGAGTTCCCAAAGCGCCTTGTAGGCCGCGAGTGTCGCCATCGGGAAGTAGAGGTGCAGCGTTGGCACCCAAGGCAGAAGGTGCCTGTGCTCGGGCCTTGCAACCGAGATCGCGCCGATGGCGACGGTGATGCACTCGAACCCGAGGAAGAACATACCCATTGTCAGGATCCATTCTCTGGGCACGAGGCCGTCCAGAGGGTGGGCTAGGCCAAAGAAGATCAGCCAGAATGACCAGAGGAGCGGTGCCAGCAGGAATTGCGAAAGGGCCGTAATGAAATGCGTCTGGAAGCCGAAAAACTTCCACGCGCCCAGTTCGCGCCAGAGGCGCACAGGGCTTCGCATGGCGACGAGATAGGTGACCATGTAGCCCTTCAGCCAGCGTGAGCGTTGTTTGACCCAAGGCCAGGCCTTGCAATTGGCCTCTTCACCGGTCGCGGTTGCGATCATGCCGGTGCGATAGCCGTGGCGGGCGAGACGGAAACCGAGGTCGGCGTCTTCCGTGACGTTATGGGCGTCCCAGCCGCCTAATTGCTCCAGCACATCGCGGCGGAAAAAGAGGGTGGTGCCACCGAGGGGAATGGCGAAGCCTAGCCGGCAGAGGCCGGGAAGGACGGTGCGGAACCACGAGGCGTATTCGATGGTGAAGCAGCGGGCCAGCCAATTTTGCTTCGGGTTATAAAAGTCCAACGCTCCTTGGAGACAGACAAGATCGGGTGGAGCAGTGCGGAACTTTTCGGCCACGAGATCAAGCTGGTGTGGTTCCGGCGCGTCCTCGGCATCCCAGATGCCGATAATGTCTCCTTGGCAGAAATCGAGCGCGTAATTCATTGCGCGCGGCTTGGTGCGGGGTTGGCCGTCAGGCACGATGATCTTGCGCATCCATGGCGGAAATGACGCGTTTTCAAGGGCATCACGGGTGATTGTGTCTGTCTCTTCCAAGACCAGCACAACATCCAGTAGGTGCTTTGGATAAGTCAGACGCGAGATGCGCCGAACCAACACCTGTGCGATTTCGGGTTCCCTGAAGAGCGGTACGAGGACCAAAATTCTGGGCATTTGCGCAAGTTCTGAGGGAGGTTCGGAGGGAGGATCAGGGAAAGCGAGGAACGCAAAAACGGCCGAGATCTTGTGAAGGGCAGAGAGTGCCATAGCGAATATGGCCCAGAGAACCAGAGCGGAGACGATTACTTTCGGCCAAAGAACAACGGCAGCCATTAGGGCCAAGAGGCCGATACTGAGAAGGGTGATACGGCGTTGCGGGGTGCGGCCCCAAGTGCGGCAGCTTTCGGATTCCGGCACGCGGGCAGAGGCGCGGGCGGTGAGTTCTTCGCGGAAGATCGCCGCAATGGAAGCGTCGATTTCGGATTGCAGGGCCAAGACCGGTTTGGCCGACTGAAGGATCGGGGGGAGGGCTTTGGCTAGCGTTGCGAAACTGGCAGGATCCGAGACCGCGATGAGGAGGGTGTCCTCGTACCAGCCCCAAGGGATTGCCGAGTGTTTCAGCCAGAAGGCCGGATCGCAGAGGGCAGCGAGGGCGGGGTCAGCCGGGTGCGAGGCGAGGTCAGCGCGGGTGAGGCCGCGGAAGCTTGCCTCGGCTTCGACAAGGAGGCGAGGATCGATAAGGCCGCTGGCATAGAGTATTTCGGTGAAAGAGGCGCGGCTGCGCCGGGCGTCTGCTTTGCAGCGGAGCATTTCTTTGAGATCAATGAGACCATTGACCACCAGAAAAGGACCGAAATCCTGCTCTCTAAGAAGTGGAGAGAGACTTAACGGCGCATGCTGTTGGCCCTGAGTTCTTAAGGCGTTTGCCATTTCTGCATTCCCAAATTTGGAACACAGTTGCGCGCGGTGGGTTAACGGAAGTTTAACGACATATTAACAAAGGGAAATTTTAAGGCCGCCCGCGACGTTCGAGGGCGGCCTTTTGTGTTTCAGGCGGATTTCCGGGCGGCCATCGAGTTGGCGAAGCGCTCGAAGAGGTAGAAACTGTCCTGCGGGCCGGGGCTGGCTTCGGGGTGGTATTGCACCGAGAAGACCGGGCGGGTTTCCATGCGGAGACCGCAATTGGAGCCGTCGAAGAGGGAAACGTGGGTTTCCTTCACGCCTGCGGGCAGGGTTTGGCTATCAACGGCGAATCCATGGTTCATGGAGGTAATTTCGACCTTACCCGTTTCCATATCCTTAACGGGGTGGTTCGCGCCGTGGTGGCCGTGGTTCATCTTGATGGTCTTGGCGCCGAGGGCCAGCGCCAGCATCTGGTGGCCGAGGCAGATACCGAAGACGGGCAGGTCGGACTTGTCCAGAACGCCTTTGATCATCGGCACGGCATAGGTGCCAGTTGCAGCGGGGTCGCCGGGGCCGTTCGAGAGGAACACGCCGTCGGGATTGTGGGCCAGAACCTCGTCAGCGGTCGCGGTGGCAGGCAGAACCGTCACGTCACAGCCCACGGAAGCGAGGCAGCGCAGGATGTTGCGCTTCGCGCCGAAGTCGACAGCGACCACTTTGAACTTCGGGTTTTCGAGGCGCTTGTGGCCTTCGGGCCATGCCCAACGCATCTCGTCCCAACGGTAGGACTGGGTGCAAGTGACATCCTTGGCGAGGTCGAGGCCGACGAGGCCGGGGAAGTTGCGGGCTTTAGCGACCAGCGCTTCGATGTCGAAGTTGCCTTCGGGATCGTGCGAGATGGCGACATGCGGCGCACCTTGCTGGCGGATGGCGCGGGTCAGGCGGCGGGTGTCGATGCCGCCGATGGCGATGCGGCCACGACGCGTGAGCCACTCCGTCAGGCGCTCGGCTGCGCGCCAGTTCGAGGGTTCGGTGGGATCCCACTTCACGACCATGCCTGCGGCAACCGGATCGTTGGTTTCATCGTCATCTTCGTTGACGCCGACGTTGCCGACATGCGGGAAGGTGAAGGTCACGATCTGGCCCGCGTAGGAGGGGTCGGTCATGATTTCCTGATAGCCGGTCATGGCGGTGTTGAAGCAAAGCTCGGCTTGTGCTTCGCCAGTGGCGCCGAAGCCTTTTCCGTAGAATACGGTGCCATCTGCGAGGGCAAGGCAAGCGGTCGGGCGTGTCCGGTCGGATTGGGCCATGGTGCGAGTCTCCGGAGCTGTTGGGTGTCGGCAAATTGCCCGTGTCCTAAGGGGTGTGGCGGCGGGGGTCAAGTGCACTAACCTCGCGTCTTGCACCGTTGTCAGATCGGCGCCGATCCGTTAGGGTCCGGCTTCTGACATAGACCGGGGATTGAGACGCTATGGACATGCGTGAAAGGGTCAATTCGGCCCTTAAACAGGCGATGAAAGACAAGGCAGCAGCACGGCTTTCGACGCTGCGGTTGATCAATGCCGCTATCAAGGATCGCGACATTGCCGCACGGGGCGAAGGCCGTGACGAGGGCGTGGGCGATGCGGAGGTGATGGCGATCCTCGGCAAGATGGTGAAGCAGCGTCAAGAAAGCGCGCGGGTTTACGAGGAAGGCGGCCGTTTGGACCTTTCCGAGCGCGAGTTGGCGGAAATCACGGTGATCGAAGAGTTCCTGCCGCGCCAGTTGACCGACGAGGAAGTGGATGCGGCGATTGCAGCGGCGATTGCGGCTGTGGGGGCAAGCTCGATCCGCGACATGGGCAAGGTGATGGGCGAGTTGAAGGCGCGCTACACCGGGCAGATGGACTTCGGGGCCGTGGGCACGGCGATCAAGACGCGCCTCGGTTGACCGATTTGAAGACTGCGGAAACGGCCCCTTCGGAGGGCCGTTTTTTTATGCCTGCGGTGCAGTTTCGGAGGCGCGGCGGGCCTTCAGGGCTTCGGCCAGTTCGCCATAGAGGGCGCGGCGTTCTTCTTCGGAGAGGAAGGCACCGATTTCGACGCGGCGACCGTTGCCCGTGAGGGTGACATACCATGGCACAGGGCCGCCAGATTGGTGCATCTCGGCGTGGGCCCAGTAGGGGTTGCATTCCCATTCCTTCCGATTGCCCTTCGGGTCCGTGTGGACGAGGTGGAGGGATTCTTCGGCAAAGGTGAGTTCTTCTAGGATGTCAGCGTCTTTGTAGCTGCGTTCGAGCGCCCACCAGAGGGCGGCCACAGCGATCATCAGGAAGGGCAGGAGGCCCCAGAGGAGGATCGTGCCCAGGAGGGGGAAGAGGGGGACGATGATGAGGCCGAAGGCCATCAGGATGATGACGGCAAAGCCGCGGCGCGGTAGCGATCGGTAGGGCCACAGCTCAAGGCGCTGCGGGGCCTCTTTGGATGGGGTCCAGTGGTAGGGCATCGGTGGTTCCTGTCGCAGTACCCATAGGGTAGGGCGCGGCGGGAAATTTCCATAGGGCAGGGTGCCGCGCTTCTACAAAAAGAAGAGGGCCCCCGTTTGGGAGCCCTCCGGTTTTTCAGAACGCGGGAATTAGTGCGCGTGCGACTTGTCCCAGTCTTCCTGCTTCGGCAGCTGCTCGAAGGTGTGTTCGGGCGGCGGCGAGGGCAGGGTCCACTCGAGGGTGTCTGCGTACTCGTTCCAGTAGTTGTTCGCAGTCACGCGAGCGCCACGGGTCAGCGAGTAGATCACGATCCCGAAGAAGAACACGAAGGACGCGAAGGAGATGAACGCACCGATGGACGACCAGTAGTTCCAGTAAGCGAAGGCTTCCGGATAGTCGATGTAACGGCGGGGCATACCCTGACGGCCGAGGAAGTGCTGCGGGAAGAAGGTCAGGTTCGAACCGATGAACATCATCCAAAAGTGCAGCTTGCCGGCCCATTCCGGGTACTGACGGCCCGACATCTTGCCGAAGTAGAAGTAAATACCGGCGAAGATGCAGAACACGGCGCCGAGCGACATCACGTAGTGGAAGTGAGCAACCACGTAGTAGGTGTCATGGTAGGCGCGGTCGACGGCTGCCTGGCTCAGCACGATGCCGGTCACGCCGCCAACGGTGAAGAGGAAGAGGAAGCCGAAGGCCCAGAGCATCGGGGTTTTGAACTCGATGGAGCCGCCCCACATGGTGGCGATCCACGAGAAGATCTTCACGCCGGTCGGAACCGCGATCACCATGGTGGCGAGCATGAAGTAGGACTGCTGGGTCAGCGACATACCGACGGTGTACATGTGGTGTGCCCACACGACGAAGCCGAGTGCACCGATCGCGATGAGCGCCCAAACCATCGGCAGGTAGCCGAAGACGGGCTTGCGCGAGAAGGTGGCGATCACGTGGCTGATGATGCCGAAGCCGGGCAGAATGATGATGTACACTTCCGGGTGGCCGAAGAACCACAGGATGTGCTGGTAGAGGATCGGGTCACCGCCGCCGGCCGGATCGAAGAAGGTCGTGCCGAAGTTACGGTCGGTCAGGAGCATCGTGATGGCGCCTGCGAGAACCGGAAGCGACAGGAGGATGAGCCAGGAGGTGACGAAGATCGACCACGAGAACAGCGGAACCTTGAATAGGGTCATGCCCGGAGCGCGCATGTTCAGGAAGGTGGTGATCATGTTGATCGCGCCGAGGATCGACGAAGCACCGGAGACGTGAACTGCGAAGATCGCGAGGTCCATCGACATACCGCCTTCAGAGGTCGAGAGCGGCGGGTAGAGAACCCAGCCAACGCCCGAGCCGAGCTGGCCGTTGCCGCCGGGCGACAGGAGTGAGGCGACGCCGAGCGAGGTGCCGGTGACGTAGAGCCAGAACGAGAGGTTGTTCATGCGCGGGAACGCCATGTCCGGCGCGCCGATCTGGAGCGGCATGAAGTAGTTGCCGAAACCGCCGAAGAGGGCGGGAATCACAACGAAGAACATCATCAGGACGCCGTGATAGGTGATCATCACGTTCCAGAGGTGCCCGTTCGGGGTGCATTCTGCGGTCGAAGCGGCGACAAAGCGCGCGCCTTCGGCACACATGTACTGCACGCCCGGCTCCATGAGTTCCATCCGCATGTAAACGGTGAACATGACCGAGATCAGGCCTACGAATGCCGACGTGATCAGGTAAAGGATGCCGATGTCCTTGTGGTTTGTGGACATGAACCAGCGAGTGAAGAAGCCCCGCTCGTCGTGATGGTCGTGGCCGTGGATGGCTGCGTCCGCCATTCTTTTGCCTCCAGTTGAAGTTATGCTTTCAGGCGAGAAAGACAGACTTCCGCCTCACCCGCGTTCCATAGGCGTTTTAGAATGCATGAGCGGGGGCGGCAATGTCTGAATTTGACCCAGATCAACTCAATATGTCGCACCCCGCTGGTTTTATCCCTTTTGGATGCTTAACGGACGGCCGAAATCACGCCAAGCGAGCCACGAAGGGTGCTTTCTTCGCCTTTTAGTTGATTTTCTAGCGCCGCGTGTTCGGCGCGCCAGAGCGGCATCGCTTCGGAAAGTACGGCGTGACCGAAGCTTGTGAGCGCAATCAGGCGGTTGCGTTTGTCCTGCGGGTCGGGGGCGATGGTGACCAGACCGTCGCGTTCGAGCACTTTGAGGGCGGCGGTGAGGGTAGTCCGATCCATGGCGAGGAAGGGCGCGAGTTCGGTGATGCGCGCGGGCGACGGGCGGTTGAGCGCATGGAGAAGGGAGAACTGGCCGTTCGTGAGGCCGACGGGCTTCAGGGCCTGATCGAAGCGGCGCGCAAGGGCGCGCGCGGCCCGCTGGGTGGCGAGGCAGAGGCAGTGATCGCGGACTTCGATGGTGGTTTCAAAGGGGAGTTTGTAGTCCATGGCTCTAAATACGTTGACATCAACGTATTTGCAAGAAAACTTGGGCGGGTATTTTGATAAGGGAATCGGCATGCCAGTTTATGTGAATGTGGCCATTGAAGACGTCGCGCGGTCGCGGGCATTCTTTACGGCCTTGGGATTTTCGTTCGACGAGAGATTTTCCAACGACATGGCTCTCGGGATGATTATCGACGGTGGCGGATATGCGACGCTACTGCGCAAGGATTTCTTCCAAAGCTTTACGACCCGTGAACTGGCCGATCCGCGCAAGGCCTGCGAGGTGATGATTGCAGTGCAGTTGGATAGCCGCGAGGCGGTGGCCGAGATGCACCGTGTGGCGATGGCGAATGGGGGCGACGAGCTGGGGGAAGCAAGTGATCTGGGCTTCATGTTCTCGCATGATTTTGCAGATCCCGACGGGCATATCTGGTCGCCGTTCTGGATGGATCCGGCACAGATGACGGAACAGGCGTATTTGGTAGATGAGGTGAGAGAATGGCTTATGTAGACGGATTTCTGGCCCCGGTGCCGCGTGCGAAGAAGGCCGAGTATATCGCGCATGCGGAGAAATCATGGCCGCTGTTCAAGAAGTACGGTGCGCTTTCGATGCGGGAATGCTGGGGCGATGAAGTGCCCGACGGGCAGACCACATCTTTTCCGATGGCTGTGAAGCTGGAGGAAGGGGAGGTCGTGGTGTTCTCGTGGATCGAATGGCCCGACAAGGAAACGCGGGATCGGTGCTGGGGCTCTATGGAAACCGATCCGGCCTGGGCAGAGATGGGGGCCATGGGCGACATGCCGTTCGATGGCAAGCGCATGGTCTACGGCGGGTTCGCGCCGATCTTCAGCGCATAAAAAAACGCACGGCGCGAGGCCGTGCGTTCTTTCGATAAAGCTGTTTGCCTTACTGGGCCGGTTTGACCGACGCGAGGTAGGCTGCGAGGTCTTCCTGCTTAGCCTTGGCCTTGAAGGACATCTTCGACTTTGTCGGGTGGCCCTTGCCGTCGAGCCATGCCTTGGGGTCGGTGATGAAGGCAGCGATTTCGGCTTCGGTCCAGACAACACTGGCGGCTTGAGCGGCTTTCAGGCCGTCGCCGTAGGAATAGCCATCCACGGAGCCAGCAACGCGGCCGACAACGCCGTAGAGGTTCGGGCCGACTTTGCCGCCCTTGACGATTTCGGTGCCATCATCGGCCACGATCATGTGGCAGGATTTGCACTTGCCGAATTCTTTTTCGCCAACGGCGACATCGCCTGCGAAGGCAGGGACGGAGAGTGCCAGGAGAGCGGCGGCGGACAGAAGAGCTTTCATATCGTTCCCTCGTTTTGAAAGTTTGGGTTCGGAATTACACATATAGTCACTGTGGAATGGATCAATGATCGAAAGTTCGCAGGCGGCGCGTTTACACGGGGGCGTGATCGCCACTCAGACGGCAAACAGGCGCCCAAAGGTGGTGCGGAGGGCGACGTCGAGATCGGGCATGCCGACAGGGAGGCCGAGGTCGACGAGGCTGGTGACGCCGTGTTCGCGGATGCCGCAAGGCACGATGCCGGAGAAATGCTCCAGATCCGGTTCGACGTTGATCGAGATGCCATGAAAACTGACCCATTTGCGCAGGCGGATGCCGATGGCGGCGATCTTGTCCTCGCGGAGGGAGCCGTCGATATTGCGTGGCTTTTCAGGACGTTCCACCCAGACTCCGACGCGGCCTTGGCGGATTTCGCCTTTGACGTTGAATTCGGCCAGCGTGGCGATCACCCAGTTTTCGAGGCTTTCGACAAAGGCGCGGATATCGCGGCCGCGCTTGTTCAGATCGAGCATGACATAGACCACCCGCTGGCCGGGGCCGTGATAGGTGTATTGGCCGCCCCTTTTGGAGGTGTAGACGGGGAAACGGTCGGGTTCGGTGAGGTCTTCGATCCGGGCCGAGGTGCCTGCGGTGTAGAGCGGGGGATGTTCGACGAGCCAGATGCATTCGGGCGCTTCGCCCTTGGCGATGGCATCGGCGCGGGCTTCCATGAAGGCCACGGCGCTATCGTAATCGGTGAGCCCTTCGGCAGTGATCCATTCAACCATATGGTTTCCCGAGCAGAATTCGGGCCTCCTTTGCCAAGGGAGTTAATCCGCGTGGCGGGGAATGTCATCTCACAAGTGATTTCGGGTGGGCAAGACGGGGGTGCGGAAAGGAATTTTTGTCTTCCGCATTTTTCCTGCATTTTGGCCCTTGGCATTCCCAAACGGAGCGGCTACACCGCGCCTCACCAGTTCGGATGCGGTCGTGGCGGAATTGGTAGACGCGCTAGCTTGAGGGGCTAGTGGGCGATTAGCTCGTGGAGGTTCGAGTCCTCTCCGGCGCATCAGGTCCGGCCTGCCGGATCCCGCCCGTGGCATCATCGCCCGAGTGGAGTTCGACTTCAGCTGGCGTGACGGCGAGCGCACGATCCGCTTCGGGCGCGGTTCGGTCATCGAGGTTCCCCGCCTGGTCGGCGAGGGCTACGCGCTCCTTGCCACCCCGCGGTCGAGGGCCC
>JALQUU010000052.1 GCA_023260655.1 Paracoccaceae bacterium | reverse complement strand
CGAATTTCGAAGTGCTGAATGAAGAAGCCCTCGAAATCATTGAAGCCAATGCCGAGACCGTGCTTTGGGAAATCGGTGTGAACTTCGTCAATAACCCCGGTGCGTTGAAACTCTGGAAAGACGCAGGTGCGGAAGTCGAAGGCGAGCGCGTGCATATTCCGCGTGGCCTCGCCCGCCAGCTTTGCTCGACGGCTCCGGCTTCTTACACCCAGCACGCGCGCAATCCGGCGCGTTCGGTGGAAATCGGCGGCAAGAACCTTGTTCTCGCGCCGGTCTATGGCCCGCCCTTCGTGCATGATGCCAAGGGTGGCCGCCGTTACGCGACGATGGAAGACTTCAACAACTTCGTGAAGCTGGCCTATATGTCCAAGTGGCTGCACCACTCGGGCGGCACGGTGTGTGAACCGACTGACGTTCCGGTGAACAAGCGCCACCTCGATATGCTTTACGCGCATATGACGCTCTCCGATAAGCCGTTCATGGGGTCGGTGACCGAGCCGAGCCGTGCGCAGGATTCGGTGGATATGGCGTCGATCCTCTTCGGGAAAGACTTCGTCCAGCAGAACACCGTGATGACGAGCCTTGTGAACATCAACTCGCCGATGACCTTCGACGACGTGATGATGGGCGCGCTGGAAGTCTATGCGGCGAATAACCAAGCTGCGATCATTTCGCCCTTCATCGTGGGCGGTGCGATGGCACCGGTTTCGGTGGCAGGCACGCTGACGCAGGTGATGGCGGAAGTTCTGGCGGGCATCAGCTATAGCCAGCTCGTGCGCAAAGGCGCGCCGGTGATCTTCGGGGCCTTCGTGACCTCGATCGACATGAACTCGGGCGCACCGACTTTCGGGACGCCGGAAGCCGCGCATATCACCTATGGTGCTGGCCAGTTGGCGCGCCGGATGGGGCTTCCTTACCGTTCGGCGGGTTCGTTCTGCGGCTCGAAACTGCCCGACGCGCAGGCGGCCTATGAAACGGCAAATAGCCTCAATATGGGCCTGCTGTCGGGTGTGAACTTCATGCTGCACGCTTGTGGCTGGCTCGAAGGTGGCCTCGTGTCGTCCTACGAGAAGTTCGTGATGGATGCCGACCAGCTGGGCATGTTGCACCACCTCGCCAAGGGCATTGCGGTGGACGAGAACGCGCAGGCGATGGATGCGATCCGGGAAGTGGGCCCCGGTGGCCATTATCTGGGTTGCGCGCACACGCAGGCGAACTTCAAGCAGGCGTTCTGGCGTTCGGACCTCTTCGACTACAAGCCCTTCGAAACTTGGGCCGAAGAAGGCAGCCGCGATACGATGGCGCTGGCTTCGGCGCGCGTCGAAAAGCTTCTGGCCGATTACGTTGCACCGGAACTCGATCAGGGCATTCGCGATGGCCTGACCGATTTCGTGGCCACGAAGAAGGCCTCGATGCCAGACGCCTTCATGTAAGGCCGGAGGCGTCAGCCTTCGACGAGTGCATTCACGCGCATCAGTTGGGCTTCGCCCAGGATCGCGATGAGCAGGGAAACATGACGAACGGCGGAGTAGCCCAAGTGGCCGCTCCGCCGTTCCGCTTCTAGGCGTTCCTCGGCTTCGATGAGTTGCGGGAGCGCTGCGCCGATGGCGGGGGTGCGGCCCGGACCGAGCAGGCGGCGCAGGTGGTTGTCGCGGCGATACCATTCAAGGCCTGCTTGGGCGGAACGCACCAGAATGCCGGGGCGGCGCAGGGTGGGAATCAGGCTGGATTGGGTCATGGATGGTCTCCTGTGAATGGAGAGTAGGCCTAACGCAACCTAGGAGGGTGTTGCGTGCGGGGCGTTTGATGCGCGCGCAGCTCCCAACCACTGTTTACCTTTTGAAAACAATGATTGACGTAGATGGCAACAATTAACCATTGAGTAATAAATTCCCGCCTAGGTTGTTGCTGTGCTGGGGATAACTCTGTACACAACAAAGACAGTAATGTTGACCGAGAGGACGTTGAGATGGCCCGACATGCAGGAGAGGCGCATTTTCCGGGGTGGGTACCTGATGCGGCGCTGCACTATTTGGCGCATGTCGAAGACGGTCAGTTGATCCGGGATCTGGCGCGGCGTGCGGGGTGTCATGCCTCGACGGTGCTGCGGCAGATCCGGCGGATCGAGACGCGGCGGGACGATGTACTTGTGGAGCTTGCCTTGCAGCGTTTGGGCCCTCAGGGGCGCGGCGCGGCGTCAATGCAGCAGAAGGTGGAGGTTCGCATGAACGTGTCGAATGAAGTTCCGTGGCAAGGCAAGGACATGATGGCGGGGACGCTCTCGGATGATGCGTTCCGGCAGGAAGCCAAGAAGGTTCTCAAAGGATTGATGGAGAAGGGTCCGGTTCTGGCCGTGGCCATGGATATGGATGTGGGGGTTGTGGTTTGCGATCGTCCGGACGGGCGGAGCGAGCGGCTTGCGACCGTGGAGCGGGCTGTGGCGGAAGCGATGGCGCTGAAGGAGTGGATCGGTTGCGCGCAGCCGGGCCGCGTGGCGCGCTACACGATCACGGCAGCCGGGCGTGCGACGCTGATGCAGATGACTGCGCAATCCGAGACGGCGCGGTTCCGGGGCATGAACGATGCGGCGGTGGAGTTCGTGCCGCAAGGCGCGATGCCGATGCCGATCCGTGTGGAAGACGAGGTGGGCAAGCGCACGCAGCGCTACGGGCAAGTGGAAACGCCTGTGGCGGGATTGGCGCGGCGGCGGGACAAGGAGGGCGAGCCGTTCCTTGATGACAGCCTTGTGCGGGCGGGTGAGCGGCTTCGCGAGGATTATGAACTGGCGTTGATGGGGCACGTTCCGGTGATGAACTGGGACGCGCTTTTGTGGGGCGATGGTGTGAGGCCTGCGAAGAAGGGCGCCGGTGTGGCCTCGGCCAAGGCTTTCGACCGTGTTCTGGTGGCGCTGCGCGAATTGGGGCCGGGGCTTGGGGATGTGGTGCTCTTGTGCTGCTGCCAGCTGGAGGGCATCGAGACGGCCGAAAAGCGGATGGGCTGGGCGGCGCGCTCGGGCAAGGTGGTGTTGCGGATCGCGCTGGAGCGTCTCAAGCGGCATTACGCGGGGCTGGGGCGCGAGGCGAGTTTGATTGGCTGAGGGTTGATCCAAGCGAAGAGCGGCGTTGCGCGGGTGGAATTCCTTTTGCTGTGAAGCTGTGGTAGAGAGCCGCAAATTCCGGAGGAGACTGCCTTGCGCGACCTGAAAATCCCCGAACAGCGCCATCCCGAAAAGGCGCATCGCCCTGACCAGGAACAACCGAAAAAACCCTCGTGGATCCGCGTGAAAGCGCCTGGTGGCGCGGGCTATACCGAGACCCGCAAGATCATCCGCGAGCACAAGCTGGCGACCGTGTGCGAAGAAGCGAGCTGCCCCAATGCGGGCGAGTGCTGGAGCCAAGGCCACGCGACCATGATGATCATGGGCGAGATTTGCACGCGGGGTTGCACCTTCTGCAATATCGCGACGGGCAAGCCGCAAACCCTCGATGCCTTCGAGCCGGGGCGTGTGGCGGATGCGGTGGCTAAGCTCGGGCTCAATCACGTGGTGATCACGAGTGTCGATCGGGACGATCTGGAGGATGGTGGGGCGGAACATTTCGCCCAGACGATCCGTGCGATCCGCCATCGGGCACCGGAGACGACGATTGAAATCCTGACGCCGGACTTCTTGAAGTGTGGTCCGGAAGCTCTTGAAATCGTTGTTAAAGCGCAGCCTGACGTGTTCAATCACAATCTTGAAACGGTGCCGGGGCTTTATCCGGAAGTGCGCCCGGGTGCGCGGTATTTCCATTCGCTGCGGCTGTTGCAGCGGGTGAAGGAGCTGGATGCCTCGATCTTTACCAAGTCGGGGATCATGGTGGGCCTCGGCGAGGATCGCCAAGGGGTGTTGCAGGTGATGGACGATATGCGCGCGGCTGATATCGATTTTCTGACCATCGGCCAATATCTGCAACCGACGCCGAAGCACCACCGCGTGGATCGTTTCGTGACGCCGGAAGAGTTCGCCTCTTATGAGAAGGCGGCTTATGGCAAGGGCTTCCTGATGGTTTCCGCGACGCCGCTGACGCGTTCTTCGTATCATGCGGGGGACGATTTCGCGCGGTTGCGCGAGGCGCGGATGGCGAAGCTCGCCAAGAACTGAGGATGACGGCCCGAAGCAATGCTTCGGGCCTTTTTCGTTCAGGGGAGCGCTTTGAGATAGGCCGCGACGGCTTCGCGGTCTGATTTCGGCAGGCGCGCGAAATTCGACACGACGCGGGCCATGTGGCCACCGGCGCTGTCGAAGTCCGGGGTGAAGCCGGTTTCGAGATAATAGGCGATTTCGGCTTCCGTCCACTTCAGGTCATCAGGGTGGATGGCTGGAATGCGGCCCGGCCCAGAGGGGTTCGGGGCACCTTTCATCCAGTTCTTTACGTCGAGGCCGCCGAGGGGCGTGCGGGGCGTATGGCATTCGGCGCAATGGGCCAAGCCTTCGACAACGTAACGGCCGCGTTCGACTTCGGGTGTGTCTGCGGTTTTGAGCACCCAGTCGCCGCGCAGGTAGAGCCACTTCCAAGCGCCGTTCGAGCGGCGGATGTTGAAGGGGAACGGCATATCATGCGGTTGGCTCGGGGTGGCGCTGGCGGGAAGGGTCAGCAGAAAGGCATGGAGATCGGCCACATCGGCGGGCTGCATATGGGTATAGGCGGTGTAGGGGAAGGCCGGATAGTAGTGGTGGCCTTCGGGCGAGACGCCGCGCAGGAGCGCGTTGCCTAGATCGGCGACGGACCAATTTCCAATCCCGAACACAGGATCCGCGGAAATGTTTGGTGCGTGGAATGTGCCGAAGGGTGAGGCGAAGGCTTGCCCGCCTTGGAGAACCGGCTCTTCGGTTTCTTCGACCCCCGGAGCGGTATGGCAAGAAGCGCAGCCTGCGGCCCAGAAGACGGCTTCGCCTTTGGCAGCGTCACCTGCAAGCACGTCGAACGAGCTTGCAGGGAGTGGCATGGGCCGGGTGACGACCCACCCCAAAGCGCCCACCGCGAGGGCGGTTGCAGTGAGCGATTTCAGGAGTTTAAGCGGCATCGCGGGGTTTAGCCCTGCGGTGCGCGGTAGGTGTCGTGGCAGGCTTTGCAGGCGCCGCCGACCGGGCCAAGAGCGGCGCCGATTGCAGCGGCATCGGTGCCAGCGGCGGCTTGCAGGCCCTTGGCCGCTTCACCGAGTGCACCCCATTTCGCGCCGACGTCAGCCATGTTTTCCCAGATTACGGGAAGGGCACGGGTGCCTTCGATTGCCATATTGTCGGAGCCAGCGGGCCAGAGCGGGGGTTGGTTGATCATCGAAACGGCGACGATCGTATCGGCTGCAGCTTGAGCGGTGGCGGCGTCATAGGGGGTTTCGCCTTTGGCGATGGAGCCGAGGATGCCGAGGTTGATGGCGAGAACGCGGAACTGGCCTTGGCGGGCTTTGACGTGGCCGGAGAAACCCTGCGCGAAGGCGGGGGCGGATGCGAAGCCGAATGCGGCGACGGCGAGTGCGAGAGAAAGGCGCTTCATTGGTAAACTCCCTGTTAAGTTGTAACTATACCTTTGACTATAGCTGTGCGCGGGTTGAAGACCATTTCACATTTTCGCAAGGAGACTCCTCATTCATGCACAGCGAAGATTGGGATGATGTGCGCTTCGTATTGGGGGTGGCGGAAACGGGAACGCTTTCTGGCGCGGCACGAGATTTGAACGTTACCCATGCCACGGTGCTCAGGCGCACCCAGTCGTTCGAGGAGCGCCACGGTGGCGCGGTTTTCGAGCGGACGGCGCAGGGCTATCGCCTGTTGCCAGAGCGGTTGCGGGTGATCGAAGCAGCGTGAGAGGCGGCGCGGGCGATGGCGGCGGTGGACCGTTTGATGCGAGGCGGAACGGGGGCGATTGCGGGGGTGGTGCGTTTGGCCTCGACCGATACGCTGTGCCAGAGCGTTTTGCCGGAGTTTGTGGCGGAGTTTACGGCCAAGCATCCGGAGATGCGGATCGATTTGTTGCAGGGCAATGCGCATCACGATTTCGGGCGGTCACAAGCGGATATCGCGGTGCGGCCTGCGTTGAAATTGCCCGAATACATGATTGGCGAAAGCCCGTGCGAGCTGGGGTTCGCGGCCTATCGACGGAAAGGGGCGGAGGGGTGGCTCGGGCTGACGGGGCAATTGGCAAGGGCGGCTCCGGCCGCATGGCTCGAGGCCAATGTGACCCAAGCGGAGTTGCGTGGCGCGGCGGATAGTTTTCAGGTGTTGGCTCGGATGGTGGCCGAGGGGCAGGGGACGGCGATACTGCCTTGCCTTCTGGGCGACCGGATTGCCGATGTGGAGCGATTGCCCCAGACCTTCCCGGAACGCGCGGTGCCGCTGTGGGTGTCGTGCCATCTGGATTTGCAGGATGTGGCGCGTATCCGGTTGGTGCAGCAGCAGCTTCTGCAATGGCTGAAGAAAAAAGCACCCGCGATTGGTGGGCATCCGCTTCACGGATAAGGCGAATCCCTTTAGTTTTCAGGCAGGTTTCGAGGGTGTGACGATGAAATTCGCGGTTCTGGCGGCTGTGACTTGGGCGATGGTTTCGGGGCTTCCTGCCGTGGCGGAGGAAAGCGATCAGGCTATTGCGGAAGCGGCGGCGATCCTCCTCGACAATCCGAAGGAGGCGATCAAGGTGATCGAGCCGGAGGCCCGGAAGGGAACGGCGGCGGCACAGTTCTATCTGGGGCTCGTTTATCGGGACGGGATTGGGCGCGCGGCGGATGAGCGGCTGGCGAAGGATTGGCTTGGTAAGGCCGAGGAACAGGGGCACGGCGGGGCCGCTGTGGCGCTGGCGGATATGGCTTTGAAGTCGGGTGAGGCGGAAGCGGCTGACGCCTTTCTGGAAAAGGCGATGGCGGCGGGCGAGGCGCAGGGGTTTGCTTTGAAGGCCTCCATTCTGGAGCCGAATGATCCAGGCACGGCGGCTGCGTTTTACGGAGTGGCTTTAGGCCTTGGTTATGCGGAGGCTGGGTTGCATTTGGCGGATATCTACCTGAAGGAAGGCTAGCCCTTGGCAGATCCAGAATTGGCGCGGACCGCACTCGCGCAGGCAGCCGGTTTGGGGTCGGTGAAGGCTCTTGGCCGCCTCGGGATGCTCTATCGGGATGGAACCGGGGCGACGGCAGATCCGGTGGCCGCCTTTACCCTCTTGCAGGAGGCGGTGAGCCTTGGTGATCCGGAAGCCGCGAAGGCTTTGGGCGAGATGATGGTGGCGGAGGATGCGGGATACTGGCGCAATCCGGCGCTTGGCTATGCCTATTGCCTTTGGGCGATCCGGAGCCTCGAAGGGGAAAGCTGTGATGCACTGAAGGCATCGATCACCGAGGACGACGCCAAGACGGGCGCTGAAATGGCGAAGGGCTTTTGAGCACGGTTACTCGGCTTCGGTGAAGCGGACCTTGCCGATGAAAGGCAGGTTCCGGTTACGTTGGGCGAAGTCGATGCCATAGCCCACGACGAATTCATCGGGGATTTCGAAGCCGATCCAGTCGGCGCGGAAAGGCGCTTCGCGGCGCGACGGTTTGTCGAGAAGCGCGATGGTTTTCAAGCGACGAGGATTGCGGGAGCGCAAGAGCCCTGTGACGTGGTGCAGCGTGTGGCCGGTATCGACGATATCTTCGACGACGAGCACGTCGCGACCTTCGATGGGCGAGCGGAGATCTTTCAGAATTCGAACTTCCCGGCTCGATTCCATGGCGTTGCCATAGGAGGAGGCTTCCAGAAAATCAACTTCGACGGGCAAATCGATTTCGCGCACAAGGTCCGCGATAAAGACGAAGGAGCCGCGTAGGAGACCGACCACGACGAGCTTGTCGGTGTCGGAAAATTCGACCTCGATTTCATGGCTGAGCGCCTCGATCCGTGCCGCGATGGCTTTGGCCGAAATCATCTGGTCGATCACATAGGGGCGCTGCGGCATGGCTTCCTCTTGCATTTGGTGTCTCAATTTACGACATCAGGCGGCACTGTAAACGTCGGAACTGAAGAGCCAATGCCAACGCATTCCGAAACCCGCCTTTTGCCCCATAGCGCAGAGCAAATGTATGCGTTGGTGGCCGATGTGGCGAAATATCCGCAATTTCTACCATGGTGCGCCGCGGCGCGTATACGGAGCCTTACGCCTGTTGAGGGCGGTCGCGTGGAGATGCTGGCGGATCTGGTGATTTCCTTCAAAGTGTTCCGAGAGCGCTTCGGGAGTCGTGTGGTTCTGGACGAGGCGGAGCGGCATATCGATACCGAGTATCTTGATGGGCCGTTCAAATACATGAAGAGCACTTGGGATTTCGAGCCTGTGGAAGGTGGCGGCTGCGAGGTGCGGTTTTTCGTGGATTTCGAGTTCAAGAACGCGATCCTGCAAGGGGTGATCGGCGTCGTGTTCAACGAGGCGATGCAGCGGATCGTTCGGGCTTTCGAGCAAAGGGCTGAAGCGCTTTACGCCTGAGGCAAAGAAAAAGAGCCGCTCGTAGGAGCGGCCCTTTTCTGTTTCGGGTGGTGATCAGGAATTGTGATCGTAGGCGCGTTCGCCGTGGACCGAGAGGTCGAGACCATTGGTTTCGGTTTCGGCATCGACGCGGAAGCCGATGATGGTGGCCATCAGTTTCACCAGAACGACGGTGACGATGAAGGTGAAGATGCCGACGATGACGAGCGAGCCGAGTTGGGCGATCCATGTACCTTTGCCGAAAACAGCGATCATGATCGTGCCGAAGATGCCGCCGACACCGTGGACCGCGAAGACGTCGAGCGTATCGTCGATTTTCAGGCGGTTCCGGATGAGAAGCACGGCTTCCTGGCAGAGGATGCCAGCGATCGCACCGATGATGAGGGCCTCAACCGGGCCGACGAAGCCGGAAGCGGGCGTGATCGAGGCGAGGCCCGCGATGGTGCCGGTGACGAGCCCCACGAGCGAGGCGCGGCCGAATTTGATGCGTTCCCAGAGCGCCCAGGTGAGCGAGGCGGTTGCGGCGGAGATATGGGTGACGGTGAGGGCAAGTGCCGCGCCACCGTCGGCTGCAAGTTGCGAGCCGCCATTGAAGCCGAACCAGCCAACCCAGAGCATCGCGGCACCGATCATCACGTAGCCGGGGTTATGCGGCGGGGTGTGGCGGTTTTTGCGTGCGCCGAGCATGACGGCGATGATGAGGGCTGCAAGGCCTGCAGTTTCGTGAACGACGATGCCGCCTGCGAAGTCCTTTACGCCTTCTTCACCGAAAATACCGCCTGCCGCGAGGAAGCCGCCGCCCCAGATCCAATGTGTGACGGGCGCGTAGCACAAGAGCATCCAGAGGCCGGAGAAGAGGAGCACGAAACCGAAGCTGATACGTTCGACATAGGCACCGACGATAAGCGCAGGGGTGATGATGGCGAAGGTCATCTGGAAAGCGAAGAAGAGGATTTCGGGGATGGTGCCGGTGAGAGCGTCGGGCGCGACGCCTGCTAGGAAGGATTTTCCAAGACCGCCCCAATAGGCGCCTTCACCGCCGAAGGCGATGGAGTAACCGAAGGCGAACCAGAGCACGCTCATCAAGCAGGCAATGGCGTAGCACTGCATGAAGACGGAAAGCACGTTCCGTGCGCGCACGAGGCCGCCGTAGAAGAGGGCCAGGCCCGGTAGTGTCATGAAGAGAACCAGCGCCGTGGCGACGATGATCCATGCGGTATCCGCTCCGTTCATTTCGCGTCCCTTTGGATTCCTGTTTCGGATTGGGGCGCATCAAAAGCGATGGCGCGAAAATAGGAAGCAACTTAGTGCTTAATTTGCGGGCCATTCGTGGATTGCATAAAAAATGAGCATAAATTTGGAGCGTTGCCCGAAATGGCGTCGCTATTTCGTTGCTGCGAGGAGCATTTCTAATGCGTGCGCAACGGTTTCGGCACGGACGTTATCGCGCCCGATGGCTCCGAAATCGCGGGTTTCAGAGATGGTGCCCAAAGAAGTGGCGACTGCGAAACAAACGCGGCCTTCGGGTTTGTGCTCCGATCCGCCGGGGCCTGTGATGCCAGTAACCGAGACCGTGACACGGGCGTTGGAGCGGGAAAGCGCGCCATCGGCCATCTCGCGCGCGATCTCTTCCGAGACCGCGCCGACGCGTTCAAGGGTTTCGGGGCGAATGCCTAGCATCTCGATTTTCGCGGCGTTCGAATAGGTGACGAAGCCTCGGTCGACCACGTCTGACGAGCCGGGAACGGCAGTGAGTGCGCCGGAGATCAGCCCGCCCGTGCAGCTTTCGGCTGTGGCCAGTTGCCAGCCCTTGGCGCGGAATGCGGCGAGGACTTCGGCGGCGCGGCTCATTGTGCGAAGACGCTGTGGGCGAGATAGGCGCCGAGCATGACGCAGAGAGCGGCGGCGATGCCGGCGATGACGTCATCGAGGATCACACCGAGCGCGTCGCCGCGACGGTCTGCCCAGCCGATGGGCCCGGGTTTCCAGATGTCGAAAAGGCGGAAGGCGAGGAACGCTGTGACCCATCCGGGCCAGAGATCGAGTGTTTGCACGTCAGCGTGGGAGGCACCGATGAAGACCGGAAGGAGGCCGATCCACTGACCGACGACTTCGTCGATTACGACCTCGGAGGGGTCTTTGTCGGCGCGGGCTGCGGTAAATTTTTCCGTGGCCCACCAGCCGGCGAAGAACGCGGCGACGAGGGCTGCACCGACCAGCCAGAAACCACCCAGCTCGTTCAAAGCCCAAGCGACGGGGAGTGCTGCAAGGGAGCCCCATGTTCCGGCGGCGGGGCGCATGTAACCCACGCCGAAGAAGGTTGCGATCAGTTTGCTCATTCGGACACCAGTGTAGCTGTGGCAATGGCGGCAATGCCTTCCTCGCGCCCGGTGAAACCGAGGCGTTCGGAGGTGGTGGCTTTCACCGAGACGCGGGAGGCGTCGATGCCGAGGATATCCGCCAAAGCGGCCTGCATGGCGATGGCATGAGGACCGATTTTCGGACGTTCGCATACAAGCGTGCAATCGATATTGGAAATCTTGAACCCGCGCGCTTGCGCGACACCTGCGGCGTGACGCAGGAAGATGTGGCTGGCGGCGCCTTTCCACTGCGGATCGCTGGGCGGGAAATGGCGGCCGATATCGCCTTCGGCGAGGGCACCGTAGATCGCGTCGGTAATGGCATGCATGCCGACATCGGCGTCCGAGTGGCCATCAAGGCCACGGCCATGCGGCACCTTCACGCCGCAGAGCCAGACGTGATCGCCTTCGCAGAAGCGGTGAACGTCGTAGCCATTGCCAAGGCGAATATCCATGGAACCTCGCAGGATGCGTTCCGCGCGGGCGAAATCCGCGGGGAGGGTGATTTTCAGGTTGTCTTCATGGCCCGTAACCAAGGCCACGTCCAGTCCGGCGGCGCGTGCGACTTCCACATCGTCGGCGGCAGAGCCCATGTGGGATGCGTGCGCGTCGCGGATCGCGGCGAAGTGGAAGCCTTGCGGGGTCTGGGCGCGGTAGATGCCATCCCGGCTTTCGGGGCCAAGAACAGCGTTATCGGCCACGCGCCAGAGCGCATCGGTGACGGGAAGGGCGGGGGCGGCGGCGGGATGGGTATCGAGGGCGCGGATCACGGATTGGATGACAGCGGGAGGCGTGCAGGGGCGCGCGGCGTCGTGGATGAGGACGCGGGTAATACCGAGAGGTGCGAGAGCGTCGAGGCCTGCCCGCACAGACGCATCGCGGGTGGCACCGCCTTCGGCTTTGAGGATGGTGGCTGGAAGGAGCGTCATATCTTCGGGGTGGAGCACGACGCAGATATGCGCGACTTCGGGAAGAGACTGGAAAAGGGCGAGGGTGTGATCGATGACCCGCTTGCCCGCTAAAGGCTGCCATTGCTTGGGAATTTCCCCGCCCGCACGGGTGCCACGGCCTGCAGCCACGATGAGAACAGAAAGAGACATCAGGGGTTCCTCGGGTTTCCTTTCCTTTGGATAGGCGGGTGGGGCGGGAAGAGCAATGCTGCGAAAGGCTGGCTATTTGCCTATTTTTTGTGCATCTGCTCTTTTGTGATAGCCCCCAAACCCGCTGAACCATTGAGGCTTTGGGTTTTGAACGCTAGCAGATGAGTATCGCACAAGGATTGGGCACGTGATCCGCCTTTCTGAGACCCTCAATTTTGCTCCTCCAGTTTTCCTCGCTCCGATGGCGGGAACCACGGATTTGCCGTTCCGGTCGTTGGTTCAGCGGTTCGGGGTCGGGCTTGTGGTTTCGGAAATGATTGCGAGCGGCGAGTTCCTGACCAAGCGCCCCGGCACGCGGGAAAAGGCGGAGTTGGGCGCAGAGGTTGAGAATACGGCGGTGCAGATCGCGGGGCGCGAGGCCGAGCCGATGGCGGAAGCGGCGCGGATCGTGGCGGATCTGGGTGCGCGGATCATCGACATAAATATGGGGTGCCCCGCGAAGAAGGTGACGGGCGGCTATTCCGGTTCGGCGCTTCTCAAGGATCTCGATCATGCGTTGCGGCTGATCGAGGCGGTGGTCGCGGCTGTTGATGTGCCGGTGACGCTGAAGACGCGCCTTGGATGGGACGACAGCGCCTTGGTGGCACCGGAATTGGCGCGGCGTGCCGAAAATGCAGGCATTCGCATGGTGACAATCCACGGGCGCACGCGCTGCCAGTTCTATAAGGGCGAGGCGGATTGGGCGTCGATCCGGGCCGTGAAAGACGCGGTTTCAATTCCGGTTGTGGCGAATGGCGACATTACCGGACCGGAGCCTGCGCGCGAGGCTTTGCGCGCGTCTGATGCCGATGGCGTGATGGTGGGCCGAGGGGCGCAAGGGGCACCGTGGGTTCTGGCAGAGATTGCGCACCGATTGCATGGAACGCGGGCACCGGATGTTCCTGAAGGTGCGAAACTTTCCGATATGATAACAGAGCATTACGAGGCGATGTTGAGTTTCTACGGGGAAGATTTAGGCGGGAAGGTCGCGCGGAAGCATCTCGGCTGGTATATGGACCGCGCCGAGACGCTGCCGGAATTGCGGCGGCGGGTTTTGACCTGCCGTGACCCGAAAGAAGTGGCGGTTCTGATCCGGGCCTTCGTTGAAACGGGCGAGAGGGCGGCGGCATGAGTGTGATTGACGATGGTGCGATCTGGTCGAGCTTGCCTGTTCCGGCGCTGATCATCGATCGGAGAGATCATATCCTTCAGGTGAACCCGGCCGCAGAGATTTTCCTTAACGCATCGGCGCGCTCATTGATGGGGCAACCGGTCTGGGACCGCATCCATGTGGATGCGCCCTTGGAAGAAGCTCTGGCGCGGGTGTGGAGCACGGGAACGCCGCTTTTCGTCAACGATATGGATGTGGGCACGGGCGAACGGAAACCCGTGCGGGCGACGTTGCATTTCTCGGCTTTGCAGGGCGAGACCGAAGCAATGCTTGTTCTGATCAGCCCGCGCGAGTTGGCGGGGCGGATGTCGCAGAATTCGACAGTCAAGTCGGCTGCGAAATCGGCCATCGGCATGGCAGAGATGCTGGCGCATGAAATCAAGAATCCGCTGGCGGGGATCACGGGTGCGGCGCAGCTACTGAGCATGAGCCTTTCGCCAGAAGACCTTGAATTAACGGACTTAATCGTCGAGGAAAGCCGACGGATCGTGAAGCTTCTGGAGCAGGTCGAGCAGTTCGGAAACCTCTCGCCGCCGGATCTGAAGGATGTGAATATCCACGACGTGCTGGATCGTGCGCGGCGTTCGGCGTTGCTGGGTTTCGGCGCGCATATGAAGATCAACGAGGATTATGACCCTTCACTACCGCTGGCCTTGGGCGACCCCGACCAGCTTTTGCAGGTGGTTCTTAATCTGGTGAAGAACGCCTCCGAAGCTGCGGACCCGAAGGGCGGCACGATTACGCTTCATACTTTCTACGATCATTCGTTCCGTCTCAGGCGCTCGGATGGCACGGGGCAATCCCTGCCGCTGCAAATCGAAATTTCGGACGATGGGCCGGGCATTCCGCCTGCGATTGCCGATGACATTTTCGAGCCTTTCGTTTCGGGGCGCGAGAATGGCACGGGGCTGGGCCTCGCGCTGACAGCGAAAATCATTTCGGACCATGGGGGATGGGTGGGTGTGAATTCTGTGCCGGGGCGCACGGTGTTCCGCATCTCGCTTCCGATGAAACCCCGCGCATATAAACGTGAGAGAAAGGTTGTTTCCTGATGGATGGAACGGTTCTTGTTGCTGATGACGACCGCACGATCCGCACAGTTCTTACGCAAGCGTTGACGCGTGCAGGCTGCAAGGTACACGCGACGTCTTCGCTCACGACCTTGATGCGGTGGGTCGCCGAAGGCAAAGGCGATGTGGTGATTTCGGACGTCATGATGCCGGATGGAAACGGGCTGGAGATGCTGCCGAAGATCCATCAGGATCGCCCCGGCTTGCCAGTCATCGTGATCTCGGCGCAAAACACGATCATGACGGCCATTCAGGCCAACGAGGCGGAAGCTTACGACTACTTGCCGAAGCCTTTCGATTTGCCGGACCTAATGAAGCGGACCGCACGGGCCTTGGACAGCCGGAAGACGCGCGCGCCTTCGAAACCCGTATCGGATGATCTGGAACGGCCGGACGAATTGCCGCTCGTGGGGCGGACGGCCTCGATGCAGGCGCTTTACAGGCTGATGGCGCGAGTGATGAACACCGACCTGCCTGTGTTGATTTCTGGAGAAAGCGGGACGGGTAAATCGTTGATTGCAAAGGCGATCCATGACTTCTCGGATCGGCGGACGCTGCCTTTTGTGACGGTGACGGGTTCGGACCTGATGGACCTCGAAGGACCTGCGCGCGTTTTGGCGCGGGTGAAGGGCGGGACGCTAATGATCGACGAGATTGGTGATGTGTCGCTGGAAGTGCAGGCGCGCATAGTGCGGATGATGGATAGCCCCGGCGATTATGTGCCGCGGTTTATGGCGACGTCCCAAAGCGATCTGGCTTCGGGGCTGGAACGTGGAACGATCCGGCCCGACCTCTACTACCGCCTTTCCGGTGCTGTTCTGGCGGTGCCGAGCCTCCGCGAGCGTGTGGATGACATTGTGCTTCTGTCCGATCACTTCTTGCAACGGGCTGAGCGCGAGGGTGGCACGCGGCGGCGTTTCTCGAAGGAAGCGGTGGAAATTGCGGTCTCATTGACGCCGACCATGCCTGTTTCCAGTCTTTCGGCGACACGGAACACGCGGGCGATGTCTGTGCTGTAAAAATAGCTCGCCAGGCCAAAGGGCGTCGCATTGGCGAGGCGCAGCGCCTCTTCCTCTGTCTGGAAGGTCATAATCGGCGCGACCGGTCCGAATGTCTCTTCATGACAGATCAGAGAATCTGCCGAGACATTGGTGAGCACCGTCGGCTGGAAGAAGGTTCCGCCCAGCGCATGCCGGGCGCCGCCGCTCAAAAGCCTGGCGCCATGCGCGACGGCGTCGGCGATATGGCGTTCGACTTTTTCAACGGCAGCGTTTTCAATCAACGGGCCTTGCACCACACCTTCGTCAAAGCCGTTGCCTACTTTGAGGGTTTTGACTTTGGCCGAGAACTTTTGCACAAACTCGTCATAC
>JALQUU010000051.1 GCA_023260655.1 Paracoccaceae bacterium | reverse complement strand
AGAAGCGCAAGAATGTCCATGCTGGTGTTAGTGGCACTTGGATTAACTACTGCACCAACAGGGCTGACAATCAATTTGATTTCATCAGCATCGTTGGTAGGCAAGTTACTTATACGATCAAGAAGGCCTATGACATGATCTATTCGATCGTGGCAGAGCCGGAAGTTGGCAAGATCTACAAAGGCACCGTTGTGAAGCTCGTCGACTTCGGCGCGTTTGTGAACTTCTTCGGTAAGCGTGACGGCCTCGTGCACGTCAGCCAGATCGAGAACAAGCGCCTGAACCATCCCTCGGACGTTCTGAAAGAAGGTCAGGAAGTCTGGGTGAAGCTCCTCGGCTTCGACGATCGCGGCAAGGTTCGCCTCGCGATGAAGATGGTTGATCAAGCCACTGGCGAAGAACTCGCCAAGGAAGAAAAAGCGGAAGGCGACGCAGAGTAATCTGCGCTCATTCGCGAAAACGAGGGCCCCGGAGCATTGCTTCGGGGCCTTTGCTTTGCGTGGAAGGAGCGTCTAGCGTTCACGGGAAGGGGTAATCCCTGAAACGGCCGATGGAGGACCCGACCATGACCAACAGAATTGCCTCAGTCGTGGCGTTCTGTTTCGCCGTGTTCTTTGGGACGTAATATTACACGCAGCACTTCCAGAGGCGTGATTGTTTCAACGAGTTGGGGCGCTGTTTTGATCCAGAAACGGGTGTTGTGTATTTTCAGGAGTCCGGCCCGATCTGGCTTCTCTTGACGTTTCTAGCTTTGGGTCTTGGGTATTACTTCGCGCGAAAGGGGCAGTCGCCCAAGGAATGAGCGGCCCCAAGTTTGCCTCAGGGCCGCTTTCGGTCGAGTTTTAGCGGGGCAGAAGTGCTTCGGCGATTTGCACGGCGTTCTGCGCGGCGCCCTTCAGAAGCTGGTCGCCAACGACGAAGATCGCCAGCGTGCGGCCCGACGGATCGCTGAGATCAGTACGGATCCGGCCGACGAGCACGTCTTCCTGACCTGACGCGTCAACCGGCATCGGGAAGTAGTTCCGGGCGCGATCATCCACCACACGCACGCCGGGCGCGGCTTCGAGGAGGGCACGGGCTTCTTCGGGGCTCACGACCTCGTCGAACTCGATAGAAATCGCCATGCCATGTGCGCGCAGGATCGGAACGCGGATGCAGGTGATGCCTACGGGGAGTTCTGGGATGCCCATGATGCGGCGCGTTTCGGCGACAACCTTGGTTTCTTCGCCGTTGTAGCCGGAAGCCTCGTCCATATCGGCGTTATGGGAGAAGAAGTTGAAGGCGTAAGGATGCGGGAGCACTTTGTGCTCATAGGTTTCGCCATTTAGAGCGGCCTGCGTTGCGAGGCGGAGTTCTTCCATGGCTGCGGCGCCGGCGCCGGATGCGGCTTGATAGGTTGCCATGTTCAAGCGTTTGATGGCGTGGGCCGCGTGCAAGGGGGCAAGTGCGACGGTCGCGATGGCGGCCACGCAGTTCGGGTTGGCGATCACGCCTTGATGCGCGGCCATCGCATCTGCGTTCACCTCGGGCACGATGAGCGGCACATGTGCGTCCATGCGGAAGGCAGAGGAGTTATCGACGACGACGGCACTAGCCTTCACGGCGGCGGGTGCGAATTTCTTGGAGATCCCCGAGCCTGCCGAGAGGAGAGCGATATCGACGCCCTCAAAGCTCGCTTCAGTCAGTTCTTCGATCACGACGGGTTCGCCGCGGAAAGTCATCTCTTTCCCTGCGGAGCGCGCGGACGCCAGGAGTTTCAGTTTTGCGACCGGGAAATTCCGACCCTCGAGGCAGTTCAGAAGTTCAACGCCCACGGCGCCGGTTGCACCAACGATGGCAACAACAGGATTGGCAGGTACGTTCTGGGCGAGTGAAAGGGGGCTTTGTTCCGTCATGGTCTTCTCCATCTTTGGCGAAGCGGACGGGGACTTTTTACATTTGCCCCGTCCGTCTCCGGCGGGGCTTCTGGGCTTAGTTCGGTTGACCGACCGCGCACACCAGAAGTTCCCCCGCCGTGGCGGTGGTCTTAGTGGTGCGTTTAGTGGTTGCGATCGTGAACATGGCGCGGCGGATAGCAGGGAAAGTGGTGTTCGGCAAGAAAAACCGCCGCTCTCTTACGAGAACGGCGGCGCGTTGTGCTGCCGCTACACTCAGGCCTTGAGCTTGGTGGTGCGGAGGTAGGGGAGCTTGATGTCGATCTCGCCGAACTTCTCGCGGGCCTGATCGTCATTGAGGGAAAGCGCCACGATCACGTCTTGGCCAGGCACCCAGTTTGCGGGCATGGCGACCGGTACGCCGAAGGAAGCTTGCAGCGCGTCGAGCGCGCGCAGAACTTCTGCGAAATTCCGGCCGACCGACATCGGATAGGTCATGATGAGCTGAACTTTTTTGTTCGGCGCAACGATGAAAACCGAACGCACGGTCGCGGTGTCGTTCGCGGTGCGGCCATCGGGGAGGTAAGCTTCGGCGGGAAGCATGTCGAAGGCTTTGGCGACAGCAAGGTCGGTATCGGCGATGATCGGGAAGGTGGCCTTGGCGCCAGCAAATTTCTCGATATCGCCTTTCCACTTCTTGTGCTCGGCGACGCCATCGACGGAGATGCCCATCACTTTGGTGTTCCGCTTGGCCCACTCATCGGCGAGTTGTGCCACTGCGCCGAATTCGGTGGTGCAAACGGGCGTGAAATCCTTCGGATGTGAGAAGAGAATCGCCCAGTTGTCGCCTTGCCAGTCATGAAGTGCGTAGGTGCCTTCATCGGTGGTGATGGTCAGGTTGGGGAGAGTATCGTTAATGCGAAGGCCCATTTTTATCCTCTTTGGTTGCTTGGCGATTTAGATACATTCTAATTTCGTACTTTTAACCCCCTGCCGCTCATGGAGTGACAGGATGTCGCTCTGCTCAAGTTCCGCCTGTCGGGATTTGATCAAACTTTTCCGTGTTGCCCTTGTAGAGCGATTATTCGGGTGACAGAGTGGCGCCGAAACCCGGCGGGGCGCCGGAATCATTAGGGGAGAACGCATCATGATCGAGAAGCGTCAGTTCTATATCAACGGCCAGTGGGTGGACCCGATTGAAGGCAAGGATCACCATGTGATCGATCCGTCGACCGAAGAACCCTGCGCAGTTATTTCCCTTGGCGGCGCCAAGGATGTTGATGCCGCAGTGGCTGCCGCGAAAGCTGCGCTTCCGGGCTGGATGGCAACGCCGCCCGAAGAGCGTATCGCTCTTGTGGAAAAGCTGATCGAGATCTATCAAGCGCGCGGCGAAGATATTGCTCAGGCAACGTCTATCGAGATGGGTGCACCGATTGATTTCTCGCGGACCCAGCAAGTTGGTGCGGGCACGTGGCACCTCACGAATTTTGTGAAGGCTGCGAAGAACTTCAAGTTTATCAAACCGCTTGGTGACCACGCTCCGGATAACCGCATCGTTTATGAAGCGGTAGGCGTTTGCGCGCTGATCACCCCGTGGAACTGGCCGATGAATCAGGTGACGCTGAAGGTCGGCGCTGCCGCGATTGCGGGTTGCACGATGGTGCTGAAGCCCTCTGAAGAAAGCCCGCTCAATGCGATGGTGTTTGCAGAGCTCATGCACGAAGCTGGCTTCCCGCCGGGTGTGTTCAACCTTGTGAACGGCGATGGCATGGGTGTTGGCACGGCGATGTCGGGCCATAAGGACGTGGACATGGTTTCGTTCACCGGCTCCACCCGTGCTGGTATTGCGATCTCCAAGAACGCAGCGGATACGCTGAAGAAGGTTCACCTCGAACTCGGGGGTAAGGGCGCGAATATCGTCTTCGCCGACGCCGATGATAAAGCGGTGAAGCGCGGTGTACTGCACATGATGAACAACACCGGGCAGTCGTGCAACGCGCCGTCCCGGATGATGGTTCAGGCCGAAATTTACGACAAAGCCGTTGAAATTGCTGCGGAAGTTGCAAATTCGGTGATTGTGGGTTCGGCACATGAATCGGGCAAGCACATTGGCCCGGTCGTGAACGAGATGCAGTTCAACAAGATCCAAGGGCTGATCCAGAAGGGCATCGATGAGGGTGCGCGACTGGTCGCTGGCGGCCCGGGCCGGCCTGAACATCTGAACCGTGGCTTCTTCGTTCGCCCGACTGTTTTTGCGGATGTGACGCCGGAAATGACGATTGCGCGTGAAGAGATCTTTGGGCCGGTTCTGTCGATCATGAAGTTCGAAACCGAAGAAGAGGCTGTGCAGATGGCCAATGATACGGTTTATGGCCTGACCAACTACGTGCAGTCGCAGGACGGCGAACGGCTCAACCGCCTGGCGCTGAAACTGCGCTCGGGGATGGTGGAAATGAACGGCCGTCCGCGCGGCGCTGGTGCGCCTTTTGGTGGCATGAAGCAGTCGGGCAACGGACGTGAAGGTGGCCTTTGGGGAATCGAGGACTTCTGCGAAGTCAAAGCGATTTCCGGTTGGGCTGACGTCGCTGCCGAGTAATCTTTGATTGAGTAGAGATAACATCCGGGGCTATGACGGCTCCGGATGTTTTGCTTTAGAGTGAACCGTTATGGAAGATGATCCCATAGATCCGCGTTTCGTGTCGGGAAATATCCTGAAGCGCGATGTGTTCTCGGAGACCATTGAAGGTCATCTGAAGTACGATGAAGCCACAAAGCTTGTCTGCCGCAGCCTGAAGAATGTGCCGCTTTGGGCACGGCCTATTGCGCGATATTTGGCGAAACGTGAAATCGGGGCGCTACGGAGAGTTCAGGGGATCGCGGGAACGCCGATTATCGTGAATGCCAATAAGCACGGGATTTTGCGGATTTGGACGAGCGGAACTCCCTTGCAGTTGGCCCGCCCCACCCATCCATCATGGTATCAGGATGCTCGCCGTTTGCTGCGCGAAATGCGGCGGCGTGGGGTGACGCATAACGATATCGCAAAGCCTCAAAACTGGCTCATGACGCCGGATGGAGCCGCCGCGGTTATCGACTTCCAGCTTGCCAGTGTTCATCGCCGAAAAGGTTTGATCTTCCGTGTGATGGCGCGGGAAGACCTTCGGCATCTTCTGAAACAGAAGAAGCGCTATGCGCCTGAACTGTTGACGGCTTCCGAAAGAAGGATGCTGGACAACAAGAGCCTGCCCTCCAAGGTTTGGCTGGCGACGGGAAAGAGGCTCTACAATTTCGTCACCCGAAAATTGATGAACTGGAGCGATAACGAAGGTTCGGAAAATCGGTTGATGCTCGAAGGAGAGGCAATCCGCGAGCGGCTTATGGGGTCGGGTGTTTCGGATGTCTTTCTCGTTACATTCCCGCTGCCATCGAAGGGCATCGGGATTTACGCGTTTGTTGAGGGCCCAATTCATGAGGCGCTGCCGCTGCCCGATCTGAGTCAGTCCGTTGCGGCATTGCCGCGTCGGAACGGGAAGATAGCCGAGGATGTACTTTTTCTGCTGGCGCAGAACCGGATGGACGAGCTTGCACTTCTGTTGGAACGCGAGCCTGCTTTGGAAGCGGTCGTTGCCGACATTCGGGCTAATAGGCAGAACCTGACAGACAGGATTCTGAAATAATCAGAACGGTGCGGCGCTGCGAAAGCGCATGCCGCGGCCGTTTTCCGGATGGTTGATCCGCAGCTCTTCCGAATGGAGCATCAGGCGCGGAAATGCGCGCGCTTTGCCTTCCGCGTAGATCGGGTCTCCGAGGATCACGTGACCTTTGGAGAGCATGTGAACCCGGAGCTGATGGCTGCGGCCCGTTCGAGGCATCAGCCGGACGCGTGTTTCGTTTTCCCCGTAGGAGACGACGCGCCAATCCGTAACGGCCGGACGACCGTTTTCATGGCAAACCATCTGGCGGGGGCGATTGGGCCAGTCGACGGTTAGCGGCAGATCGACGGCGCCCTCACGCGGTTCCAGCTTCCCCCAGACGCGGGCGATATAGGTCTTCTTCGCGCGCCGCGTTTCGAATTCCATCGACAAAGAGCGTTGTGCGTGGGGCGTGAGACCAAAAACCATCACGCCGGAAGTGTCGCGGTCCAAACGGTGCACGAGCAAGATGTTCGGGAAAGTGACGGCGAGGCGCGAGATTAGGCAATCGGCAAGTTCTTCTCCACGACCTGGCACGGAGAGAAGGCCCGCAGGCTTGACGACGGCAAGCATGTCCGCGTCTTCGTGCAGGATTTCGGTGGGATCTGTGGGTGGGTCATACGGAGTGAACATAGCGCCTTCTACGGCGACTGACCTTAGAGGGGAAGCCCAGCTTTGAGTTGGAGGAGGGCAACAAGCCCGTCGTCGCGGGCCTTCTCCAGCTCGTTGCGCGACGGGTTGCCGAGGTTCTCCAACTCTTTTTGTAGTCCAGAAATGAGCGCTTCGATTGTGGTTTTGTCCATCTGCGGTTCGCCGAGGGCTTTCCATCGGTTGGCTTGGGTCAGTCCGAGATGTTCAAGGTATCCCCGGTAACCACCCGCGCCGCCGCCAAGATGATAGATCAGGTGCGGGCCCATCAATGACCAGCGAAGCCCGGGGCCCCATGCGACGGCCTTGTCGATATCCTCGACGCTTGCGATGCCTTCGGCGGCCATATGCACCGCCTCACGATAAAGGGCGGAGGTCAGGCGGTTCGCGATATGGCCCGGCACTTCTTTTCGAGCGACGACCGTAACGCGCCCCAGAGTGTCGTAGAAATTCTTCGCTTGCTCCAAAGTTTCCGGCGCAGTTTTGCGGCCGCAAACGAGTTCTACAAGCGGAACAAGATGGGGTGGATTCATCGGATGGGCGACGAGAAGGCGCTTGGGGTGCGCCATTTCCATCTGGATGTCGGATGGCATGAGCGAGGAGGTGGATGAGGCGATGACAACGTTTGGTGCTAGGGCAACTTCTGCTTCTGCAAGCATCGACTGTTTGACGTTCAATCTGTCAGGACCGCATTCCTGAACGAAGTCAGAGTTTTCGCAGGCAGCGCCGATCGTGAGATGAAAGCTGATCCGATCCTTGGGCAAAGCACCTAAGGGGGATAGAGCCTGAAGGCCTTTCCAGGCTGCCTCGACAGCTTGCAAGGCTTCGTTTTGAGCATCATGGCGAGGATCTGCGAAGGCGACCGAATGGCCATAGGCAAGGAAAAGTGCGGCCCAGCTCGAACCGATCAAGCCAGACCCAAGGATCGCTATCTGCATCATTCCACCGCGCGGATGAGTTTCCGTTCCAGAACCTGCAGAACCGATCTGAGTTCATGGCCTCGCTTCAGTATGCGCCCGTCCATCCCGACAACAGAGTACATTCCCTGCTTAGCCCTCAAGCGAGGGCATTTCTCGATCCGGTAGAGCGGCTGCTCAGCGGCGCGCCGGAAAACCGAGAAGACGGCTATATCGCGGAGTGCGGAGATGCCGTAATCGCGCCATTCCCCTGCGGCGACCATGCGCCCGTAAAGGGTCAGAATCTGCCCGAGTTCATGACGGTCGAACATGATCTGCTCGACGGACTGGTTTGGAGTCGTTGGGGGCGATTGCACGTTCATGGTTTAGAGTTGCGCCTTGCCGGTGCGAAATCAAGCGCCTTGCTTGAAGCGTTGAAAAAACGCGGCTTTGGCAGGGAGCATGGCGGGCATGTCGGGTTCGTCCAGATCGAGCCATTCTTCTGCATGTGGCGAGATCTGCGAATAGGCCATGGCTACTGCATGGCGTGGGGTCTGGCGATACTCTTCCGGTAGGAGTTCTTTAGGGAGTTCGGGGTGCCTCAAAACGATACGCCGCCAGCGGTGGATCAAGAGGGTGCGCGCCGCGCAGGCATCTAGAGGCGCAAGATCAAGGCGCTGCAGTGCCGAAACGTCTGCGAACAACTTTTCCAGAGTGGCGCGGTGAGCGGGTGTGAGAAGGCTCGCCTTCAGATCTGGCGAGAGCGACGCAATGCGGCCTTCAATCCGGAACGCTGCGCTGGAGGGGCCTGATTTGGAGGGTCGCAGCCGTAGGCCACCAACGGCGAACCCCATGGGGTCGCCATCGTCGAGCGACAGGCCCCACTCATCGATAGGAGCGATTTGTGGAGGGGCGTAAATTCGCCCTGTTGCTTCTGTAAAGCGCATCAGGCCTTGTTGGCTCAGGCGGTATTCGCTCATGCGGCCAGTGCGCTCGCTCTCAACCCATCCGTCGCGGCCAAGACGTGACAGTGCTGTTCGGATCGCCCCCGCTTCGACGCCGACCCGCCCGAGCAGGCGCTGCAAGCGTGCCGTCGAGATGCGCCCGCCACGGTGCTGAACGCTGTCGCCGAAAACGGTGATGACAAGCGACCAGACGCGCAAGCGGCCTTCGGCGTGGAGAGCATTAATAAGGGGGGCAAGTGGATCCATATCGTGAAGATGCACGAGCACACGGTGCTTGCAAGGGCCGCCGAGAGTGGAAAGTTATTAGGATAAGATCATTCTGAGCGGATACGGGTCAAACCGCCCATCACGAAATCGGCCGCCATAGAGGCATATTCGCTTCGCGTCATGCCCTTCCCGGGGCGGTGCCACATGTAAACCCAGTTGAGAATCCCGAAGATCGTCATGACGGCCGCGCGCAGCTTGTCAGGCGTGAGTTCCGGGGCCACTTCGGCCACGGCTTCGGACATGATCGCAACAAGGCGGCGCTGGGCGGCCAAGAGCGGAATTTGCTTTTCATCAGGAAGCAGCTTCAGCGCGTCCAGCTGGAGCTTGTGTTCGGGGTCGGCGTCTTCATAGGCGGCTAGAATAGCGGCGATAAGCCCGGGAAGGCCTTTCGACCTTGCGGCCTCTGTGGCCTCCAACAGTTCGGTGAAGTGATCGTCGAAGATGTCGAAGAGCAGATCCTCTTTCGAAGGCCAATAGTGGTAAATCAGGGCCTTGGAGACACCTAGCTGACGTGCAGCCCCTGACATCGAAGCGCGGTCGAAACCGTTTGCCGCAAAATACCTCGCAGCGCCCTTCCGAAGAGTGGCTCTCTTTTCGTCATGGTCGCGTGCGAGGCCCCGTGCCATCAGTTTTCCTTCGGGCGTTTATCCACGATGCGCACGGCTTTGCCCTGACTGCGCTCGACTTTTCCAGTGTCTAGCACGTCAACTTTTACGCTCACCCCGATCGTTTGTTTGATCCGGCTTGCAAGCGATTTTCCTGCCGCAATGCGTCGGTCCGGATCGTTGATGCCGATGGCTGCTTCCGTCAAGATACGCATCTCGTCCATTCGACCTGTGCGAGACAGTTCGATCTGGAAATGGGGTGCCAGATCGAAAACCTGCATGAGTTGCTCTTCGATCTGGGTCGGGAACACGTTTACCCCGCGCAGGATGATCATATCGTCCGACCGGCCTGTGATCTTTTCCATGCGCCGCATCGTGCGCGCGGTTCCGGGCAGAAGGCGCGAGAGGTCGCGGGTGCGGTAGCGGATAACCGGGAATGCTTCTTTGGTGAGGGAGGTGAATACCAGTTCACCCATTTCACCGTCGGGCAGGACTTCGCCTGTAACAGGGTCGATAATCTCCGGATAGAAGTGATCTTCCCAGATGTGCAGGCCGTCTTTGGTTTCGACGCATTCATTGGCGACACCCGGCCCCATGACTTCGGAGAGGCCGTAGATATCGACCGCGTGCATGTCGAAAGCATTTTCGATTTCGCGGCGCATCGCGTTAGTCCAGGGTTCGGCACCGAAGATACCGACTTTGAGCGAGCAGGCGCGAGGGTCGAGGCCTTGGATCTTGAATTCATCGAGGATTGAGAGCGCGTAGGAGGGGGTGACCGTAATGCCGTCCGGTTTGAAATCCTCAATCAACCGTACTTGGCGCGGGGTCATGCCGCCAGAAATCGGCACGGTGGTCAGGCCAAGGGTGTCTGCGCCGAGATGGATGCCCAGACCGCCAGTGAAGAGGCCATAGCCATAGGCGTTGTGCAGGATGTCACCAGCGCGCAAGCCAGCAGCCCGAAGGCTCCGCGCAACGACTTGCCCCCAGTTGGCGAGGTCGTTTTCCGTGTAGCCAACGACAGTCGGCTGTCCGGTTGTGCCAGAGGACGCATGGATGCGCTTCACCTGCGCGCGAGGCACCGCGAACATACCAAACGGGTAATTGGCGCGGAGGTCATGCTTGGTTGTGAAGGGAAACTTCGACAGGTCGACGAGAGATTTGAGGTCGTCCGGATGCACACCTTTGGCATCGAAGGCAGCCTTGTAGTGCGGCACGTTTTCATAGGCGTGCTCAAGCGACCATTTCATCCGTTCGAGTTGGAGTGCCGCGATTTCATCCCGGCTTGCAAGCTCGATGGCTTCGAGATCACTTTTTTTCGGGGAAA
This sequence comes from Paracoccaceae bacterium, assembly GCA_023260655.1. Classification (GTDB taxonomy): domain Bacteria; phylum Pseudomonadota; class Alphaproteobacteria; order Rhodobacterales; family Rhodobacteraceae; genus UBA9554. The sequence continues at coordinate 5,541 of JALQUU010000051.1, read as the reverse complement.
GATCTTCCATCAAACAGCCTCCATCATGAGAGCGATGCCTTGGCCCACGCCAATGCACATCGAGCAGATCGCCCGCTTTCCGTCCATGTCTCCCAGAGACAGGGATGCGGAGATGGCTAGGCGCGCGCCGGACATGCCGAGCGGGTGGCCAAGAGCGATCGCACCGCCATGCGGATTGACGTGATCGGCGTCATCTGGAAGCCCGAGTTGGCGCAGCGAGGCAAGCGCTTGCGCCGCGAAGGCCTCGTTGACTTCGAGCATGTCGATATCCGAAATCTTCAGACCGTGGCGATCCAGCAGGGCCTGCGTTGCCGGAGCCGGGCCTATGCCCATGATGCGGGGCGGCACACCGATTGTTGCCATCGAAACGATGCGTGCCCGAGGCGTGAGACCGTATTTCTTCACTGCTTCTGCCGACGCGATGAACACCGCTGCCGCGCCGTCGTTCACGCCGGATGCGTTCCCGGCGGTCACAGAGCCACCTTGCCGGAAGGGCGTGGGCAGCGAGGCCAGCTTTTCCAAAGTGGTGGCGCGAGGGTGCTCGTCTGTGTCGACGCGGATCGGGTCACCCTTACGCTGCGGGATCATAACGGGAGTGATCTCGCGAGCCAGTCGACCGGAGGCGATGGCAGCCGTGGCGCGCATTTGAGAACGCAGAGCGAAGGCATCTTGATCCTCACGGGAAATACCAAAGTCGGCGGCAACGTTTTCCGCGGTTTCGGGCATGGAATCAGTCCCGAATGCCTTGTGCATCGCTTTGTTGACGAAGCGCCAGCCAATGGTGGTGTCGTAGATTTCTGCGGCGCGAGAGAAGGCGCTGTCGGCTTTGCCCATCACGAAGGGCGCGCGCGACATCGACTCTACGCCACCTGCGAGAATGAGATCTGCCTCACCGGCCTTTACGGCACGTGCCGCCGATCCAATTGCATCGAGACCCGATCCGCAGAGGCGGTTGATCGTGGCGCCGGGAACGCTTTCTCCGAGGCCTGCCAGCAAGACGGCCATACGGGCGACGTTTCGATTGTCTTCGCCAGCCTGATTTGCGCAACCCATTAGGGCTTCGTCGATTTTCAGTTCACGGCCTGCGACGAGATCGCGAATGACACCAGCGAGCAAATCATCGGGGCGGACGCTGGCGAGCGAGCCCGCATAGCGGCCGATGGGTGTTCTCAGGCCCTCGCAGATAAAGGCGTCTCTCATACTTTGCTCCCGTTATTCTTCACTAAAGTGTTGGCCCTTGATGCTACGGCTCAATCCGCGGAAGAGCGCAACCTTGCGCCCGTCTTCGCCCGTAACAGTGACGTCATAGATACCCGAGCGGCCGGCAAGGTGCTTTTCCTCGGCAACCGCTGTGAGCAATTCGCCTTCCTTGCCCGGAGACAGGAAAGTGATGGTGTTTTCTTGGGCAACAACGAGTTGATTGTAGCTGTTGCACGCAAACGCAAATGCACTGTCGGCCAAGAGGAAGATGAAGCCGCCGTGACACATCTTGTGCCCATTCAAATGGTCCGGGCGGACACGCATGGTCATGGTGGCGCGTCCGGGCGCGATAGAAAGGATTTCCATCCCAAGCGCTTGCGTGGCCGCATCTTGGGCCCACATCGCCTCAGCAGACCGCGCTGCGCGTTCCTCTGGTGTCATTATCCCTCCCTCGCCCTTAGGCGCAGGTTCTCTCCCCAGAACCTGTGTTGCAGCAGTTGCAGCACAAAACCGACCAGACGGTCAAGAGTGTTGCATTGATTTCGACGTTCGGTCATCTTCCGCGGAAAGCTGGGAGGAGAGAACCATGTTGGGACCTGAAAGCCACATTGCCGGGCGTTGGATTGTTGCTGGCGCAGCCGCGAATGACATTATCGGGCCTGTGAGCGGGAAACCTATCGCACGAGCCATGAGCGGCGGTTGGGATGTGCAGGCTGCGCTGGATCATGCGCGCGCTGGTGGTGGGCCAGCGTTGCGGGCCATGGGATTCCATGATCGCGCCCGGATGTTGAAAGCTCTGGCGGCCTATCTGGGTGAGCGCAAAGCCGAGCTTTATGCGGTAAACCCTCTCACGGGCGCGACGCTCAGAGATGGCCGGGTCGATATTGAAGGCGGCATCGGGACTTTGATGGTTTACGCTGCCAAAGGGCGGCGCGAATTGCCGGATGGAAAGGTCTGGATCGACGGGGGCTTTGAGCCGCTCGGGCGGACCGGTGCCTTCGGTGGGCAACATATTGCGGTTCCGCTCCAAGGCGTTGCGTTGCATATCAATGCATTCAATTTCCCGGTTTGGGGGATGCTTGAGAAGCTGGTGCCGACGCTTTTGGCGGGTGTTCCTGCGATCATCAAACCCGCAACGCAAACCTGCTATTTGACCCACCTTTGCTACAAGATGATGGTTGAATCGGGTCTGTTGCCGGATGGGGCGGTGCAGCTGGTGATCGGATCGATCGGTGACATGCTGGATCGGCTAGGGCCGCAGGATGTTGTGAGTTTCACGGGCTCAGCTGATACGGCGCTTAAACTGCGGGCTAACGCGAACCTTCTTCGGAATTCGACGCGCTTCTCCGCCGAGCAAGACAGTTTGAACGCGGCTATCCTTGGGCCTGACGCTGCGATCGGGACGCCGGAATTCGATCTGTTCATCAAGGAAGCTGTGCAGGAAATCACGACGAAAGCGGGTCAGAAGTGCACTGCGATGCGCCGCCTGATCGTGCCACAGGGTTTGATTGGCGATGTTGGGGAAACACTGGCGGCTAAACTGGCTGCTATCTCTCCTGCCGATCCTGTGGGTGAAAAGGCGCGGCTCGGCGCGCTGGCCTCGCATTCCCAGAAAGCGGATGTGTTGGCTAAGCTTGCTCAATTGCGGGCGGAGGCCCGGCTGATCCAAGGCGATCCGGAGGCGTTCGAGGTTCAGGACGGAGACCCCGATCAGGCGTTTTTACCTGCAATGCTGCTGCAATGCGATGATCCGGACGCGGCGAAAGCGGTGCACGAGATCGAGGCGTTCGGGCCGGTTTCTACGTTGATGCCCTACCGGGATGTGGCGCATGCGGCGGCGTTGGCGAATCGCGGTGGCGGGTCGCTCGTTGCGTCGCTTTTCTCGCATGATGCTGAGATCGCGAGCGACATGGTGCTTGCGAGCGCCGCTCATCATGGCCGCCTGTACGTCATGGACAGAGATGCGGCGGCGGAGGCTACCGGACATGGTGCGCCGATGCCGCATATGGTGCACGGCGGGCCGGGGCGCGCGGGCGGTGGAGAGGAGTTGGGCGGTATCCGCGCTGTCTTGCATTACATGCAGCGCACGGCGGTTCAGGGAAGCCCGCGAACGCTTTCCAAAATTACCGGAACGTGGCTTCGCGGCGCGCCGGAAAGTGCAGGCCCTCAGCATCCGTTCCAGCGCACGTTCGACGAGCTCGAGATCGGAGAGACCATCCGCACACCTGCGCGGACGATTTCTTTGGAAGATATCGAGCATTTCGCCCATTTCACGGGAGACACGTTCTACGCTCATATGGATGAGGAAGCCGCGAAGGCGAACCCGTTCTTCCCGGGGCGGGTGGCGCATGGCTATCTGCTTTTGAGTTTTGCGGCGGGCTTGTTCGTGCAACCGGATCCGGGGCCTGTTCTGGCCAATACGGGCTTGAACGGGTTGTCTTTCCAGAAGCCTGTCTCGCCCGGGGATTCGATTGCGGTGCAGCTGACCGTTTGCCGTAAGACGCGCCGGACCGATGGCTATGGCGAAGTTGCCTGGGCTGTGGTGCTGCGTAATCAGGATGGCGATCAGGTGGCCGAGTATGAGTTGCTGACCATGGTGGCCTACGCGCGCTGAGCGGCTGGTGTCACTGGAAGCTACCGGAGCAATACCAGCCCGCACTTGTATCGGCTCCGTAGGCGTAAAAAAGCCAGAGGCGTTCTCCTGAGTCGGTAACGACCTCCCAGTAATCGCGCTGGCCGGAGCGCCATTCGGGATGGTCAAACCACCACTCGGGGGAAATGCGCTCTGGCCCAAGCGCCTCGCAAATCTTGTGCTCCCGTCTCCGCCAGCGGAACTGGGCAGGGATCTGTGGAATGCCGGGGGCGTGAAGCTGTTCGGGTCGCCACAGAACGAGCGGACGAGAAGGGCGGGTAGGCCATGCCTTGCAGGGATCCGACCAAGCTGCGGCGAAGGTTATGGAGGATTGCTCGGGCAGGTGGCTTTCACCGGGATGAAGGCGCGTCACGTTTTCCGGGCCCAATCTTGCGCCCAAACGCCCGAGCAAATCGTCAGCGCGGGCCTCGTTTGGTGCGGAGCTGAGGAAGGGGCTTCGTGTGGTTTCGGTGCGGTTCTTTTCATAATGCTGCACGACGAGGCGCAGCATATCCACTCCCAAACCGGCCTCGATTTCCCCCACTTTGAGAGCCAGTAGGGAGCGGATGCTTTCCGGACGATCCGTGGGGCGTGCAAGGGTCACGCTGATCCAGCTCATGCCGCCATCCGCGCGATAGGCCTCGAACCGGACGACGCGCGCCCCCAAGCCATCGCGGTGCAGGCGCTCGCAGAGGTGGGGTAGCATCTTGTCGATTCCGGCCAGAAGGCCGTCCAGATGAGCGACCGGTTCGGGGAAACTGAGGCGCGTGGCGAAGGCGGGTGAATGACTGACAGGAGAGATGGGTTCTGGCGCGACACCAAGTGCTTGATCGAGCCGCAGGATCAGTTCCGTACCGAAGCGGCGAGCAAGGCTCACGCGGGGTTGGGAGTAGAGGTCTTCGACATGACGAAGGCCCAACCGCGCGAGAGCTTCCAACGCCTCTTGCCTCAGGCGCAAGGCTTGCAGGGGTAAGGGCGCAAGGGCCTCTCTGCACGCGCCGGGTGGCGCGATACCGCCTTGCCCCAACGCTTCACGCTTGGGAGCAGGACGGTTCGATGCGCGCGATCTGGTGGCTCTGGCTTCGCTGGCAATACCGTCGCCGGAGCGTACAGGTAGGGCTGTTCCTCCGGCGTAATGCGCCAATGCCCAAGCTGCTCCAAGGGTGTCAGCAATACCGATCCGCGCGGAAAACCCTAGGGTGGCGCAGTCGGAAAGAACTTTGTTGAACAGTGCGGCCTCGCCACCGAAAAGATGGCTGCATCCGGTGATGTCGATCACCAGCCCGTCTTCGCCTTGCTCGGCTATCCATGGGGAATAGCGCTCTGCCCAGCGTCTCAAAACACCAAGTAACCGCTTTTCCATCAGCACTTTGCGGCGGTAGGAGCGAAGGTTCGGGCAGATCAGCAAGGCTTCGCGTAAGGGTTGACCAAGGTGCAGACCCATTCGCGACGCCTCTGTCGAGAGGGAAGCAAGCACTTCCGCCCCGCTCCGGTCTTCTATTGTCGCAAGCGGGCAGTCCGCGGACTCCACGCCAAGCCGAACGAGGTGTTCGGCTCCAAAGCGAGGAAACCAAAGGCAGAGCAGGCGGCGGTTTGACATTAATGTTCCTTTTTTGTTCACAAATAGGGGCGGCATTCGAGTCTGTCGAGTCATGTTGGAGAGTGGTACTGAGCGCCGGACAGAATAATGAAAGTCGCATTGTGCCAAC
>JALQUU010000004.1 GCA_023260655.1 Paracoccaceae bacterium | reverse complement strand
CGTTTCGCCGAAGGCGCTGTTCTCGTCGCCCACAACGCGCCCTTCGACATGACCTTCCTCAAACGCCGCGAAACCGAACTCGGTCTCAAATTCGACCATCCCGTCCTCGACACCGTCCTCCTCTCCGCTGTCGTCTACGGTCAGCACGAGGTCCATACCCTCGATGCGCTTTCCCACCGCCTCGGCATCACAATCCCCGAAGAACTGCGCCATACCGCTCTGGGCGACACCGAGGCCACTGCAGACGCCTTCCTCCGACTCCTGTCGATGATGAAAGGGCGCGGCATCCACACCTTCGCCGACGCCCTCACCGAGGTCCGCAAACACGGGCGCTTGCTCAAGGATCTGAACTGAAACCGCTCTTGCTTTTCGAAATATCCCGGGGTCCGGGGCAGAGCCCCAGCGCTCTCCCATCCGCCGCGCGGAAATGAAACGGGCGCCTCCAAGGGCGCCCGTTCTGCATTACATGTTCGGGTAGTTCGGCCCGTCACCACCCTGCGGCGTGACCCAGGTGATATTCTGGCTTGGGTCTTTGATATCGCAGGTCTTGCAGTGCACGCAGTTCTGGAAGTTCACCACGAAGCGCGGGTCCTTGCCCTCTTCGCGCACCACTTCGTACACACCCGCAGGGCAATAGCGCTGCGCCGGCTCGTCGTATTTCGGCAGGTTCACCGAAATCGGCAGCGAGGCATCCTTCAGTTGCAGGTGCGCGGGCTGCTCTTCGGCGTGGTTGGTGAAGGAGAAGGCGACGTTGGTCAGTCGGTCGAACGAAAGCTTGCCGTCCGGCTTCGGATAGTCGATCGGCTTGAACTTTGCCGCTTCCCCCGTCGCTGCCGCATCGGTCTTGCCATGCTTGAGCGTCCCCAGAAGCGAGAAGCCGAAGGTATTGGTCCACATGTCGAACCCGCCCGCCACGAGCGAGGCCAGAAGCCCGAACTTCGACCACAAAGGCTTCACGTTCCGCACCTTCTTCAGGTCCTTCCCGATTGCGCCCTTACGCACATCCGCTTCGTAATTCGACAGCTCGTCGCCCGAACGGCCCGCCTGGATCGCCGCATAAGCCGCTTCCGCTGCCGCCTTGCCCGAGAGCATCGCGTTATGGTTGCCCTTGATGCGCGGCACGTTCACCATGCCCACCGAGCAGCCCAGAAGCGCCACACCCGGTGCCACCATCTTCGGCATCGACTGGTAGCCACCTTCGGAAATCGCCCGCGCGCCATAAGCCACGCGCTTCCCGCCTTTCAGTAGCTCCGCCACCATCGGGTGATGCTTGAAGCGCTGGAATTCCATGTAGGGGAAGAGGTGCGGGTTCTCGAAGTTCAGGTGCACCACGAAGCCCACGTAAACCTGATTGTTGTCGAGGTGGTAGATGAACGAACCACCGCCCGCGTTCCCGCCCAGAGGCCAACCCATCGTATGGGTCACAGTGCCTTCCTTGTGCTTCGCGGGATCGATCTCCCAGATCTCTTTCATGCCGATGCCGAACTTCTGCGGGCAATGGCCCTTCGACAGTTCGTACCTCGCGATCACTTCCTTCGAGAGCGACCCGCGCACGCCTTCCGCGAGGAACACATATTTGCCGTGCAGCTCCATCCCCGGCTCGTAGCCATCACCCGGCGTGCCATCGGGGTTCTTGCCGAACTCGCCCGCAACCACGCCCTTCACTTCGCCGTTCTCGCCGTACACCACTTCCGAGCACGCCATGCCCGGGAAAATCTCCACGCCCAGCCCCTCGGCCTGCTCCGCCATCCAGCGGCAGACGTTGGCCATGGAAACGATGTAGTTGCCATGGTTGTTCATCAAAGGCGGCATCGGGAAGTTGGGGATACGGATCTGGCCCGCTTCGCCCAGCATGTAGAAGTTATCATGCTTCACCGGCACGTTCAGCGGCGCGCCCTTGGCTTTCCAGTCGGGGATCAGCGCATCGAGGCCCGAGGGATCCAGCACCGCGCCCGAGAGGATATGCGCGCCAACTTCCGAACCCTTCTCCAACAGCACGACCGACAGGTCGGGATCGAGTTGTTTCAGGCGGATCGCCGCAGAAAGGCCAGCCGGGCCCCCGCCAACGATCACCACATCGTAATCCATCGCTTCCCGTTCGATCTCGGCCATAAGCCCGTCCTCCTGAATCCCGCGCGCTTCCGCAACAAAGTTGCGCGAAGGGTTACCGTGCCGCAATGCGGCACGTCAATCACGACACGGCGTTAAAGAGCCGGAAAACGGCAAGATATCGCAAGAAAGATGCCCCTGTGCGAGCCTGTTCTAAAGGCTGATTCATCGCCAACGTGCAGCAGATGGTCCTCGAATAGGCCTAACCTTAATGGCGCATCGCCGATCCGCGTGGCGTTTCTGTCACGATCGGGTCGGAAAAACACCGCTTTCCGATCGCGGAACTGCGGGAATGGCGTGCGGCCCGATTGCGCCGAACCTAGCCATGATCTATTGGCTTTTCTAAGCATTTTGGGCAGGCTGCCCTTCCAAGAAAAAAGCAAGACGCCTCGGGGTAGGGGCAAGGGAAGACACCATGGAAAAGATCCCGATGACGCGGGTGGGCCACGCCGCGCTTGAAGCCGAATTGAAGCATCTGAAATCCGTCGAACGTCCGGCGATCATTCAGGCGATTGCCGAAGCGCGGGAACATGGCGACCTTTCCGAAAACGCCGAGTACCATTCGGCCCGTGAAAAGCAGTCTTTCATCGAAGGCCGCATCAAGGAACTCGAAGGCGTCATCGGCCTTGCCGAAGTGATTGACCCTGCTGGGCTCTCCGGTGCGATCAAGTTCGGCGCGACTGTGACCGTCGTCGATGAAGACACCGACGAAGAGAAAACCTGGCAGATCGTTGGCGAGCATGAAGCCAATATCGAGAAGGGGCTTCTCAACATCCGTTCGCCCATCGCCCGCGCGCTCATCGGCAAGGATGTGGGCGATAGCGTCGAAGTGAAAACGCCGGGTGGCGAGAAGTTCTACGAAGTCGTCAATATTGAGTTTCGCTGAACGTAGCGTGCGCAGGGCGGGTATGGCTCCAACGTCATGACGCTTGCCATACACAAACCATGCGTGAAACATACCTTGGATTTTACCGTGAACGGAGAGGGCCATGCCCGCCGATAAGGAAGAAAATCGCTCGACGCCCTTCGGTCTTTACGATCGTGGCCGTGGAACGCGTGTGACGGGCATCGAGTATGCAGCCGTGGCTCTGACGGTCTTGTGGCTTGGAATCTCGGGATATTTTGTGTCCACCCTGCCGCCCGCCGCTGAAACCGGCGAGCCCGCGGGCCTGCGCTTCCTGATCACCATGCTGGCGATCTTTTTGCCCGTCGCCATGATCTGGGTCGCCGCCACCGCCGCCCGCGCAAGCCGCGTCATGCGAGAAGAAAGTCAACGTTTACAAGCCGCTATCGACGCAATCCGCCAAGCCTACATCGCCCAGTCGCAGGGCCGGTCGCTGGCTACCGAGCCTTCCGTCGCGCGCAAACTCGACGAAATCGCCGCCGCCACCCGCAACACCGAAACGGCACTGGCAACCTTAACAACTTCTCGTGATCGCACCACCCAACCCATGCGCCCGAAGCCCGTAGAAGAGCTTCCCGCCGGCGACAACGACCAAGCCCCCCTCCCCCTAGGCACCACCGCCGAAGACTTCGCGGCGCCCTTGGAACGAAAAGACTTTATCAAGGCGATGAACTTCCCGGAAACGGCCGAGGACGAAGAAGGATTTGGCTCTCTTCGCAAGGCCTTAGCTGATCGGGAAGCCAAGCAACTCATCCAGGCCAGTCAGGATTTGCTAACGCTTCTGAGCCAAGACGGCATCTATATGGACGATCTCCGCCCCGACCTCGCGCGCCCTGAAGTCTGGCGCCGCTTCGCCTCTGGCGAACGCGGTCGCGTCGTTTCGGCCCTTGGCGGCATCCGCGATCGTTCGAGCCTCGCGCTTACGGCCGGAAGGATGAAACAGGATCCGATTTTCCGCGATACCTGCCACCACTTCCTGCGCCGTTTCGACAAGGTTTTCGCGACTTTCGCAGACACGGCGACAGACGCGGAACTGACAGAATTGGCAAATACCAGAACGGCCCGAGCCTTCATGCTTGTTGGGCGCGTGGCTGGGCTATTTGGTTGATTATTCGAATGTTTCCAGCGTTGGCACCAAGGCAGCCAGCGCTTTGAAACGATCCGGATCGTCAGTTTCGTAGAAGCGGCGAGTGATCACGCCAGGCAGTTCGGCAAACGCTTCCATCAGCTTATTGGGAAACATCGTTTGCGGCAGATCGGGGAAGCCCTGCACGCTGTTCAGCAGCTTGGATGTTGATAACGCACAAGTCCCGGGCTTCTGGTTTCCGAGGCTCAAAGCGCGCTGAAGCAATTCTTCAGCCACGTCTGCTGAAACAGGCATACGCTGAACGACGACATGGTAGGTCTTGCGCGCATGAAAGCGGGTGTAGACACCTTCGAGGAGCGGCGACGCACCGAAAACAACATCCCCGCGCTCTACAATCTGTTCGGCCCGGAACGACCCGGCAGGATCCCAGATAACTCGCTGCGATGCGTTTATCAAAAGTGACGTATGTGCTCCTGACCCGCTTTCATTCGAGATCATTGTGAACAAAACAATCTCTGGCGGGCCGTCGTGCCGGTAGACAGCGCGAGCGACCCGGTCAGGTCCGGAATCAGGGATTTTGGGTGCATCGTTTGTGCATGCAGATAGTGCTGCCCCCGCCGCCGACAGAAGAAAAACACGCCGATGCACGCGCCAACTCCAGAAATTAGAAAGGCCAGAGATCTGGCCTTTTCCTTAGCTATTGAAAATCGCGAGGAAAATCAGGATGCCGATGGACACCATCGCAACTTTGGATGCGACATTGATGAAACCAGCAAAGGTTTTTTCCTGAACGTCGATGTTCATTTCACCATGCTTATGATCAGCCATTTTGCGTTTCCTTCCTGAACGTTTGTTGCGGTTTAGCCGATTAGAATGCGGCTGTCACGCGGTCAAAACGGCTCAGGAGAGCGTAATAGCCAAGCGTGAATGATCAAAAAGCGAGAAGGTTGTTAGCCCTTTGCTTGCCAGTACCATGCTTCGTCAGGGCCCAACTCCCGCGAAACTAAACCCCGCGTGAGGAGATGATTAAGGTGCGCGACAGCTTCTACCATCGCGAGGCCGTAGGTGCCTTCGTCGATGGAGCGCTTGAAGAGCGGCGGGAAGCAGTCGACGGCGGTTTTGGGTGTGTCGAGATGCTTGAGCAAGCGGCGCAGCGCGCCCTCGTGATTTTCGATCAGTTGCCGCATCCGGGTCGGGGCACCTCTGAACGGGAGCTTGTGCCCGCCCAGAATGAGTTGATCTTCGCGCGCCAGTTCCGAGAAGCGGTGGCAGCTTTCCAACCATTCCGCCAAAGGGTCGGCATTGGGTTCGGATGGCATCACGCCAATGTTGGGCGAGATCGACGGCAGGATCTGGTCTCCGGACAGCACCAATGCCTCTTCCTTACACCAGAAGGTCAGGTGCTCCGGCGCGTGGCCATTCCCGACATGGACATCCCAAGTACGACCGGCAGCCGAAATTGTATCGCCCTGTTGGAGCCTTTGGTATCCGACCGGGAGGCGATGCGAGATGTCTGCGAAATTGAACGGGCGCTCCGAGCACCGTTTCGCGTAGATGGCCTCGTTCATTCCGGCACGTCGCCAGAATTGCTTGGCTTGCGGTGTGGCTTCCGCCTCCACATCAAGGATCAGCATACGCGACAGCGCCCAAGCTGTTCGGGAGGCCCAAAGCATGGCGCCACGTTCCATGAACCATCCTGCCGCCCCTACATGGTCGGGGTGATGGTGGGTCAGAAGGATCCTCTGGACAGTTTTGCCTTTGAGCGGCCCTGCGAGCAGGTTTTCCCAGATTGCGACAGATTTTTTGGAGTAGACACCGCAGTCAACGAGCGTCCAGTGATCGCCCTCATCCAATGCGTAGATGTTGACGTGGTCTAGTGTCATCGGAAGCGGAAGCCGAAGCCAGAGAATGCCCTCTGCGACTTCTATCGCCGCACCCGTTTCGGGCGGGGTTTCCCACGGGTAGCGGATGCCGATCGCTCCGTCGCCTCTGCCATCCATTATGCTGCGAAGTCCTCGAGTGTGAACGCGTAGAGATCATCTGCCCCGGTGCGGGCATGGTCAAGCAAGGCCGCGTGTTCGGGCAGCAGGCGGAGGATAAAGAAGCGGGCGAGCTTGGAACGCGGCCCTTCGCCACCCTCGGCGATTGCGGCCTTGAGGTGATAATGGGCGCCGAGAACGCGCGAGAAGGCCAAGAGGAACGGTACGGAACCGGCAAAACGCTCAGCCATGTTGGATTGGGAAACCAGCCATTCGACGGATTCGCGCAGGGATTCCACGGCTTCCCAAACGGCACCCGCGAGATCCGGGAGTGCGGATCGAGCTACTTCGACATCTGCAGCGACTTCGTCGAGGAGGCGGTAGGCCGCTTCCCCTTTGTCCATCATTTTCCGACCGACAAGATCCATCGCCTGAATGCCGTTGGTTCCTTCGTAGATGGCCGCAATCCGGACATCGCGCGAATATTGCGCGGCACCGGTTTCCTCAATGAAGCCCATACCGCCGAAAACCTGCACGCCGAGTTCAGCCACGCGGATACCCGCTTCAGACCCGTAGGCCTTGGCGATGGGCGTGAGAAGCGCTGCACGTGCATTCCAGTCGGCATCGCCATTGGCTGCGGCCATGTCGATGGCGGTAGCGCAGGCAAGCGCAATGGCGCGTGATGCGAAGGTTTCGGCTTTCATGGTCAGCAGCATCCGGCGCACGTCCGCGTGCTGGATGATAGGACCCATTTGCTGGCGGTCCTTGGCATAAGCAAGGGCATGTTGGTATGCGGCCTCGGCAATGCCAACGCCCTGAACACCCACATTAAGACGTGCATTATTCATCATGGTGAACATCGCAGCCATGCCCTTGTGGGGTTCGCCAACAAGCCAACCTTTCGCGCCATCGAATTGCATCACGCAGGTCGGGCTGCCGTGGATACCCATCTTATGCTCAAGCGAAACGACCTTGAGTGTGTTCGCTTCTCCAAGAGAGCCATCCTCGTTGGGCAGGAACTTCGGCACCATGAAGAGCGAGATACCCTTTACGCCTGCGACTGCATCAGGAAGCCGCGCGAGGACCAGATGGCAGACATTGCCGCCGAAATCGTGGTCTCCCCAGGTGATAAAGATCTTTTGACCCGTAATCGCGTAGGAGCCGTCGCCGTTCGGCTCGGCTTTGGATTTCAGCGCACCAACGTCAGAACCGGCCTGCGGTTCTGTTAGGTTCATCGTGCCTGTCCATTCGCCCGATACCAGCTTGGAGATATACAGCGCTTTGATCTCTTCGGAGGCATGATGCTCCAGCGCTTCCATCTGCCCTTGCGTGAGCAGCGGGTTAAGCCCGAGCGACATGCAGGCCGAAGACATCATGTCGTTAAAGAGAACGGTCATGGTTTGGGGAAGCCCCATGCCACCATGATCAACAGGAGCAGAGAGGCCGAGCCATCCGCCTTCGGCAATCATGCGGAATGCATCGGCAAAACCGGGCGATGTTCTGACAACACCGTTTTCCAGAACCGCCCCCTGCAAGTCACTGCCGCGGTTCAGAGGTGCGACCGCGCCTTCAATCAGCTTGGCCAATTCCTCCAGAATCGCGTCGACCGTGTCTGGTGTGGCGTCCGCAAATCGCTTTGTCTTGGCCACATTGGAAAAGCCGACCACACGATCCAGAATGAAACGAAAATCTTCGACGGGGGCGCGGAAGGACATCTTGGACTCCTCTGTTTCGGCAAGTGCTTGGCAAAGCGCGCCGATCAGGGATAGATGACGCGCGGTTACCCATGGCATACACAGGTGCCGCCAACCCAAGCAATTGAAACGCGGCGTCAGAGAACCGATGCAAAAACAGACCACAATTCTTCAATCGGATCATAAGGGGATCGCTGAAGCGGCGAGACGCTTGGAAAAGGGTGAGCTGGTCTCGTTTCCGACGGAAACGGTTTACGGGCTCGGCGGCGATGCTACGAACGATCATGCGGTTGCCGCGATCTTCGATGCGAAACAAAGGCCCACGTTCAACCCGCTAATCGCCCATGTTCCGAGCGTCGAGGCCGCAAGAAAGCTGACGCAATGGAGTGAGCTTGCCGAGAAGGTCGCTGAGAGGTTTTGGCCTGGCCCATTGACCTTGGTTCTGCCTTTGGCGGAAGGGCATGGTCTTTCGTCTTTGGTCACCGCTGAGCTACCAACTGTAGCCGTCAGGTTGCCTGCGCATCCGATCGCGCAAGCGCTCCTGAAAGAGGTGGGGCGCCCGATCGCGGCACCCTCTGCCAATCCGTCAGGCAGGATTAGCCCGACGGCGGTTGAGCATGTGATGGCTGGGTTGAATGGCCGGATATCTGCAGTTCTCGATGGAGGGGCTTGCCCGGTTGGCTTGGAGTCCACCATTCTGGGTTTGGCCGGAGAACCCTCGTTGCTGCGCGCCGGCGGCGTTCCGGCCGAGCGGTTGGAGGATTTTCTGGGTCTCAAGTTGCGTTCAATGGCGCCAGGAGAATCGATTTCGGCGCCGGGGCAGTTGGCTTCGCATTATGCGCCAGGAGCGCGAGTGCGTTTGGAGGCGTCTAATGCTGAAGCGGAGGAAGTGCTCCTTGGTTTCGGAAAAATGGACTGTACTCTGAACTTGTCTGAGAGCGGTGATCTTGTGGAAGCCGCTGCAAACCTGTTCAGCCACCTGCATTCGCTAGACGCGCTGAATCCGGCTGGAATTGCTGTTGCACCGATACCCAATGTCGGATTGGGGCGCGCGATCAATGACCGGCTCTCGCGAGCGGCAGCACCGAGATAGTGTCAGGCGTGGCCTGCAGTCGAGGAAAGCGAGGCGGCCTTTACGCCGATTTGCGCCAAGGCTCTGTCCCATTTCGATGCGCTCTCGGAACTAAATACAAGGCCCTCGTCGTAGTCGGCTGTCAGCCAGGCGTTTTGCGCGATCTCTTCTTCCAACTGCCCACTTCCCCAGCCCGAATATCCCAACGCGAAAAGCGCCCGCGCAGGGCTATTCCCTTTCACAATGGCCTCAAGGATGCTTCGCGTCGCAGTCAGGGCAAGCCCGTCCGGGAGCAGGGCTGTGTCTTTGGTGGAACGGTAATCCGAACTATGCAGAACAAAGCCTTGTCCGGTTTCAACGGGGCCGCCGAAATGAACTGGCAATTCCTTCCTCGCGCTGCTTGAGGGCATTTTTATCTGCTTGAGGACGTCCGAGAATTTTAGGCTTGGCATCACCTTGTTGATGATCAGCCCCATCGCGCCTTCATTTGAGTGTGTGCAGATATAAATAACGCTGCCGCCAAATTGCGGATCGCCGATAGACGGCATGGCAATCAAAAGCTTTCCGGCCAGGTTCATAGCTGCCCCATGTTCACGGTACAACTTTGAGCCGATTTACTCGCCTCGGCAAGTCAGGACACTCTTCAGACACGCTTTCGAGAGGACGATGTAATCTAGTTTGTTTTTGCCCTGATCTGCGCCAAGTAGTTTCTATGAAAAGAATTATTCTTTCTCTTTACCTTGCCATGGCATCTCTTTCCGCCTTCGCGGAGGAGATGTTCGAGGTCGGTTTGATCTCCGGCTGGCGAATGGCGGATGGCAACCATGTTGCGGGCGTTGAAATCAAGCTGGCACCCGGCTGGAAGACTTATTGGAGGAGCCCCGGCGATGCTGGGATTCCTCCTCAAATAGACTTTTCGGGGTCGAAGAACCTGAAATCCGCGAGCCTTGAATTTCCGGTTCCTGTTGCATTTGACATCAACGGGATGAGGAGCATCGGCTACAAGAAGGACGTCATTCTACCGCTCGTGCTAACTCCTATAGATCCGGGCCAACCTATCACGCTTGAGGCAGAGGTCGTACTGGGCGTGTGCAACCAGATTTGCGTTCCGGTGGACGTGAGGCTCAGCGGCCTCTTGCAGCCTTCGCAAACGAAGGACGCAAGACTGTCTGCGGCTCTAGGGAATCGTCCGCGTCTGTTGTCTGGCGGGGGGGGCACGAAAGCGAAATGCGAGATATCGGGAACGAAATCCGGAATAAGCTTGGCCGCGACACTTACCATGCCTGCCGCCTCTGGAGAGGAAATCGGGATCGTCGAAATTTTCGATCGAGATATTTGGGTCGGAGAAACGGCAGTAACCCGGCGCGGTCAGGCGCTCACTCTGACGGCGGAGATGGAGCACATCAGTGGCAAGCCGTTTGCGTTGGACCGTTCGCAACTCCGGTTCACGGTATTGGGTAAAGGCGAAGCCGTCGAGGTTCGTGGGTGTGACTGACGCCGGTTCAGACAGGCACGTGAAGCACCAGCCCATCCAGATCTTCCGAGGCAATGATCTGACAGGATAACCGGGAGTGTTGGGCACGCCCCACTTCTGTCATGTCGAGCATCCCGTCTTCCATGCCATCCGGCGGGCCGACTTTGTCGACCCAGTCCGGGTCTACAAAAACATGGCATGTCGCGCAGGCGAGGTTGCCACCACAGTCGCCAGTAATGCGCGGGACATTGTTGGCAATCGCGGCCTCCATCAAGGATACTCCGGTTGCCACCTCTGCCGAGATGCTCGTTCCGTCGGCGATTTTCCAAGTGACCTTCATCGCGGCTCACACAAACCAGACGTAGAAATCCCGCAGAGCGTCATCGTCGAGCGCGGAGGTTTTCTCGACTTCGGCCTCTTTCATAAACATGTGATTGTCGCAGAGCAGCTGCCCAACCGCTGACTGCAGGGCCGTATCCGCTCTCAAATCGGCAATGGCACCTGAGAGGTCCAGCGCGGTTGCGTCTGTTGCATCCCAGTTTTCGAAACCATCGCCGGTCTCCCTTGGGGGAAGCGGGTATTTATTCTCGACCCCGAGAAGGCAGGCTTGGAGAACGGCGGCAGTGGCCACGTAAGGATTGGAAGAGGCATCCGCCATGCGATGCTCAAGGCGTGATTTTGCGCCGCCCTCACCGGAAACGCGGGTAGTGACGTTCCGGTGGTCGCCACCCCAATTCCCGAGGTGACCGGAAAGCGTTCCCGGTTTCAGCCTACGATAGCTCATCGCGGTTGGCGCAATGAGACCTGCAAGAGACTTGTGATGGCGCACCAAGCCAGCCACGCAGCCCGTCGCCAGATCAGACATATTCGCAGGCCCACCCTTCGCTCCGGTGTCGAACGCATTCTTGCCGTTTTGGTCCGTGAACGAGAAGTTGATGTGCATTCCGGAGCCGCCAAGGTGGGGGATCGGCTTCGGAGAGAAGGTCAGCAAGATGCCATGCTCCAAAGCGATTTCGCGGGCCATCAGCCTGAAAAGAACGATCGTATCAACCGCTTTGACGGCATCGTCGAACTTCAGAGTATACTCGAACTGGGGCGAGTCATACTCGGAAGTGATGAGTTCGAGGTCGAAGCCTAACTCGTCCGCCTTTTCCCAGATGGCGTCATTGAAGCCCAGAGGGTCGGCAAACGGGCCTGTGCCATAAACGTACCCGCCGGGGGTGTCGTAGGGCACGAGTTTTCCACCTTCATCCCGCTGGAACGCAAATGCTTCAAGTTCGATCCCTATCTTGGGTGTCAGGCTTTTTGCTTGCCAACCAGCGACTGCACGCTTGAGCGCGCCGCGACCGCACATGCCCAGTGGTTCGCCGCCGTTGTCGTAGAGGTCGCCTATGACAATTTTGGTGTTGTGCTCCCAGCTTTCGCGGATTTCCTCGGCTTTCCAGCGCAATTCCATATCCGGCAGACCCTCGAACATCATTGCGCCGGGGGCCGGAAGCAGATCCTTGTCATAATGAACGCCGTATTGCGTCTGGCAAAAGCGGGTTCCTGCATCCGCGATCTTCGACTCTGGCAAATACTTGCCCCGCATAATTGACAGATGATCACAGAACAGGGCGCGCAAACGAGGTTTCATCACTTATCTCCCTTGGACGGGGCTAGGCCCCACATTTCAGCAGCGCTTTATACGCACCGGCAGTTCCTTGATGCCTCCGACGAAGTTCGATCGCAGGAACTTGTGCGGCCCTGCCGCTTCTATCGAGCCTAGGCGTTTTGCCAGTTCTTGAAACAAGATTTTCACTTCAAGCCGTGCAAGCCACATGCCTAAGCACACGTGCGGCCCTCCTTGGCCGAAACTGAGATGGCGATTCGGCTTTCTGGAGAGGTCTACTTTGAATGGTGTTTCAAAAGCGGCCTCGTCACGATTTCCCGAAGCGAACCAATAGATTACCTTGTCTCTGGCGCGAATTGTCTTGCCGTGCATTTCGACATCTTCCGTTGCGGTTCTGCGGAAGTAGATCGCAGGGGTTGCCCAGCGGATGATTTCATCGCCCGCCGTTTCCCAAATCGCAGTATCGGAACGCATCTGGTCCAAGAGTTCCGGTTGATGGCACATCGCCTGAATGCCAGCCGCGATGGAATATCGCGTCGTATCGTTCCCGGCCGCGACCAGAAGGCAGAAGAAATTTCGGAACTCTTCATCCGTGATTGTGCTGCCATCTTTCCCGGGCTGCAAAATCATATTCAATACACCGTCGTTCTCACCGGCGGCAGCCTTCCGAGCCATCAAGTCTTTCGCGTAAACGTATAGTTCGGCACCGGCTGGAGAGTTGAAAGGCATCATCCGGAATTCATGTGTTGTCATCTTGTCGAGGACATGGGTGGTGAAGTCGGGATCGGTATTCGCTATCAACGCGTCGCCCTTTTCGACCAGCCAAGGCAGATCCTCATCCGGAAGCCCAAGGATGCGCCCAAGCATTCGCATCGGCAGTTGGCGCGCGATTGTCTTCGTTGCATCGAACTCAGAGACCGAGAGCGCTTCGTCGAGAATTTCAGCGCAAAGCTGCCTGATTGCCTCCTCGAAGCCGGCAATCACTGGGCCAGAAAAGGCTTTCGCGACCTTCATGCGGGTCATCATATGTTCGGGGGCGTCGGTTTCCTGAAAGGTCCGACGCGCAAGATATTCCTCGTAGGTCTGATCCTCCATCCGGATGCCCTGGGCGGAGGAAAAAATCGCAGGTTTGGCGTTCATGGCTAAAATGTCGGCATGGCGCGTCACCGACCAAAATGCCTTGCCTTGGGAGTATTCAGTCCAGTGCAGAGGATCGTCACGTCTCAGGCGGGCAAACGTGTTATGAGGCACCCCCTCAAGGTAACTGTCGTGGCTCGTGATGTCGGCGTGGCCGTTATCTGTCGGCGCCCAGACTGTCATGAAAGGCCTCTTTATTTAACATGTTTTGTATATTATGAGTGCTTTTAAATATGTAAAGTGGAATTCGAGCTGAAGATGCACTTGGCGATCCTCATGACGAATACGGACGAAAGCCACTTCGCGGCGCAATGGCCGCGAGACTGTCAGAAGTTCGAAGCCTTGATTTCCAGCGTGCGCCCGTCTTGGCGATTCAGCTGCTTTTCGGTCAAAGATGGCATCTTTCCTGAAGACCCGACCAACTTTGACGGTTGGATCGTGACGGGAAGCCCTGCGTCAGTTCATGATCAGACAGACTGGATTGTGAAACTTCAGGCGCTGATCCGTGATAGGGTTGCGGCTGAAGCGCCGATGTTCGGAGCATGTTTTGGCCATCAGGTTATCGCACAAGCGCTCGGTGGCCATGTTGAGAAATCACCTTCTGGCTGGGCGCTAGGGGTGCAGGACATCAATATCGAAGGCTCACCCTCTTGGGCCAAGGCTTTGCCTTCAACGTATCGGCTTTACGCGGCGCATGTAGAGCAAGTAACCAAGCTGCCCATCGGCGCCGAGAATTGTGCGTCGAGTCAGAACTGCCCTCTCGCCGGCTTCAGGATCGGCAGCACGGTCTTCACAACCCAGTATCATCCGGAAATGCGCCCAGAGTTCTTCGCCGCACTGGTAGGGCACCTCGAGCAATTTCTTCCGGTCGAAGCGATAGCGAACGCAAAAGCGACACTGGCCGAGCCTGTCAGCACCTCAGCGTGGACAGAGACCATCGCTCGATTTTTCGAAAACGCTGTTAGCTGAGGGCAGCCAACAAATCCATTGCTGTAACGTGATCGAAAGCCACGTGGCGCGCCATCGCAATTTCAGCGGCTTCAGCACTCCGGGCGGTGATGAGGTTGGCGATTTCCCGATGCTCTTGTGCGCTTGCCTTGATGACCCCGGCATACCGGTATCTTGCACGGTAATAGGCCATCAGCTTTCGAGCATTGGTTTTGATAAGATCGAGGAGAAAAGGATTTCCAGCCGCTTCCGCAACAACGCGGTGAAATTCCAAGTTCAGTTGGTAATAGCGGTCTGGCTCGCTATCGACCAAAGTTCTGGAATGCTCCTCGCAGGCCTGAGTTGCCGCCTCGAGCCTTTTGGAAAAAGCAGGGGATAACCGCCTTGCGGCAAGAAACGCCGCTTGGCCTTCAAGCTTGGCGTGTACTTCGAGGATCGCCAAGAACTCTTCTAGTGTCGGTTTGAATACGACCGCCCCTTTTCGAGGCAGTCGCCGGACCAAACCCGTGGCTTCAAGTTGGAGCAAAGCCTCCCGAATTGGAGTACGGCTGACGGAATGCTCGTCAGCCAGCGCTTGTTCCTCGATTACGTCGCCCGGGTTCAATCCGCCCGTTTCAAACGCGGTAAGAATGGATTGGAGAATGGTCTCGGTCTGTCCGGCCACGACCTACTGCCCTTTCCAGTGCCGCGCCTTGGCACGCGCCGCTTGCGCCAGCATCAATACGTCGATCCCGACGGCAATGAAACGCGCGCCCCAATTGCGATATTTCGCAACTGTTGCATCGTCAGTCGCAAGGATTCCCGGGGATTTGCCAGCGGCCGCAATGCGCGCGAGAGCATCTTTAATGCACGCCTGCACAGCATCTGCATTTGAATTGCCGGGATAGCCCATATCCGCAGCCAGGTCAGAGGGTCCGATGAATACACCGTCGACACCCTTGACCGCGTTGATCGCATCGAGGTTCTCGATACCCTTTTTGGTTTCGACCTGAACCAGCAGGCACATCTGCGCATTCGCCGTTTGTACGTATTCGGTGTGGAGCGAGAACATCGAAGCGCGCGCAAGTGCAGCGCCCGAGCCGCGTATTCCCTCCGGCGGATAGCGCATTGCACGAACGAGATCCTGCGCCTGCTCAGCCGTCTCGACCATCGGGATCAGCAAGGTTTGAGCGCCCGCATCAAGCACCTGCTTGATCAACCACTCATTGCCGACGGGCAAACGAACCACGCCATGTGATTGCTTGCCCTGCAAGATCTGCAACTGGGCTGTGATGGTTCTCAAATCATTCGGAGCGTGTTCGCCGTCAATCAGGAGCCAATCGAAATCGGCAGTCGACAACACTTCAGTCGCGTACGGGTCGGCAAAGCCGGCCCAGCATCCCCAGACGGTCTCTCCCGCCAGGAGCCTAGTCTTGAACGTGTTTTCTGGTGCCGGCATTCTCAAGTCTCCAGGTTTTTCGCGAGTTCGGTGATAACATCGTAAGCGACGTCGATGTCTGCTTCGGTCGCATCAAATTGTCCTGCTTGGAAGCGGATCACAAGCGCGCCGTTTGCACGGGTTTGAGTGATATAGATCCGCCCGCCATCATTGATGGCTTGCACCAATGCGAGGTTCAAAGCGTCTAGATCGGTGCCGGGGCGCGTCAGGCGGAACGTGAAAAGTGACAGGACCGATTCGGTAATGATTTCGAAACCGGGCGTCGCGCGAAGCCTTTCCGCCAACTTTTGTGACCAGCTGACGTGATTGCGGATCATCGAGCGCAAGCCGTCGAGCCCGTAGGCTCTTATTAGGAACCAGAGTTTCAGTGCGCGGAAACGACGGCCTAAAGGCACGGACCATTCAGAGTAGTTGATGATCCCGTCTGCCCCATGGGTTTTGAGATACTCAGGCTGAATGGCCAGAGTGCGCGTCAGATCTTCGGGCCGCTTGATGTAGTGGGCTGACAAATCGAACTGTGTTCCAAGCCATTTGTGGGGGTTCAGCACAACGCTGTCTGCACGCTCGATCCCTTCCCAAAGTGGCCGGAACTCGGGGCAGATCATTGCCGCGCCGGCCCAAGCAGCATCTACGTGGAGGAAAAGACCTTCCGCTTCTGCGATATCTGCTACTGCTGCGATCTGGTCGCAAGCTCCGGTGCCCGTCGCGCCGGTGACTGCAATGATACCAGCAGGAAGGTAGCCTGCCTTCCTGTCTTCGCTGATGCGTTCTTGCAGCTCTTGCAGGTCAATTCCATTGGTGGGGTCACCCGTTCTAGTGCCAACTTTGATAAGGTTGTCCTGTCCGATGCCGGATACCCAAGCGGCACGATCAATGCTGCTATGGACTTGGTTCGAGCAATAGACGCGCAAACGCTGTTGGCCGAACAGCCCTTGGTTATTTCCCTGCCACTCCAAAGCCCTTTCGCGCATCACCAGCATCGCCGCCAGAGTGGCCGACGAGGCACTATCCTGGATAACGCCATGGAACTCCGTCGGCAGGCCGATGGCTTGACGCAACCAGTCCATCATCCGCGTTTCCATTTCTGTGGCGGCAGGTGAAGTTTGCCAGAGCATGCACTGGGGGGCCATGACCGTGACCAACTGTTCGGCCAGAACGGCGGCGGGAGATGCGTTGGACGGGAAGTAGGCAAAGAAACGCGGATGCTGCCAATGCGTTATGCCGGGCATCACGATCCGCTCGAAATCGGCGACGATGGCATCCATTGGGACCGGTTGCTCTGGCGGGGCCAGCGGAAGCGCGGCAAGGGTTTCTCCGGGGCGTGCCTGAGAACGAACCGGCTTATCCCGCAACCCGCTGTGGTACTTGAGAGCCCAGTCTGCTGCCCATTTTCCCCATTTCGGGAAATCCGTCCACTGCATGGCCACCTCCATTGCTTAACATATCAAGTAAATGAAAAGAAGGCGCTCTAACAAGCGCCTTCTTTCGTGCTCTGAGCAACAAAAATCCCAGGGGTGCCTCTGGCCTCAAATATCGAGGAACACCGTTTCACTGGCACCCTGCAGATGAATGTCGAAGCGATATTCTCCTGCGCCAGTCTTTTTTGCCATCAAAGTGGGAACGCGGTTCCGCTGTTCGATCCTATTCAGCAACGGATCTTCGGAATTGTCTTCGTCCTCGAAGTAGATCCGTGTGTGCAGGCTGATGTTGATGCCGCGCGCCGCGATCCAAAGTGAGATGTGCGGTGCCTGAAGGCGGCCGTCGCGCGTTTTCACCTTGCCGGGCTTTACGGTGCGGAGCGTCCAGAGGCCCGTTTCCTTGTCGGCAGCGAAGCGCGCAAACCCGTTCACAAGGGGGTCTGCCCCTTCTTGGCCGGCGAATTTGCCAGAAGCGTCGGCTTGCCAGCTTTCCAGAAGTGCATCACGGAAGGCCCAGCCAGTGCCGTCGATAACCTCGCCTGTGATCGTGATGATTTCACCCTTGGCCCCATCCTCGATTGCGCGCAATCCAAGATCCTCGGGATATACGGCTCCAAGGCCGGCAAAGGTCGGGATGCATCCGATATGGACGTATGGGCCACCGGTTTGAGATGCGGTTTCCACTAGAGTGTCGAGAGACTGGACCATTACATGCCCTCCAACTTGTTTTCGAACATGGTCTGGCGACGGCCCCGCAAGACGATGTCAAATTTGTAGGCCAGAAAATCGAGAGGCCGCGACATCGCCATATCGAGCGGTGCCACAAGGCGGTCCAATTGGCTTCTTTCCTTGATCGTTGCGGCAATCGGGCAGCGGTCAATCAAGGGATCACCTTCGAAATACATCTGGGTGATGAGGCGTTGCCCGAAGCTATGACCAAACACCGAAATATGGATGTGCATGGGGCGCCAGTCGTTGGCGCGGTTCGGCCACGGATAGGCGCCGGGGCGAATGGTCAGAAATTGGTAACGCCCTTGTTCATCCGTCAGCGCGCGGCCGCATCCGCCGAAATTCGGGTCAAGCGGGGCGAAGTAGGTGTCTTTTACATGCCGATAGCGCCCACCAGCATTCGCCTGCCAGATTTCGACGAGAGTATGCGGCACCGGGCGACCGAATTCATCCATCACACGGCCATGCATCAGGATGCGTTCGCCAATCGCAGGAGTGCCATCCTTGGACCAATTCAGGATCAAGTTGTTGTCGAGCGGGCCAATAAGGGAATGCCCGAACCGCGGCCCGGTCTCTTCCGACGGTGTCGACTCCATCGACAGGAGCGGCCAGCGAGGGCTGCGCGTGACGGACGTCTTGTAGTCCGGGTCAAACGGAACCGGGTGCATATCCCGGCGGCGAGGGACCAGTGGCCCGAGGTCTGACATCAGCTTTTCTCCTCCATTTCGGCGTACGTTTGTTTGGCTAGTTTCAAGGCGTGGTTTGCGCGTGGAACGCCTGCATAGATGGCGACATGCTGGAATGCCTCAAGGACATCCCGCTTTGTTGCCCCTGTGCGCGCCGTTGCCCTGATATGCATCGGGATTTCTTCGAAATTCCCTGTTGCGGCCAAGAGGGCGAGCGTCAGCATCGACCGTTCCCGAAGGGAAATGCCATCGGATGCCCAAACGGTCCCCCAAGCGCCTTCGGTGATCAGGTTCTGGAAAGGGGTGTCGAACTCGGTTTTCAACGCCTCAGCACGATCTACATGCGCATCGCCCAGAACCTTTCGGCGGACCTTCATGCCTTTTTCGTGGCGGTCAGACATGGCCCGTTTCCTTGAAGAACTTTATCAAGGTTTCAGCGTATTCTTCCGGCTGCTCGACGCAGGGCAGATGGCCTGCCTTGCGGATGAGGTGGAATTGCGAGCCCGGGACGAGATCGACGGTCTCTTTCACCAGGTCAGGCGGAGTTGAGCCATCTTCAGTCCCGGCGATACCCAAAGTCGGCAAACGGAGCGTTGCGGTCGTTGAGTAGAAGTCCGTTCCCGAAATCGCCGCGGAGCAACCCGTGTAACCATCTTGGGGTTGGCGGACCAGCATGTTGCGCCACGCGTGGAACGCTTCGGTTTCCCGGAACGGCCCAGAGAACCACCGCAGCATGATCGAGTCAGCCAAAGCCTCGATGCCGCCTTCTTTCACGGCTGCAATCCGCTGATCCCACATTTCGGGTGTGCCGATCTTGGCTCCCGTATTTGACAAGACCATCGCGCGAACAAGCTCGAGGCGCTTAACTGCCAAGCCTTGGGCAATCATGCCACCGACTGAAAGGCCGACGAACATCGCGTCCTTAACCTCGAGATGGTCCATCAATCGCTCGACATCCCGCACAAGCGTTCCCATCGAATACGCGCCGGTCGGGCATTCGGACAACCCATGCCCACGCTTGTCATAGCGGATATATTTCAAGTTCTGCGGGAGGAGCGGGAGAAGCTGATCCCAGAGACGAAGGTCCGTCCCAAGCGAGTTTGCAAAAACGACGGGGCGCCCGTTCGGGTTGCCGTCGATCCGGTAATGAAGGCGAATGTCGCCGAGATTTGCTATACGCATCAGTATGGAAGCCCCACATAGTTTTCTGCCAAGACCTTTTTGGCAGCTTCGGAGGATTCGTGATAGTCGAGTTCCGCTTCTTGCATGCGCTGCTCGAATTCAGATTGGTCGGGGAAGCGGTGCATCATGGTTGTCAGCGACCAAGAGAAACGCTCTGACTTCCAGACGCGTGCCAGAGCTTTCTGGGAGTAGGTCTCGATACCCTCATTATCGCCCTGATAGTTCTGAACCAGACCGTGATAGAGGTAGTAGACGTCGGATGCCGCCAGATTGAGGCCTTTTGCGCCTGTTGGCGGGACTATGTGGGCAGCATCGCCTACAAGGAAAAGCCGCCCCCACCGCATCGGTTCAGCAACAAAAGACCGCAGCGGCGCAATAGATTTCTCAATGCTGGGTCCGGTCACGAGTGTCGCGGCTGCTTCTTCCGGTATCCGTCGCTTCAGTTCGTCCCAGAAGTTAGCGTCTGTCCAGCTTTCCACTTTGTCGGTTAGTGGGCACTGGACGTAATAGCGAGAAAGATTGGCGTTACGCATGGAGCAGAGAGCGAAACCCCGTTCGTGGTTGGCGTAAATCAGTTCATGAGAAACAGGGGGAGTTTCCGAGAGCACGCCAAGCCAACCGAAGGGGTAAACTCTTTCGTATTCTCGCAAAACTGACGCGGGAATGGCTTTCCGTGAAGGGCCATGGAAGCCGTCGCATCCCGCCACAAAGTCGCAATCGATCCGATGTTCCGTTCCGTCTTTGGTGAAAGTCACATAGGGCGACGAGGTGTCGAGACCATGCAAGGCGACGCCTTCTGCCCCGTGAATTACAGTGCCTTCCGCTGCAGCACGCGCGTCATAGAGGTCGCGCGTCACTTCGGTCTGGCCGTAAACCATAACCTTTTTGCCGGTCAGTTCGTTGAAGTCGATCCGGAAGCCCCGGTTGCGTGCCGCGAGGTAGGTGCCAGTGTGGACGAACCCTTCACGGTCCATGCGGGCACCGACGCCAGCTTCGCGCAGCAGTTCTACGGTTCCCCATTCCAGAACACCGGCACGAATGCGAGACAGTACGTAATCGCGGCTCTGACGTTCCAGAACAACGGTGTCTATCCCCGCGCGATGCAACAATTGCGAGAGCAGCAAGCCAGATGGGCCGCCGCCGATGATGCAGACCTGAGTGCGCATTGATTCCTCCCCATTCGCCGTCGAAGGGAAGCAATTTTAGTTTGCGATGTCAATCATTTTGGTTGCGGCGCGCGTGTCTGGCGAAGCTGCCCTATTCGTTCACTAAAATTAGGCCCGCCAGAACAAGCCCTCCGCCCAGCATGTTGCGCATGGAAAAAACCTCGCCATACCAGAGTGATATGGCAATGATCACCAGTGTTTCTGCGCCAATGATCATCATGTAAGCATTCGAGAGTTCCGTGGGTTTGAGAAGAAATACCTCCACGATCACAACCAGCTGGAAGGTCAGCATCGCAAAACCAACAGACGCCAGTTCTCCCATGGCTGCGGCATTTTTCATGAAGTAAGTGGCGGCGGCGTAGCCCACAGCTGCCAAAGCGATCAGAATGCCTTTAGAGGCAGGTAATGGAATGTCCATAATTGGCTCACTTGAAAAAGGGTAAGTTCAATGAACTTACCGTCTCACAAGCAAAACCTATCCGGCAATGCGGGAATTACTGACCCTCAGCCAAACCGGGACAGGGCCTGAGCGAACACGTCGGTATCCACGTTTCCGCCTGAGGCAACGGCGATCACGGCGTCTCCCTGCGATGCCTCGGGATTGAATAGTGCTGCGGCAAGCGCCACCGCCCCACCCGGCTCAACAACAATTTTCAGGCGGCTAAAGGCAAGTGCCATCGCGTGCAGGGCTTCGTCATCGGATACGGCGACGCCGGGTCCGCAGTGAGCCTTCAGGATTGGGAAGGTAAGATTGCCCGGAGCAGGTGTCACGATGGCGTCGCAGATCGAACCAGAAAGTTTGGGGTTGCGCTGGATGGTGCCGACTTCAAGGCTGCGCGCCACATCGTCGAAGCCAACGGGTTCGGCTGGTCGTGCCCGCAGGTTAGGAGCATTGGCCGCGAGCGCCAGTGCGATCCCGCTCGTCAGGCCGCCGCCGCCGCAACAGACAAATACATCCGCGGATTCAATCCCTTCGGCTTTGGCCTGCTCCGCGATTTCCAAGCCTGTGGTCCCTTGACCCGCAATCACCTGCGCATCGTCAAACGGCTTGATCAGGGTAAGGCCGCGTTCCTTTGAAAGCTTTTCCCCGATAGCGTCGCGGTCTTCGTTCGCGCGATCATAGAGCACAACTTCCGCTCCATATGCCCGCGTGTTCGCGATTTTCAGCTTGGGTGCATCGGACGGCATAATGATGACGGCCGGTACTCCATGTTGCCGGGCGGCGAAAGCAACACCCTGAGCATGATTGCCGGAAGAGAAGGCGATAACACCACCCGAACGTACTTCGGGTGAAAGCGCAGAAAGAGCTGAAAAGGCACCGCGATATTTGAATGAGCCGGTGTGCTGGAGGCACTCCGCTTTCACGAAAACACGCCGCCCCGCGATCTCGTCCAAGAAAGGCGACGACAACAGGGGGGTAACCCGTGCATGGCCTTTCAGGCGAATGGCGGCTTCTTGGATCATGTCGATGTTCATTGGAGGGCCTCAATCCAGCGTTTCAGGGCGTCGAGCGATTCAGGTTCGTCTAGGAATGGTACGTGCCCTCGGTCAGGGACACGGGCAACGATTAGACCCGGGGCGCAGCGTTGCATCTCTTCCACCGTTTCTGGCGAAATCAAAGTCGAATTCATCCCATGGATCATTGCAGTCGGTAATGTCGCCAGTTCGGAAAACAAAGGCCACAAATCCGGCAGGGGAGTTTCACCGGCTGCAATGACTGCCTCTCGAAGACCAGGCCCATCATAGTTGAGTGCAGGTCGCCCCTGATTGAGTTCATAGGTGTTCGAAATGTGCTGCCGCCAACGTTCCTTCGAAACGCCGGGAAACTCTTTCGCGTACCAAGCCGCTGTCGCCGCCGCTAGCGTTTCCATATCCGGAGACAGCGGCTCCTTGCCTACGTACTCTGCCAACGTGCTCAGGAACTCTTGTTCGAGAAC
This sequence comes from Paracoccaceae bacterium, assembly GCA_023260655.1. Taxonomy (GTDB): domain Bacteria; phylum Pseudomonadota; class Alphaproteobacteria; order Rhodobacterales; family Rhodobacteraceae; genus UBA9554. The sequence goes on along the minus strand of JALQUU010000004.1, from coordinate 53,615 downwards.
TGGCCCCACGTCATTCAACGCCGCACCGAGCAGCCTGTTCTTGGAAAGAACGGCGATCGTCATGGCAATAAGCCCGCCTCTCGAAGTTCCCAGAATGGCCGCTTTCTCGATTCCCAAGTGATCCAACAAGGCGATCGCGTCGGCGGCCTCTTGGAGGATGCTATATGTTTGCGAGGGCGCCCGCGCAGATTTTCCACGCCCACGGTAGTCCATCCTGATCAGGTGAACATCCGTCAAATGTGGGGCAACGAAATCGAAATCGCGGGAGTTTCGCGTCAATCCGGCAAGGCACAAGATCGGCAGACCACGCCCTGTTTCTTCGAAATAGAGCTGTGTTCCATCTTGGGCATTAAAGTGGGGCATTACAGGCCTGCCAATTTCGGGATTTCGGTAAGGTCGTCAAGAATGTAGGTTGGCCGCCCTGGCAACCGGTCAAGCGGCAAACCGGCCCGATTTACCCAAGCTGTGACGAAGCCGTAGCTGGCAGCAGAAGCGGCATCCCAGCCATTGGAAGAAACGAAAAGTACATGTGATTTCGCAACGCCAAAGCGCTGAATAACCATGTCATAAACCTTCGCAGACGGTTTGAAGACGCCGACCGCCTCGACAGAAAGAACATCGTCAAGAAGGTCGCCCAAACCTGCGGAGTGGACAGCGCCACCAAGCATATCCGGTGACCCGTTGGATAGAATTGCTGTGCTCTTCCCGCCCGTTTGAAGGGTGTTGAGCATTTGGGGCACCTCCGGATAGGCGGAGAGGCTCCAATAAAGTGATAGCAGCCGTTCGCGTAGCGCTGGATCGTTGACGCCCTCTGCTTCCAACGCCCAATCGAGGCCGTCTTGGGTCACAGTCCAGAAATCGGTATGTTCGCCTGTCACGGCACGGAGCCACGAGTACTCGAGTTGCTTCCGCCGCCAATTCTCCGCAATCGACGGCCAAGAGGCAGCTAGGGCTTCTCCTCCCGGTTCAGACGCCGCTTCGCGCGCCGCAGCAGACACATCGAATAGGGTTCCGTAAGCATCGAAAACGCATGTGGTTATCAATTTGGAAACTCCCGATCTTTTCCGCCGCATCGTGCAGCCTGCCATTTGTTTTGCGCGACGGAAAGGAGATTCCGGGCCTGATTTGCTATTTGCGGGTTCAGCCCTTAGTATCGTCCATGTTCGACGGGAACGCCAAGACGGCCCCCTAAATTCACCCTCCAGGAAATAGGAAATCTACGATGGCCGAGGTCAAAATCGGCGACACCGTTCGCATTCATTACACAGGCACGCTCACCGACGGGACCATTTTCGACAGCTCGAACGGTCGGGATCCACTCGAGTTTGTCGTGGGTTCGGGGCAAATCATCGGCGGATTGGACAAGGCGCTGCCTGGCATGCAGGTCGGCGAGAAAAAGTCGGTTCCGGTTCCTTGCTTGGAAGCTTATGGCGAAAGCAATCCGGAGGCGCGGCAGTCGATCCCCAGAAGCGAAATCCCCCCGCACATTCCGCTTGATCTGGGTTCTCAACTACAGGTCCAGACCCAAACGGGCCAAACCATGGTTGTCGTCGTGGCCGAAGTGACCGACGCCGAAGTTACTTTGGACGCAAACCACCCCCTCGCGGGAAAGGACTTGGTTTTCGATATCGAACTCGTGGCAATTGCCTGAAAATAGCCCAAGCCTTTAGCGGCTGCGGTTGGCGCTTCAGGTCCGCCGCAGCCGGATTACCACATCCACAGAAGCAAGTTCTGCGCCTTCCGGAAGATCGGGCAACCGTGCGATTTCCAGCTGATCTTCTGGAGCGTCGCAAAGAAGCCCCGTGTCTTCCCAGTAGAAATGAGGGTGGTCGTGAGTATTGGTGTCGAAATAGCTCTTTGAGCCGTCGACGGTAATTTCGTGCATCAACCCGGCATCGCAGAACGCGCGCAACGTGTTGTAAACCGTAGCTAACGATACGCCATCACCACGCGCATGAGCAGCCTCGTAAAGGCTTTCCGCTGTGACGTGGCGGTGCTGACCATCTCCGACGAGGGCGATAGCAAGGGCCAACCTCTGCCTTGTCGGTCGCACACCCGCTTTGGAAAGCCAGATTTGGGCCCGCTTGGCCGTTGTCTCGATAGCGCCATCCATGGGTCGATCCGAATTACTGTCCGCGAAAACAAGTATATGCTGCGAGAACCGCCCATTTCAAACAAAAATGCCCCAAGCTTTAGCTATCCCTCGTGCATCGTGTCAGGCTTGCGCGGGCAAGTTGCTGGGTGTTAGGACGATTGTAACAAGCTTATCACATAGGACCACGCATCCCATGCCCCAGTTTCCAACCAGTTTCGATCGCGAAGGTCTCCTGAAGTGCGCCCGTGGTGAATTGTTCGGGCCGGGCAACGCCCAGCTGCCCGCGCCGCCGATGCTCATGATGGACCGCATCACCGAGATTTCGGAAGACGCAGGCTTGCATGGCAAGGGCCACGTGGTCGCTGAGTTCGATATCACACCGGATCTGTGGTTCTTCGACTGTCACTTCCCGGGTAACCCCATCATGCCGGGCTGCCTTGGCCTTGACGGCCTGTGGCAGCTCACGGGCTTCAATCTCGGCTGGCGCGGGTGGCAGGGCCGCGGCTACGCCCTTGGCGTCGGTGAAGTGAAACTCACGGGCATGGTCCGCCCGGATCGGAAAATGCTGACCTACAAGGTCGACTTCACCAAGGCCATTCAGACACGCCGCCTGACCATGGGTCTTGCCGACGGTATCGTGGAGGCCGATGGCGAAGTGATTTACATCGTCAAGGACATGAAGGTGGCCCTCAGCGAAAGCTGAGGCGCATCATCAGACTAAACCTGAAGAGAGGCCGGTAGGCCTCTTTTTTATTATGCAAGCACAGAGCCTACATCCTACACCAGTAAGCCTTCCGTCTTGCGCGCCGTCTCGTCAGTGCCTAGTAAGACAAAAGGTTTTGGAAGGAGGGCACGAATGCGCCGCGTCGTAGTCACCGGGCTGGGGATCGTGTCCAGCATTGGCAACAATGCCGAAGAGGTTTTGGCCTCGCTGAAAGCCGGAGCATCCGGCATCCGCGCCAATGAGGCGATGAAAGAACACGGTTTTCGGAGCCAGATCGCTGGCGATGTGAAGCTTGATATCGCGGAACATGTGGACAAACGCACGCTGCGCTTCATGGGGCCCGGTGCCGCCTACGCGCATATCGCGATGGGGCAAGCGATTGCCGACGCTGGTCTCGAGCAGTCCGATGTCGTCAATCCGATGACTGGCGTTATCGCAGGCTCTGGCGGGCCTTCGACATCTGCGATGCTCACGGCGCACCAATCCGTTCTATCGACTGGCGCAACGAAGCGGATCGGGCCTTTCGCAGTGCCGAAATGCATGGGCTCCACGATCAGTGCGAACCTCGCGACCTCCTACCAGATCAAGGGGATGAACTTCTCCATCACCTCCGCATGCTCTACCTCGCTGCATTGCATTGGCCTTGCTGCTCAGCAAGTCGCGCTGGGCATGCAGGACGTAATGTTTGCTGGTGGCGGCGAGGAACTGGATTGGACGCTGTCCTGCCTCTTCGACGCGATGGGGGCAATGTCCTCCAAGTATAATGATACCCCTGAAAAAGCGTCGCGCGCTTTCGATGCGAACCGTGACGGCTTTGTCATCGGTGGTGGTGGCGCTGTCGTTGTTCTTGAGAGCCTTGATCGCGCCTTGGCGCGTGGTGCCAAGATCTACGCCGAGGTAACGGGTTTCGGTGCCACTTCGGACGGCGCAGACATGGTCGCCCCGTCAGGCGAAGGCGGCGAACGCGCTATGCGGCTGGCACTCAAAGATATCGCCGCCGATCGTAAGGTGAATTACATCAACGCACACGGCACCTCGACGCCTGTTGGCGATGTTGGAGAAGTCGAAGCGGTTCGTCGCGTCTTTCGCCGTGGCCAGACGCCTCTGATCTCGTCGACCAAATCCATGACGGGCCACAGCCAAGGCGCCACTGGTGCACAGGAGGCGGTTTATTGCCTTCTGATGCTGGAACACGACTTCATCACCCCGTCGATCAACGTCGAAACGCTCGATCCAGCAATCGACGCGGGCGAAATCGCCACGTCGCTGATCGAAAATGCGGGCCTTGATACCGTCATGACCAACTCGTTCGGCTTTGGCGGAACGAACGGCTCCATGCTCTTGTCGAAATATCGGGGGTAATCCATGGGTGTTCTGAGCGGTAAGCGCGGGCTGGTTATGGGCGTCGCGAACGAGCGTTCGATCGCTTGGGGAATTGCCAAAGCCTGTGCGGAAGCCGGTGCCGAACTGGCGTTCACCTATCAGGGCGAGGCCTTCGGACAGCGCCTTGCGCCATTGGCCCAGTCGGTCGGATCCGACTTTATGGTCGATGTCGATGTTACCGACGATGCATCTCTGGACGCCGCTTTCGATCAGTTGAAAGCTCGCTGGGATAGCCTCGACTTCGTCGTTCACGCCATCGCCTTTTCGGACAAGAACGAATTGACCGGGCGTTTCCTCGATACAAGCCGTGCGAACTTCAAGAATTCGCTCGACATTTCGTGCTATTCGCTGATCGAAGTAGCGCGTCGGGCCCATCCGATGATGGTGGAAAATGGCGGAACGGTACTAACCCTGACTTATCAAGGGTCTAACCGTGTTACGCCTTTCTACAACGTCATGGGTGTTGCGAAAGCGGCTCTGGAAGCGGCTGTCCGGTATCTGGCGAATGATCTGGGCCCAGAAGGTATTCGCGTAAATGCCATTAGCCCGGGTCCCATGAAAACGCTGGCTGGCGCGGCCATCGGCGGGGCGCGTAAGACTTACAAACATACGGAACAGAATTCTCCTCTGCGCTCGAATGCCACTCTGGAGGCTGTGGGCGGAACGGCAGTTTATCTGATTTCCGATGCAGGCTCGTGCACCACTGGCGAAATCATCCGCGTAGATGGTGGTTACCACGTGCTGGGTATGCCTCAGCCCGAAAACATCTGATAACTAAAATCCGGTGTTCCCGATTAAAAAAGGCAGGCGTTAAGCCTGCCTTTTTTGTCTGTGTCGGGTTCTTGTCTGGATCTCGCTTCAGGCCAGTCCAGCTGCCTCATCGCATCCAAGAAGGATGTTGAGGTTCTGAACCGCTGCGCCCGACGCCCCTTTGCCGAGATTGTCAAGCACAGCGATTGCCGTGGCGGCACCCGTCTTCGAATTTCCGTGGATCGACAGTTCGAGCATATTCGTCCCGTTCAGGGCCTGCGGCATCACGCGAGGGCTGTGAGCCGAGGCGTCGACCACAGATACAAAGCGCTCTCCGTCGTAATGGTTCTTCAACGCGTCTACAGCTTTCGCCATGCCATCGGACCCGAGGTCCGGCAGGTGAATTGCCACGGCCATGCCCTGCGCGTATTGGCCCACCGAAGGTACAAAGACCGGCGGGCGGTCTAGAAGCCCGTGCTTCATCATTTCCGGCCAATGCTTATGGCCCTGTGCCGCGGCATAGAGGAAAGCGCCATTGATCTCGCCATTCTCGAACTCGGCGATCATGGACTTTCCGCCGCCTGTGTATCCAGACACACCGGAAATCGACAGTCCAGCCTTTGCGTCAATAAGGCCAGCTTCCACCAACGGTCTGGTCAAGGCGATGGCGCAAGTCGACCAGCATCCGGGATTGGACACATAAGTCGCTTTCGAAATGGTTGCACGCTGAGACTTCGACATTTCCGGGAAACCGAAAGCCCAATCCGGATCGACGCGGAAAGCCGTCGACGCATCGATGATTTTGGTGCCGTAGGGCCGAGCCAACTCTACAGCTTCCTTGGCGGCTTCATCCGGCAGGCAAAGAATTGCAACGTCGGCGGCAGCGAAAGCCTCGGCCCGTGCCGCAGCTTCTTTCCGGCGCGCCGGATCCACCTGAACCAGTTCGATATCCGCACGCTTCAGAAGGCGATCGCGGATTTTCAGCCCGGTCGTGCCAGCTTCACCGTCGATAAATACCTTATGGGCCATGATTGCCTCCTGCGGATTAATATGCGCGCCTGATACGCCCTGAACCCTTTCGACGCAAGCTTAGGCTGCGAGCGCCACATCGAGAACCATCATCAGAACCAGCCCGATCAGAAGGCCGGCCGTCGCGCGGTTCTGATGGCCATTGCGATGCGTTTCTGGAAGGATTTCATGGCTGATAATATAGAGCATTGCCCCTGCAGCGAAGGTGAGGCCCCACGGCAATAGGGAACTCGAAACGGTCACTGCCGCCGAGCCGATCAATGCGCCGACAGGTTCAACCAAGCCAGTCAGTGCGGTGACCACGAAGCACTTAAGCCGAGAGTATCCCAAGCCCACGAGTGCTACTGCCACAGCAAGACCTTCAGGGATGTCTTGCAGGGAAATGCCCGTCATCACAGAAAGGCCATTCGTCTGGTTTCCACCGCCGAAGGCCACGCCGATGGACAGGCCTTCCGGGAAGTTGTGAATGGCAATCGCCAACACGAAAAGCCAGATACGGGCAAGGCGCGCGCTATCCGCGCCGCCCTCCGGCCCTGTCTTGAAGTGTTCGTGCGGGATCGTTGCATTCAAAAGCGCAACAAAGCCTGCGCCCAATAGAATGCCGCATCCTGCCACCAGTGAAGCTACTGTGACCGAACCGTAGAGGCCTTCGGCTGCGTCAATGCCTGGGATAATGAGTGAGAAATAGGAGGCAGAGAGCATGACGCCCGCAGCGAAGCCAAGCATCGTATCGGTCATGCGTTGCGACATCGACTTGCCGACAAGGGCAGGAAGCGCCCCAAGCGCCGTCGCCATTGCCGCAATAAAACCACCTAAAGTGCCAGCAAGGATCGGATCCATTACAAGTCCTGGTTCGAAAACAGTTGCCTCGAAGCTAGTGCGTCGGGTTGTTAGTTGCAAGTCATTCGCAATTGCATTTTATGGCCGGCGCTTCAGGAGGTGGATCGTTCTCCATCTCATCACTTCCTCGCCGTCTTGGTTGAAGGTCTTATAGAGCATACCTGTCCGCCCGATATCTGCCCGCGACTTTGATGCCTCGGAAGAGGTCACTTCGGCCCGCACCGTCAGTGTGTCTCCGGGCCGCACCGGTTTGAACCAACGTACTTCTTCCATACCTGGCGACCCCATGGAGGCGTCGGCCCACAGCCCGGTCTCCAAGGAAAGGGCAAAAGCCGTTGTCATGGTGTGAAAGCCCGAAGCGATTATACCGCCATAGATCGATCCTTTCGCGGCCAGTTCGTCGATATGGAAAGGTTGGGGATCATACTGTTTGGCAAATGTAATGATCTCTTCTTTGCCCAGCGTCCGGCTCTCGGTCGTGAATGTGAAGCCGACGTAAAAGTCTTCGAAATACATAGCGCTCTCCCGTTTTGCGCAGGGTGTCGAAATCCTTGATGTGAAGCAATGTCTTGCATTTTCTTGTTTCAGGCTGTTTTGGTAAGAGAACATGACCAGTTTGGTGAGGAGGCTTCGAAATGGCCGTCATTACGAACATTGGAGATCTGAAAGCGATCTATAAACGGCGCGTCCCCAAGATGTTCTACGATTACTGCGAAAGCGGATCGTGGACGGAGCAGACCTTTCGCGAAAACGTGTCGGATTTCGACCAGATCCGTCTACGCCAACGGGTGGCAGTCGATATGTCGGGGCGGTCGACGAAAACCCAGTTGATCGGTCTGGATGTTGCGATGCCTGTGGCGCTAGCTCCTGTCGGCATGACGGGGATGCAGCACGCGGACGGAGAGATTAAGGCGGCGCGCGCGGCAGGGAAGTTCGGCGTGCCCTTCACGCTTTCTACAATGTCGATCTGCTCCATCGAAGACGTTGCCGAGAACACCGAAAAGCCGTTCTGGTTCCAACTCTACGTCATGCGCGATGAAGACTACCTGCACCGCCTGATCCAGCGGGCGAAAGACGCGAAGTGTTCCGCTCTTGTCATCACGCTCGATTTGCAAATCCTCGGTCAGCGTCACAAAGATCTCAAGAACGGTCTTTCCGCTCCGCCCAAGCTCACTCCATCTACGATTGCCAACCTCGCGACGAAATGGGCTTGGGGCTTGGAGATGCTAGGCACCAAGCGTCGCCAGTTCGGGAACATTGTTGGCCACGTGAAAGGGATTTCCGACGCATCCTCGCTGATGAGCTGGACCTCCGAGCAGTTCGATCCCACGCTGGATTGGAACAAGATTAAGAAAATCAAGGAAATGTGGGGCGGCCCCGTGATCCTGAAGGGCATCCTCGACGCTGAAGATGCGAAAATGGCTCTGCAAGTCGGCGCGGACGCCATCGTCGTTTCCAATCACGGTGGACGGCAACTTGACGGCGCGATTTCTTCAATCAAAGCGCTGGGCCCGATCCTCGACGCCGTCGGTGACAAGATCGAAGTGCACCTCGATAGTGGTGTGCGCTCGGGGCAGGATGTGTTGAAGGCCGTTTCGATGGGCGCCAAAGGCACTTGGATCGGACGCGCCTTCATCTATGGCTTGGGAGCCATGGGGGAAGCAGGCGTCACGAAGGCTCTGGAAGTCATCCAAAAGGAAATGGACGTCTCGATGGCCCTTTGCGGTCGGCGACGGGTCGATGAACTCGGGCGCGACATCCTCCAGATTCCGGAAGGTTTCTCGGGGCGCTGGGAAAAATAATCGCCCTTTGAATTGGAAAGGCCGGTAGAGATACTGTCCCACCGGCCTTTTGCATTCATGCCTTCAGGTGTCGAGCCCGCTCCGCAGAGCGCGCTGAGTTAGAACCACTGGCCAGGTTCCATCAAGCCAAGGTCCAGGAATTGGCGGGAGTGCCACTGGAACGGGGTCGAGTTGTGCCATTTGAAGGTTTCAATATCGAAGGTTGACCCCGGATTTCGCTTCAAGGCTTTTGCCGTCCGGAAAGAGCAGATCGCAGCAGTCAGATTGTGGTGCCACGGGCAGGCGTAAGTATTGTATTCTTCGTCGTTGAACGTGTGATCCATCCGCAATGCCAGCCCGGGCTTCGATCTGAAAATGGCGATACGGTCGATCTTTCTGCGGGCGGGCGGAATGTGCTCTTCATAACGCCATCTCAAGCCGCCGAAAAAGTCGAGCTGACGTTCTTTCGGGAAACTATGATTGCTCAGATCAGGTCGGGCGAGTGCATAATACCCTGACTTGTCGAGATAGGCGTCTTCCAAGGATACACCATTCGGGAATTGGTAAAGGTCGCCTGCATAGAGATCGACCACATAGGTCAACATGGCGTCGCGGCGTTCTTCAGTATGGAACGACAGCATCTCTCCGACGGTCCGTTTCGCGGAGAACGGATAGAAAAGATACTCCGCATTATAGCAGAAATACATCCAGACACCTGGACTGGCCTCATTCAACGCATTGACCGCGGCGGTCAGCGTTTCCGGCGTGGGGAGGCCGAAATCAATGCGGTGCACTTTTTCGGCAACGTCGTCACTGACGGCATACTCCGGCTCGGCAAACAGCAAGACATGCGTGAAGCCGCAAGAAAAGTGATGGCGCACAGTCGAGTCGATTTCGACGTCGTCTTCACAGAAGATCATCGCAATCGGGCCCTTGAGGAGCGCGTTTCTGCTCTTGCTCAAGAAATCGCTGATGCTCGTATAGCGCATGTCGTCGCCTCGAAATTTCTTGCTTCAAAGTCGGGTATATCCCGATGCATTGCAAGGCAAGGCGCTAAAGGATAAGTGAAGGACTGCTTTCCGAATGAGGACACCGCCATGACTGAGCCAAAGAAGCTCTTCATCAAGACCTATGGCTGCCAGATGAATGTCTATGACAGCGAGCGTATGGCCGAGGCCATGGGTGGCAAAGGTTACGTCCAGACCGAAACCGCCGAAAATGCGGATATGATTCTGCTGAACACTTGCCACATTCGCGAGCGTGCTGCCGAGAAGGTTTATCACGAGTTGGGCCGCCTGCGGCACTTGAAGGATGAGAACCCCGACCTCAAGATCGCGGTCACCGGTTGTGTGGCTCAAGCCGAGGGAAAAGAAATCCTGTCGCGCGCGCCGATGGTCGATCTGGTTATCGGGCCACAGGCCTACCACCGGCTTCCCGAGCTTGAGGCAAAGGCACGGAAGGGCGAAAAGGCGGTCGACACGGATTTCCCCGAGGAAGACAAGTTCGAGCATCTCGCGGATCGCCCCAAAGCGGCGCGGGGGCCGACGGCATTCCTGACAGTGCAGGAAGGGTGCGACAAATTCTGCGCCTTTTGCGTTGTGCCTTACACGCGTGGCGCCGAAGTCAGCCGGCCGGCGGCGCGAGTTCTGAACGAAGCGCGCGATCTTGTGGAGCGTGGGGTCAAGGACATTACCTTGCTTGGCCAGAACGTGAACGCCTATCATGGCGAAGGCGACGGCGGCATCTGGAGCCTTGCCCGCCTCATCCGCGAGCTGGCGAAAATCGATGGGCTCCAGCGGATCCGTTACACCACTAGCCACCCGCGCGACATGGATGATGATCTGATCGCTGCGCATGGCGAGGTGGAGAAGCTCATGCCCTATCTCCATCTTCCGGTGCAGTCAGGGGCGGACCGGGTTCTCAAGCGAATGAACCGTGGCCATACGGCTGAAGAATATCTCCGCCTGATCGAGCGCCTTCGGATGGTGCGACCGGACATCCTTCTAACCTCTGATTTTATTGCTGGTTTCCCCGAAGAATCAGAGCAGGATTTTGAAGATACACTGGCACTGATCCGGGAAGTTAAGTTCGGCGCGGCCTATACGTTCAAATACTCGGCAAGGCCCGGAACACCTGCGGCGGAACGCCCTTGCCTTCCCGACGAGGTTGCCGACGAGCGTTTGTATCGGCTCCAGGAGCTGATCAACCAGATGCAGCGCGCCTCATTGGATTCCATGGTCGGCAAGGATGTTAACGTGCTTTTCGAGAAAGCCGGACGCCAGCTGGGGCAAATGGTGGGTAAATCCGATCATCTTCATGCCGTTCATATTACTGCGGATGAAATTAAAGTCGGTGATCTGAAGCGCGTGCGGGTGACTGGAGCTGGCCCGAACTCGCTTTCGGCAATTCTGATGTGAACTTGCCGCGAGGGCGGACAAAGTTAGTCTGAGCGGGCCGATCCTACCCAAATAGCACTTCACACAGGCCAAAATTTCCTTCAAACTCAAATTCGTGTTGGGAAATATATGCTTTAGGGTATATTTCTTGCTCAGGGGGAAATAACAATAGGGTCGTAGCTGTGGGACATCACGCTAACTTCGCCCGCAAGTTCATGACGGCTGCTGCCGCTGTCTCGCTTGTTATGGGCATCTTCACGTCTAGCACCGCGCTAGCCCAGGATGGGCTGTTCGGGCGTCTTTTGGATAATGATGGTAAAGCCACCGGTGAGCGTTACGCTCCGACTGTCTGGGTCGACCCGGATGGATGCGAACACTGGGTGATGGACGATGGCTTCGAAGGCTATATGTCGAATCACGTCAACCGCCAGGGCATCCCGGTCTGCCACCGTGCGAATGTCTGTGGTGTGATGAACACCGACCAATACTTCGCGACCAACAGCTACAAGCTGTCCGCAGGTGGCCGCCAGAACCTCGCGAACTTCTTCTCGTCCGCGAATTCGCGTGCCTACATCATTGCCGGCCACACCGATGCACGCGCCTCCGATGAATATAACATGCGCCTGAGCTACAATCGAGCCAACGCTGTGGCCGCTGTGGCGGCAAGTGTCGGCGCAAAGGTGATCGACGTGCGTGGATACGGTGAGCGTATGCCCAAAAAGCCGAATAATTCGGCGTCCGGCATGGCGCAGAACCGCCGCGTCAAGATCATTTGCATCCGCTGAGGGGAAGAAAAATGAAAACTGTGAAATTGATCTCTCTTCTCGGCGCAGTGGCACTGGTATCGGCTTGAGGCGAGGGCGGTGGCGGTCGTGTGCACACCGACAAGACGCAAGACTACGGCTTCCGCTCGCACCACCTCTCGACCATGACCGCAGGCATCTGGGTTGATCCCAACGGCTGTGATCACTGGATCATCGATGACGGTGTGGAAGGCTACCTCTCCATGCGCCTTGATCCCTAGGGCAAGCCGGTTTGCTCCGATGCAGCTCCGCCGAACACGGCGATTGGCCCCTACAAAGGCACGCAAACGATCAACGACCCGCTGTAAGCTATCAGTCGATCAAAAAATGGGCTGCGGACAAAAACTCCGCAGCCCGTTTTCTATTCTTTGGGAGGGAAGTGCGATGAGGTCTTGCCAGAGTTAGTGCTCGTTGGCACCATGGATACATAAGCTTGTAGAAGGAGATCTGATTGTCTGCCACAGTCCTTCCGCCCCCGCTCGCCGAGGCCATACCCCTCAAAGAAGTGCGCCTTGAGTTTCCGGACAACAGACTGCTGATAGATCTTTGCGGCCAGTACGATCGAAATCTTGCTGCAATAGAGCAAAAACTGTCGGTTCAGATCCTGAGGCGTGGCAATCAATTGGCGGTCATGGGCGAAGAGCCAGCCATCGCCGAGGCCAAGCTGGTGCTGGAATCACTCTACGAGCGTTTGGAAGCGGGCAAAGATCTGGAGACTGGCGACATAGATCGGGAACTCCGTATGGGGGCCTCGGAAAAAGGCACAGGCATCCAGCCGGGCGATCAGCTCGAGATGTTCCGTGGCGGACCTGTCGAGATCAAGACCCGCCGAAAGCTGATCGAGCCGCGCACAGAAGCGCAGAAGGCCTATGTACAAAACCTTTTCAAGCACGAGCTTTGCTTCGGCATCGGGCCGGCGGGCACGGGGAAAACCTATCTCGCTGTCGCTGTCGGCGTCAGCATGTTCATCACGGGGCAAGTGGACAAGATCATCTTGTCGCGTCCGGCGGTCGAGGCGGGCGAGAAGCTCGGTTATCTGCCCGGCGACATGAAGGAAAAAGTCGATCCCTACATGCAGCCGCTATACGACGCGCTCAGCGATTGCCTGCCGGGCAAGCAAGTGGCCAAGCTGATCGAGGAAAAGCGCATCGAGATCGCGCCGCTGGCCTTTATGCGTGGCCGGACGCTCTCGAATGCTTTCATCGTCCTCGATGAAGCCCAGAACGCCACTTCGATGCAGATGAAGATGTTCCTCACGCGCCTCGGCGAAGGATCGCGGATGGTGATCACGGGAGACCGTACCCAGATCGACCTTCCGCGTGGAGTTTCTTCGGGGCTTGGGGATGCCGAACGGTTGCTGAAGTCGATCCCTGCGCTCAGCTTCAATTACTTCACCTCGAAAGACGTGGTTCGCCATCCTCTGGTCGCTGCGATCATCGAAGCCTACGAGGCAGACACGCCGTCAATCGGTTGATTTGCTCTATTGCTGCAAAGAAGTTGGCGCACAGGTTTCGCTTTCGCTTTCCATGCGTGCCGCGTAAGAGGCTGGAATGGCAGTAGATACGATCATCGAATGTGGCGCTTGGGACGAGGCGCATCTGGCAGAGTTGGCCGACAAGGCTTTTCACGCTGTGATGGCGCATTTCGATTTGGATAGCGACGAGATCGAAGCAGCCGTCATGGGCTGTGACGACGCCCGCATTGCCGAACTGAACACCGAATTTCGCGGCAAGCCGACGCCGACCAATGTGCTCTCGTGGCCATCCGAAGAACGGGGCGCGGAGGAAGATGGCGAAGAGCCGTTCCTGCCAGAATTCGATCCCGAAGACCCCTTCGGCCTCGAGCTTGGCGATATCGCGATTGCCTACGAGACATGCCAGCGCGAAGCCGAGGCCCAGAACAAAAGCTTCGACGCACATGTTCTGCACCTCTTGGTGCATGGAACCATGCATTTGCTTGGATTTGATCACGTGAGAGAGAAAGACGCTCACTTGATGGAAAGTATTGAAACCGAGATACTTGGCAAAATGGGAATTGCAGACCCATATAATGAGGATGACGGGAAATAGCTCCCGCCAACACGGAAAGGGATCATGGGCGACAGCATAGACGGTTCTTCTGAGGCAGCGCAAAGCGCGCAACCGGAAGACACTTCGGAGAGTTCGAGGCAGGGTGGGTTTTTTCGCCGAATTATCGGGGCTTTGAGCCCGTCTGATACAGGCGAGGCAGCACCGGCTCCGCAACCGCGCCTTGGCACGCCCAGTGCGTCGCTCGGCATAGGCAACTTGCGGCGTATGCGCGTTGAAGATGTCGCCATTCCAAAGGCAGATATTATCGCCGTGCCGATGGGCATCTCCAAAGAGGAGTTGGTCGAGGTATTTCGCGAAAGCGGCCTGACCCGTGTCCCCGTTTACAAAGGCACGTTGGATAGCCCGCAAGGCTTGGTGCACCTCAAGGATTTTGCCTTGAAGCATGGGTTCAATTCCTCGAATGGTGCCCGGTTCACGCTGAAATCCATGTTGAGGCCGCTGCTTTTCGTTCCGCCGTCCATGTCTATCGGCGTGCTCTTGCAGAAGATGCAAAGCGAGCGTCGGCATATGGCGCTGGTGATTGATGAATATGGCGGTGTCGACGGGCTTGTGACCATCGAGGACCTGATCGAACAGGTCATCGGTGAAATCGAGGACGAGCACGACACCGAGGACGACAGCTACTGGAGCGAAGAAAAGCCCGGTCAGTGGCTCGCCTTGGCCAAAACCCCGCTGGAAGAATTCGAAGCCGAGATCGGGCATTCGCTTACGGAGCATGAGGATGTCGATGAAGAAGAGATCGACACTCTCGGGGGTCTCGTCTTCATGCTGGCGGGCCGAGTGCCCGCGCGCGGCGAGGTGGTTAAACACCCATCCGGCCCCGAGTTCGAGGTGGTGGATGCCGATCCCCGCCGGATCAAGCGGTTGCGGGTTCGGTTGAACGGAGCACGGGATGCCGCCTGAGCGGTTGCGCCTTCCTAACGGAGGCGCGCAACGCTTTGGTCTGGCGGTGATCGCAGGCGTGTTGGCGGCACTCGGTCAGGCACCTTTGATCTGGGTGCCTGCACTCCTTGTCGGATTGGCCTTGGCCGTTTGGATTTGGGCCGGTGCGAAAAATCCCAAGACTGCTGCGCTGATCGGCTGGGCTTTCGGCGTGGGACATTTCGCTGTTGCGCTGGTCTGGATTGTCGAACCCTTCATGATCGAGCCGGAAATCTACGGCTGGATGGCGCCGTTTGCCTTGGTGTTCATGGCGGCGGGGCTTGCCCTTTTCTGGGGCGGTGCGTTCGCTTTGGCCCGTTGGATCGCCCCCCGAAATGGCGCGGTGCCTGCCCTCGTTCTGGCCAACAGTTTCGTGGGTGTGGAATTGCTTCGCGCCTACGTGTTCACAGGCTTTCCATGGGCTATGCCAGCGCACGGGCTGATTGGCGGCTGGGTGGCCCAGACGACAGCCCTTTGGGGTGTGCATGGGCTCCAGTGGTTGCTCTTGGTTTCGGTTGCTCTCGGAGTGCTTTCCCGGTCGCGGCCCCTGAAAGCGCTTTGCGTTGCATCGCTGGCCCTGTTTCTGGTGCCGCTTCCGGCGTCTACCGAGAAAACCGCTCTCGATGCTCCTGTGGTGCGCCTTATCCAGCCCAATGCCACACAAAAGCTGAAGTGGGACCCCGAAATGGCCCGCACCTTCTTCGACAGGCAGGTGCGCTTTACGGCCGAGGGGAGTGCCGCAGGCGGGCCGCGCCCCGATCTGATCGTCTGGCCCGAAACGGCGGTCCCGATCCTTTTGGAAGATGCGGATGAGATGTTGGCCTATATCGGGCAAGCAGCGGGAGCGCCGCTTTTGCTGGGCATTCAGCGCTACGAGGGTATGCGCTTGATGAACTCCGCTGTGCTCATTGGCCCGGATGGTAAACAGCGCGCGCTCTACGACAAGCACCATTTGGTGCCCTTTGGCGAATACGTTCCCTTCGGTGAGTTTATGGCGCGGTTCGGGATTTACGGTTTCGCGGCGTCGGAAGGGCAGGGGTATTCGGGTGGGCCGGCGCCTGCCTTGATGGATTTCGGGCCGCGCTTTGGCATGGGCCTGCCGCTGATCTGCTATGAGGCGGTATTCGCCCATGATGTGAACGCAGCACCTGCCCGCCCCGACTTCCTTGTCCAGATCACCAACGATGGCTGGTTCGGCGAGATTTCCGGCCCTTATCAGCACCTCGTACAAGCGCGGTTCCGCGCCATCGAGCAGGGCCTGCCGATGGTTCGGGTGGCCAACACGGGCGTTTCGGCGATGATCGACGCGGAAGGGCGCGTGACAGCTGAGATCGCGCTCAACACGGCCGGATGGATCGACGCACCGCTTCCTGCGGCCAAACCAAAGACGCTTTACGCGCGCACCGGGGACGCACCTGTTGCATTCCTGATTCTCTTTTCTCTGATCTCGTCCTTCGTTCTAAGGCGGCGATTGACCTGAGCCGTTAGGAGGCATAACGAGACCCAACCCCTGCCACAACGGCTTCCTGGCGTGGCAGGTTAACCCCAATGGAGCGCCTTTCATGTCCAGACAGAACTACATTTTTACCTCGGAATCCGTTTCCGAAGGGCATCCTGACAAAGTTTGTGATCGAATTTCCGACGCCGTTCTTGATGCATTCCTGCGCGAAGAGCCGAATGCGCGCGTCGCTTGCGAAACCTTTGCCACGACCAACCGCGTTGTGGTTGGTGGCGAGGTCGGTCTTTCGTCGAAAGAAAAGACCAAGGCCATGATGGATCAGGTCGAAGGCATCGTGCGCGAATGCGTGCGCGACATCGGCTATGAGCAGAAGAAGTTCCATTGGGAAAAGATCCGCGTTCATAACTACCTGCACCAGCAATCCGCCCATATCGCTCAGGGTGTGGACCGTGACGGCGCAGGCGATCAGGGCATCATGTTCGGTTACGCCACGACCGAAACGCCCGAGTTGATGCCGGCTCCGATCCAGTATTCCCACGCAATCCTGCGCCGCCTTGCGGAAGTGCGGAAGAACGGCACCGAGCCGACGCTCGGGCCGGATGCCAAATCGCAGATCTCGCTGCGTTATGTGGATGGCAAGCCCGTGGAAGTGACCTCCATCGTGCTTTCCACCCAGCATGCGTTCAAGCGCCAGACTTCCAAGGTGATCCGCGGGATCGTCGAACCCTATATCCGTGAAATCCTGCCCGAGGGCTGGATCACCAAGAAGACCGAATGGCACGTAAACCCCACGGGCACCTTCGTGATCGGCGGCCCCGATGGGGACGCGGGCCTCACGGGCCGCAAGATAATCGTGGATACCTACGGTGGCGCGGCTCCGCATGGTGGCGGCGCATTCTCGGGGAAAGATCCGACGAAGGTTGACCGTTCGGCAGCTTATGCAGCGCGCTATTTGGCGAAGAACGTGGTTGCGGCCGGCCTTGCAGAGCGTTGCACCATTCAGGTGTCCTACGCGATCGGTGTGGCCAAGCCCCTGTCGATCTACGTGGATACCCATGGCACGGGTTCGGCCGATGCGGCGGCAATCGAAGTGGCGATCCCGAAGGTGATGGACCTCACCCCGCGAGGCATTCGCGAAACGCTGCAACTGAACCGTCCGATCTACCAGCGCACGGCGGCTTACGGCCACTTCGGCCGCGCGCCGGAAGCGGATGGCGGGTTCTCGTGGGAAAAAACGGACCTCGTGGAGGCCCTGAAAAAGGCGCTCTGATGCGGTTTCTCGCAAAGATTTTCGGAAGGGGCGGGCGCGGGTCAACTGCGCCCGCCCCTTTGCTTCCTGCGACTGAAACCGAGCTACGCCGCCAAGAGGCGATGGCCCGTTGGCTAGAAGAGAGGCGCCGTTTGGGCGGCATCTCTCCACGCCATATCACACGTCGGGATGTGGCAATGGCCCTGCGGCAGGCAGGGTGGAGCCGTGAAATCCGCGAAGGCGAAGCGCTGCATTTGCGGGCTTTCGAGGGGAGCGAATGGCAGGTGCGGATTTTGCTACGGGGGAATTCCGAGACAACGGTATTCCCGCCGACCCAAGTGCTCGAACTGCACGGAAGCCTGATTTCCGAAGGTGCCGAGGGCACCGAGCTTCATTTGCCGATCGTGCGGGTTCAGGGGTTCTACCTGACGGAACAGGATATCTCGGCGGCGATTTCCCAGATGGAAGCGGCTTTCCAAGAGATGCAGGGCGGTGATCCTGCGCCTTGATCGGTAGCCATCACAATTTGAGTGGCACTTGGTTTTCGATTTTCCACATTGCAGGCCTGGCCTCCTTGCACCGCACGGATTGCGTCAGCGCGGTAGCTGGGCTAGGAGGCCGCGCATGAGCGATAAAGATCATCACCCCTCCGGCGCGCCTTGGCGCAACTTCTATGGCCGTATCCACGGCAAGACCCTGCGCGACCGCCAGAAGCGGCTCGTGGAAGAGCTGTTGCCAAAGCTCTCGCCCGGTACAGTGACACTGGAGGAGAACCCGGAGCGGACGCCGCTGGATGTTGGCGCGATTTTTCCGGGCCGCGAGACATGGCTCGAGGTCGGGTTTGGTGGTGGCGAGCATATGGCGCATATGGCCGAGACTTACCCCGAGGTGGGCATTATCGGCTGTGAACCCTTCCTGAATGGTGTGGCGATGGCGCTGGCCAAGATCGAGGATGCGGGGCTTGAAGAGCGTATCCGGATCCATGCTTGGGATGTGCGCGAGCTATGCGAAGTGCTGCCCGATCAATGCATCGACAAGGCGTTCCTGCTCTATCCCGATCCTTGGCCCAAGGCGCGCCACCATCGCCGCCGTTTCGTGACGCCGGAGCATCTTCAGCCCTTGCACCGCGTGATGAAGCCGGGGGCGATTTTCCGCGTGGCCACGGATATTCCCGACTACGTGCGCCAGACCTTGGAAGAGGTGCCGCGGGCCGGGTTCGAGTGGCTGGCCGAAGGGCCGGAAGACTGGCGGAAGCCGTGGTCGGACTGGATCTCGACCCGCTACGAGCAGAAGGCATTGCGCGAGGGGCGCACACCGCACTACCTCACGTTCCGCCGCCACTGATCCCTCTCGGACGGGTCGTTCAACTCTTCGAACTGGCGGCCTTTCGCGAGCCATGCGATCCCGAATGCCCAAAGCGCGATTGCCTCGAAAACGAAGGTCAGATTGAGGGTGTTCCATTTTACGAGGAACGCCTCGGAGGCCATTTGCTTGGCCCCGAGGAGTGCAATGCACAGCAGGATTGCCCCGCCGCAGAGGCTGTAAAGCACGTTGCGCTTGCGTTTCGTCGGGATGATCTCGCCGTTATGCTCATGGCGTTCCGGCACCACGCGGCGCAGGACCACGAGGATGAAGAGCGCCAGAAGCCCGAAGACCAGAGCAGCCGCGATCGTATGCAGATGGTGAACGCGGGAGAATAGTTCGAACGCGTTGCGGCCTTCGACGATAATGGGCAGGCCGTTTTCATCGAGCGTTGCGAAGGTCCGGAACAATCGGCCAGTGGCCATCTCGCAGCCGTTCCCCGTTGTGGGCAGCACCGCAACGCCAAAGGCCCCGAGGCCCGCGAGGGTTGCGCCCCGGTTTTCCAACCAATGCTCGCCGCGATAGGCGATGAGGAACCCACCGATAAACGAGAGCATGCCCACGAAGATCGGCCCGAGAAACTGGGCGTAATAGAAGTGGCTGATACTGTCGCGCATGCAGCTTCCGTTGGCCGCGCCCAACATCAGCACGATCGGCAGGGCGAAGGCCACGAAGCCCACGAGCTTGGCCAATCGCGCCTGCATGCCGCTCTCGGGATCGTTCTCGGCGCGGGTGCGGGGCGGCTGGAAGTGGCGGCGGGTGCCGTTGGCGAGAATGTCGGTGATCGGTTTCATAGCGGCCTCCCCAATGGGCGAGTATTACTCGCGCTAAGGTAGTGCAATTGGGAGAGTCAGGGAAGCCTGTGGACGGGGCGCGGCGATTTGGATAATCGGGTGCGGATGCTTTCAAGGAGCTTTTCGATGTCTGGCCACGGCGATCCTATTCCGATGATGTCCCGCAAATGCGGCCCCCTGAAGGGGGAGGCGCATGTGCCGGGCGACAAGTCGATCAGCCACCGTTCGCTGATCCTCGGCGCGATGGCCGTGGGCGAAACCAAGGTGCGCGGCCTTCTCGAAGGGCAAGACGTGCTGGACACCGCGAAAGCCATGCGCGCCTTCGGGGCGACCGTGGAAAAGAAGGGCGACACGTGGCACGTGCATGGTGTGGGCGTGGGCGGGTTTGCCGAACCTGCGGACGTGATTGACTGCGGCAATGCGGGCACCGGTGTGCGCCTCATCATGGGGGCGATGGCGACCTCACCGATCACGGCGACCTTCACGGGCGATGCCTCGCTCCGCAAGCGCCCGATGGGCCGCGTGACCGATCCCTTGGCGCTCTTTGGTGCGAAGGCCTATGGCCGCACGGGCGGGCGCCTGCCGATGACCATCGTTGGTGCCGCTGATCCGGTTCCGGTGCGTTACACGGTTCCAGTGCCTTCGGCGCAGGTGAAATCGGCGGTACTGCTCGCGGGGTTGAACGCGCCGGGGCAAACGGTGGTGATCGAAAAGGAAGCCACGCGCGACCATTCCGAGCGGATGCTTGCGGGCTTCGGGGCTGAGATTACCACGATGGAAACCGAGGAAGGCCGCGTCATTACGCTGACTGGGCAGCCTGAATTGAAGCCGCAAACCATTGATGTACCTCGTGATCCATCTTCGGCGGCTTTCCCGGTTTGTGCGGCACTCATCGTGCCCGGATCGGATGTGCTGGTGCCGAATATCGGCTTGAACCCCACCCGCGCGGGCCTTTTCGAGACGCTGCGCGAGATGGGCGCGGACCTGACCTACGAGAACCTCCGCGAAGAGGGCGGTGAGCCTGCGGCGGATTTGCGGGCGCGGTTCTCACCGAACCTGAAAGGCATCGAGGTGCCGCCCGAGCGTGCGGCGTCGATGATCGACGAATATCCGGTGCTCTCGGTCGTTGCGGCCTTTGCCGAAGGGGCCACGGTGATGCGCGGGGTGAAGGAACTTCGTGTTAAGGAAAGCGACCGTATCGCCGCTATGGCGGATGGGTTGCGCTTGGCGGGCATCGAAGTGGAAGACGGGCCGGATTGGTGGATCGTGCACGGGCGCGGGCATGGCAATGTGCCGGGGGGCGTGGAGACGGTGAGCCATCTCGACCACCGGATCGCGATGTCCTTCCTCGTGATGGGCATGGCCAGCGAGAAGCCGATGCGGGTGGATGATGGCAGCCCGATTGCGACCTCTTTCCCGATTTTCGAAGGCCTGATGGGAGGCCTCGGCGCGGATATCGAGAGGGTTTGAGATGGCGTTCACAGTAGCCATCGACGGGCCTGCGGCGGCTGGAAAAGGCACTATTTCCAAGGCGTTAGCGGCACATTTCGGGTTTGCGTATCTCGATACGGGGCTGCTTTATAGAGCCGTTGGCGCGAAGGGCGGCGATCCTCTTGCAGCGGCGCGCGCCTTGACGCCCGAGGACTTGGCGGCAGATGGTTTGCGGACGCCCGAGGTGGCGCAGGCGGCGAGCCGTGTGGCGGCTATTCCTGCGGTTCGGGCGGCTCTGGTGGCATTCCAGAAGGAGTTCGCGCGGCGTGAGGGCGGTGCTGTTCTGGATGGGCGGGACATCGGAACGGTGATCTGCCCCGAAGCAGAAGTTAAGATTTACGTAACCGCCAGTGCGGAAGTGCGGGCGGAGCGGCGTTGGAAGGAACTTTCCGAGAAGGGCATTTCGCAGGCCTTCGAAGAGGTTCTGGCCGAAGTGAAAGAACGCGATGCCCGCGATATGGGCCGCGCCGATGCGCCGTTGCGGCCTGCGGAAGATGCGGTCATGCTGGATACCTCGGATTTGAGCATTGAAGCGGCTGTTGCGGCAGCGGTGGATGCAGTGGAGGCGAAGCGGTGAAGCAGCGGGTGTTGGGCCGGACGGGCATTGAAGTATCGCCGATGGGGATCGGCGCGATGTCATTTGCGGAGTTTTACGGACCGACAACCGAGGAAAACAGTTTCGCCATTTTGGCGGCGGCGCTCGATGCTGGGGTGAATTTCATTGATACCTCGGATATTTACGGCATGGGGCGGTCGGAAAACGCGATCGGGCAGTTCTTGCGGGACAATCCCGGGGCGCGTGACGAATTTGTAATCTGCACAAAAGGCGGAATCGTTAACGACGCGCGGGGGCGGCGGTTCGACAATTCGCCGGAGTATCTGGAAAGCGCGCTTGATGCCTCGCTGAAGCGGATGGGGATTGAAAGCGTCGAGCTTTACTACGTGCACCGGCGCGAAGAGGCGCGGCCTATCGAGTATGTGGTCGAGACGCTGGAAGGCTTTGTGAAGAAGGGGAAAATCCGGTCTTACGGGTTTTCGGAGATCGCTCCGTCGAGCCTCCGCAAAGCTGTTGTGGGCGGGCCAAATCTGGCGGCTGTGCAGTCTGAATATTCGCTGGCGACGCGTTCACCGGAGCTGGGTTTGGTGCAGGCCTGTGCGGAATTGTATGTGAGCCTCGTGGCGTTTTCGCCTGTGGGGCGTTCGATGCTGACAGACCATCCGGTGCCCCAAGCCGTGGCCGCAACCCTCCCATTTCTAGGGCAAAATCCACGCTTCCAGCCGGAAGCCTACCGTGCCAATCGCGTGATTTCGGACGGGTTCCGGCGCTTGGCGGCGGAGATGGAGGTGCCTGCGGCGGCTTTGGCGATGGCGTGGCTGCTGCATCGGGGCGAACATATCCTGCCGATCCCCGGTACGAGATCCGTTAGCCATTTCAAAGAGTTGGTGCGGGGCTGCACCTTGGATCTAACCCCCGAGGACATGGCGCGGATCGAGGCGATCCTGCCTGTTGGATGGGCGCATGGGGATCGGTATTCGGCCGCGCAATGGTCCGGTATCGAGCGGTTCTGTTGACCATTTTCCGGCCCGTTTCGACTGGTTAACGGCAGGCCGAAACCCCGTTTCCGAAGCGTATGGATTGCGTATGGCATGTGTATGGCAAGCGTCATGACGCTTGCCTGTTAACCCGCGCGAAAAGATCAGGCGAGTTTCATGCTTTCCTTGACGATCAGACCTTCCTTCAGAAGTGGTCCCATCAGGCCGGAAAGTTCCCAGAAGGGGCGGCCGATTACGTCGGCGATTTCGAGAAGGCTGCGGGTGCCGTCGCAATAGGAGATCACGTTCATCATGACGCGCACGCCATCGGCGGAGCCTTTCACCGAGACGTTCGGGTAAAGGCCGCGCTTGCCGAGTTGCGGCTCGCCCAAGGTGGTGACGCGGGGGATGAAATCCTCTTCGAGCACCAAGAGCGCGCGCTGGAGGGCGGCGAAACCGCCACCGAGACCGGAGGGGGTGACGACGTTTTCGAGATCGTCGAGCGAGGTGTGGTATTTGGGGTATTCACCGAATTTCGAACGCATGATCGTGGCCATCGGCAGATCGACACCGGGGGCGCAATACTGGCGCTCGTCGCTGCCGCGCTGGAGCCACGTGTAGGTTTTGTAATCGGGGGCCATGTGGGTGAGCACATGTTTTGCCACGCGGTCCGACACTGTTTCGCCGTTGCGGGAGGGAAGGTAGGAATAGGCGCGGTCATCGCCGATGCAGGAGACGTTGAAGCCTGCGTGCACATGGGCTTTGAGGTGCGGCAGGTTGCTGCTGAGATAGACGAGCGCGCCGATGGTCTCGGGGATGAAGACGATGCGGTAGGTGTAGTGGCGCTCGGGCAGGGAGGCGAGCCATTTGGCGATGGCGGCGGTGACCACGGGGCCGGACAGCTCGTTATTTGCCATGGAGGGGTGGCAAACATAGGTGGAGATGAAAATCTCTTTGTCGGACGTTCCGGGGATGACCAGTTCGGAATAGTTCAATTCACTGGGCGCGAGATCGGCATCGACAACGACGTGATATTTGCCGGGCTTAAGCGCATCGCGCTGGTTCTGCGAGAGGCAGAAGCCCCAGCGGCGCTTATAGTAGGAGGTGACGTAGGGGATCGCGTCGGGCTGTTCGGGGAGCGAATAAAGGAAGGGCTGGAGGTCTTCCAAGGAAAGTCACGTATCGATGGGTTCGGAATAGCCGACGAGATGGAGATTGTTCTGCGCGAAATCGACCACGCGGTTGCCTGCCTCGTCTTCGATATAGGCGGCTCAGATGGTCCATTCTTCGGGCACGGTCCAGTCGAAGGCGGCGCTGTCGGAGGGGACGGCCTGCATCGTGAGGCCGGGGAGCTCTTCGGCCAGAAGGCGGAGGGTTTCGCGGGTGCCGGGGCCGGTGAGCGAGCGGCACAAGGGCCAGAGGCGGTGGTCGAGTGCGTGACACCAAGCACCGACGTCGGCAGCAGCCGTGCGGAATGGGGTTGGCTGCTTTGACATGGCAATCGTCCTGAAGTTCAAAAGTTTTGTCCGGCTTGGATAGGCGAGGAAACGCCCGGAAACACGGCATTTTCTGTTGGTTTTCGTCTTTATCGTAGGGAGAGGCGGTAAGAAAGCCGGAAAGCGACCGGCGCTCCGGGAGGCGCTTCAAAGAGCAATCAGGGGAAAACGACACAAACGCGCCGCTTTCGGCAAAGAGGCCGCGGGGCGGGCGATTCAGGGTCGGGGGAGGAGATCCTGATGGCTGCGACGCGTTATATTCCTGTTTGGTTGAAACATGCCCCTGTGCCCGGTGTGCGCGGCTTCGCGATGTTGCAAGGCTTCGAGGCGATCACGCGGGGGATGCTGGTTTCCGTGCTTCCGCTGGAGATGTATCGCGCGCTGGGCGATGCCTCGGTGGTGAGCCGTGTCTATTTCATGGTGGGGCTCTTGTCGCTCTTCGCGGGGCTGATGGTGCCTTGGGCGGCGCGCTTCATCCCGCGGCGCTGGCTATATACGAGCGGCGGGCTGCTTTACGTGTTCGGCGCGGGCGCGACTGTGCTGGGTGGAGCCGATTGGATCGTGGTGACGGTGCTGGCCAATACGCTGGCCACGGTGATCACCTTCGTTTGCTTCAATGCCTATGTGCTCGATTTTATCGCCAAGCAGGATTTGAGCCGTTGCGAGAGCACGCGGATGTTCTATTCGGCCTTGGGCTGGACGGTAGGGCCGATCTTTGGCGTTTTCCTCTTGGACTGGTGGCGGCCTGCGCCTTTCCTGATTTCGGGGATCGCGGCGTTTGGTTTGTTGATTAACTTCTGGGTTCTGAGGCTCGGGAACGGGAAGCTGATTTCCAAAGCGCGGGGCCCTGCGCCCAATCCCTTGGCGTTTCTGAAGCGGTTCTTCCAGCAGCCGCGCCTGATTGCGGGCTGGCTTTTTGCCGTGATCCGCTCCTGCGGGTGGTGGGTTTACGTGGTCTATCTGCCGATTTTCGCAGTGGAATACGGGCTGGGGGATCAGGTGGGCGGGATCGTGCTTTCCATCACCAATGGCACGCTGTTCCTCACGCCTTTGATGCTGAAAGGCATCCAGCGGACGACCATTCGCGCGGCGGTGCGTTTGGGGTTCCTGATGGCGGGGGGGCTGTTTTTCATCGCCGGATTGGGCGAATGGATGCCGTGGTGGGGCGTGATCGCTTCGATGTGCGCCTCGTGGTTCCTGATCCTCTTGGACGTGACCGGAGGCCTGCCGTTCCTGATGGCGGTGAAGCCTTCGGAGAGGACAGAAATGTCGGCGGTGTATTCGTCGTTCCGCGATGTGTCGGGGATCGTGACGCCCGGTGTGGCTTGGGCGGTGCTTTTGTTCGCGCCGATCACAGGGGTGTTCGTGGCCTGTGGCGCGGGGCTTTGGGTGGCTTGGGGGATTGCCGGAACGCTGCACCCCCGGCTGGGCCGGGGGCGCATGAAGTTCGAAGCCTGATCAGTTCGCGGGCTGGGTGGCTTTGCCGCGGGCAGCTTCGACGGCGGCGCGGGCATCGTTCACCAGTTCCTCGGCGGGCAGGCCTTTGGCGGTCATTTCCGTGATCCACTCGGCGGTGACTTCGGCACCGAGAGCGGCAACGCGGGCAGTTTCCTCGACCGAAAGCTCGGCGGCCTTGTTCGGCGAGGCGGCGAGAACGGTGCGACCTTCGGCATCGCCGATGTCGTGCGCGCGGCCAGCCCATGCGGAGGCCATGAGGCCTGCGTTATCGTCGATCACCTTCTTAAGATCTTTGGGCAGGCTTTCATACTTCGCCTTGTTCATCGCCCAGATGAAATAGAGGTTGTAGAGCGACTGTTCTCCCGCCACGTCGGTGTGGCTGTCGGTAAGTTCGTGCAGCTTCAGCGAAGGCGCCTGCTCGAAGGTGATCACGCCGCCATCAACCACGCTCTTGGAAAGCGCTTCGGGGAAGGCGGGCACAGGCATGCCGACAGCCGTTGCGCCGAGCTTTTTCAGGAGCATCGTTGCGGGGCGCGAGGGGCCGCGCAGCGACAGGCCTTGGAAATCCTCGACCTTGGCGATCGGTTCACCCTTCTTGTAGACGAGGCCACGCCCGTGCATATGCGCTGCGAAAACGTGCACATCGGCGAAATCGTCCATCAGGTGCTTCTGGGTGTAGTCCCAAGCGGCGATGGAGGCCTCTTCGGCGGATTTCGTTACCATGAACGGCAGTTCGAGCGCTTCGGCTTCGGGGAAACGACCGGGCTGGTAGGAGGGGATGACCCAGCCGCCGTCGATCACGCCATCGCGGATGAGGTCATATTGCTCGGGGGCTTTCCCGCCCAACTGCATGAAGGGGAAAATCTCGATCTTGATGCGACCATTCGATTCCGCTTCGACCTTTTTGGCCCAAGGCTCGATGAAATGGGCGGGGTTCGCCGAGGCGGGGGACACGAAGTGCTGGAAGCGCAGCGTGACTTCTTGCGCGAATGCGGCCGTGGTGGAGAGAAGAACCGCAGCTGCGGTGATGACGAATGCCTTCATGTGTCAGGCCTCCCAATTTGGAGTGAACCAAACCGGCGGGAGCCGATGCGCTGCGTCGCAGCACGAGATCGACATAGGGGGGAGGGGGCGCTGCTGCAAGAGGAAATGAGGCGGGAATATGGGGATTAGGCCCCCCATATTGTCGCAGTTGATTGATAAAGCGTTGAAATTTTGCCTGTTTGGTCAGGTTTTGGCGGTGCGGGCGCGATTTACGCCCGCACGTGCCGTGCTCGTGCGCCGCGTTCGATGGCGGCGGCGTGGAGGCGGTCAATGTTCAATTCGTAGCGGATTTCTTCGAGGAGCCGCAGTTCGGCTTCGCGCAGCGTGCCGTCGGAGGCGGCCACGTCGCAGGCCAGCGCATAGGCGGTTTCGAAGAGCCGCTCGGGGAGGTTGTCGCGGATGAGGCCGAAGAGCGCATCGAGGCCTTCTTCCTCGGCGAAAAGATCCTGCACGGTTTGCGACATGATCCGCATCCGGTCGATATCGTATTCGGCAAAGACGGGCAGGTTGTTCACCGCGCCTTCGATCTTCAGAAGCTCGGCGGTGCGGACCTGTTCATCGGAAAGCGAGACGGCGATCATGATGGCGACGAGGCAATCCTGAGGGCTGAGGGGGTGCGAGATCTGATCGGCCATCGGTTCGGCTCCTTGCCACTGTTTCCCCTAGATTATTGACGCCCCGCGCCCCGTTCAATAGGAAGCGGTGTCCGGTCTGCACATGGGGTGCGAGGCCGTTCTAAGTATTGCCGATCGGAGACCATCATGACGAGCTTGCGCGACGCAGCCCTTAAATCCAAGGCTTGGCCCTTTGAAGAGGCCCGTGCGCTGGCGAAACGTTATGAAAAGGCGCCGCCCGAGAAGGGATATGTGCTGTTCGAAACCGGTTATGGCCCCTCGGGCCTGCCGCATATCGGCACCTTTGGCGAGGTGGCGCGCACGACGATGATCCGCCGTGCTTTCGAAGTGATCTCGGATATCCCGACTCGGCTCATCTGCTTCTCGGACGACATGGACGGGATGCGGAAAGTGCCGGAGAACGTGCCGCAGCAGGAGCTTCTTTATGCGAATCTGCAAAAGCCGCTGACCGCCGTGCCGGACCCCTTCGGCGAGTTCGACAGCTTCGGTGGCCATAACAACGCCATGCTGCGCCGCTTCCTCGACACCTTCGGTTTCGAATACGAGTTCATCTCGGCGACCGATTTCTACAAGTCGGGCCGGTTTGACGAGACGCTTCTGCGCGCGACAGAGAAGTATTACGCGATCATGAAAGTGATGCTGGCGAGCCTGCGTGAAGAGCGCCAGCAGACCTATTCCTGCTTCCTGCCGATCCATCCGGAAACCGGCCGCGTGCTTTACGTGCCGATGAAGGAAGTGAACGCCAAGGATGGCACGATCACCTTCGACGACGAGACGGGCCGCGAATGGACCCTGCCTGTGACGGGCGGCAACGTGAAGCTGCAATGGAAGCCCGACTTTGGCGCGCGCTGGGCGGCGCTGGATGTGGACTTCGAGATGTACGGCAAGGACCACTCGACGAACACGCCGATCTATGACCGCATTTGCGAGATCCTCGGTGGCAAGAAGCCGAACCACTTCACCTACGAGCTGTTCCTCGATGCGGAAGGGCAGAAGATCTCGAAATCGAAGGGCAATGGCCTGACGATTGACGAGTGGCTGACCTATGCGGCTTCGGAATCGCTTTCGTATTTCATGTATCAGAAGCCGAAGACGGCGAAGCGCATGTCTTGGGATGTGATCCCGCGTGCGGTGGACGAGTATCACCAGCAGCTGAACGCCTTCGCGCTGCAATCGGTCGAGCAGCAGGTGGATAACCCGGTATGGCACATCCACGGCGGTGAGCCGCCGAAGAGCGGCATGGTGGTGCCGTTCGGGATGCTTCTGAACCTCGCGAGCGCGGCCGGGGCTGAGGACAAGACCCAGCTTTGGGGCTTCCTAAACCGCTACGCACCGGGTGCCTCGCCCGAGACCCATCCGGACCTCGACGCGGCGGCAGGTTTTGCCGTGCGCTACTATCAGGACAAGGTGAAGCCCGCGAAGGTGTTCCGCTTGGCCGACGAGAAGGAACGCGCAGCGATAGGTGATCTGGTAGCGGCGCTGAAGGATTGCGCGGGGGCCGTGGCGCTCGATCTTATTGCGCGGAAGAACCAGCAGGCAGGCCAGCCCGATCAGGCGCTTCCCGTGGTGGATTTCGGCAACGAGGAGTTCCTGCAGTCGATCGTGTTTGCAGTGGGCAAGCTCAACGGGTTCGAGCCGCTTCGGGACTGGTTCAAGGCGCTTTACGAAGTGCTTCTGGGCTCGTCGGACGGGCCGCGCTTTGGCGGGTTCATCGCGCTTTACGGGCTGGACGAGTCCATCGCGCTGATCGAAGCCGGTTTGGCGGGCGAATTCGTTTCGTAAAGCGGAGCGGCTGCGCCGCCCTTGACATCTCGGGTCAGGCTGTGCCTTCCCCTCGGAGATTTGGATATTTGGGCCAATATGAAAGAGGCGCGGGGTTCTCCTCGCGCCTTTTCGTTATTGGGGGCGGCCGTAGTAGAGGCCGACGACATGTTCGGCTTCGGCGAAGAAGAGCCAGCGCGAGGCGAGGATGCCGAGGAGGTGGCTGAGAACCGCGACGAGGGCCGCCATATGGCCCATCGGCAGCATCAGGAGCGCGAGCGGCAGGCCGTAGCCCAAGGCCAGCGCGAGGATGCGGAGGCGGCGGGCGTGGCGGCGGCCGACGCGGTAGACCATTTCCTGCATGAGGTAATTGGTGCCTGTGTGCGGGGGCTCGAAGGCGCGCACTTGGCCTGGGCCGAGGCGGGTGGCGGTGGCGAGCGTGGTGGCGCTTTGGCGGAAGGCCTGATCGCCTTTCATCCACCATAGGAGTTGGAGCGCGGCGGCGGCGGCGAGGAGGGGGGCCGCGATTTGGGTTTGGGCGGCGAGAAGCGCGCCGCCACCGAGCGAGAGTGCCATGAAGAGCGCGGGCGTGGCCCAAGTGTGCCAGCGCGGCACGGTTTTCAACTGGGCGTAGATCATCGAGGTGGTGAAGACGGTGGCGAAGCTGAGGGCGGCACCCAGAAAGCCCAAGGCGGTGATGGGGGTGCCGTTCAGCACGGTGAGCGTGTGAAGGCCCATGGCCGTAAGCGCGCCGACAGCTGCCAGACCTTCGCGGGAGAGCCAGCTCGTGCGCCATTGGGTGAAGGCGCGGAGCGCGCGTTCGGGATGGCCCAAGTGGAGGGTGGAGGCGAGGAGGCCAGCGCTCGCGAGGCCGAGACCGATCACGTGGAAGGTGAAGCCGACCCAGCCTGTGAAATCGGCAAGGCCCGAGCCTAGCCAGAAAAGAAGGCCGAAGCCGAGGCCGGAAAGCGTGGTGAAGGCGATGATGGATTTGGCGGGATGCATCAGTTCGGCCCTCCCGGGAGTTTGGAAAGGGTGCGATCGAGCCAGCCGAGGAAGCCTGTGGGGGTTTCGGCGACGGGCGCTAGGAAGGGGGCGAGCACATCGACCTCTTCGCGGAGCGCATCGCGCGGGCGCGGGGGGAGGTATTTGTTGGTGGGTTTGGTGCCCTGTTCGGGCATCAGATCGACGCCACCGCGTTCGGCGGTGAGGCGGGAGACGTTCGAGTCCGGGTCGGCGAAATCGCCGAAGTGGCGCGCGCCTGCGGGGCAGGTGCGGACACAGGCGGGGGTGCGGTCCTCTTCGGGGAGGTTTTCGTTATAGATGCGGTCAACGCAGAGGGTGCATTTCTTCATCACCTTCTCGACGGCGTCGAGTTCGCGCGCGCCGTAAGGGCAGGCCCAAGCGCAGAGGCCGCAGCCGATGCAGGCGCTTTCGTTCACAAGAACGATGCCGTCTTCAACGCGTTTGTAGCTGGCGCCGGTGGGGCAGACGGTGACGCAGGGGGCATCCTCGCAATGCAGGCAGGATTTCGGGAAGTGCACGAGGCGCGGCGGGGCTTCGGGTGTGGTCACCTCATAGCTGTGCACGCGGTTGAGGAAGGTGCCGACGGGGTTGCCGCCATAGGCATCGGTATCCGCAAGCGGCGCGCCGTAATTCTCGGTGTTCCAGCCTTTGCAGGATACCACGCAGGCGTGGCAGCCGACGCAGGTGTCGAGGTCGATCACGAGGCCGAGTTTGCGCTCGGTTTTAGCGGGAAGCTGGGTCATTTCCGAACCTGCCATGCGAGATTGGCGGGGCCTTGGCCCACGGGGGATTTCTGTGCCGGATGATTGGGCTGGCTTTCCGGGGGCGCATCGGCGCGAGCGATTTTTACGCGGAGGTCGAACCACGCCGCTTGGCCCGTTACGGGGTCGGAGTTCGACCAGCGCAGGCCATCGCCTTTCGGGGGCAGAAGCTCGTGGATCAGGTGGTTGAGGAGGAAGCCTTTGGTGGCTTCGGGGGCATCTTCCGCCAAGGCCCACGCGCCTTTGCGTTTGCCGATGGCGTTCCATGTCCAGACGGTGTGGGAATTGAGCGCGGCCATGTTCACGGCGGGCACGACGATTTCGCCATGCGGAGAGGTGACGCGGGCCCAGTCGCCATCTTTGAAGCCATGCTCCTCCCAGAGTGCGGTGGGTACGAAGAGGGGGTTATGCCCATGGATCTGGCGGAGCCACGCGTTTTGCGTGCCCCATGAGTGATACATGGCCATGGGGCGCTGGGTGAGGGCGTGGATCGGGAATTCCTCTGGGTCCACTGCCTCATCAAGGAAGGGCGGATACCAGACAGGCAGGGGATCGAGCGTGGTTTTGATCCGCGCGCGGAGGTGTTCGGGCGGCTGGTGCGCGCCGACGCCTTCGGCGGCCAGTTGGAAGTGGCGCAGCGGCTCGACCCAGAGCTGGATCAGGTAGGGATCGGGCTTGTCATAAAGGCCGATGTGAACGGCCCAATCTTGATAGGCGCGGTTCCACGGTTTGAAATAGGCGGCCCCATCGGGGATGTGGCTGACGTGGAAGCCACCTTTCTTGATGTATTCGTCGATCTGCGCCGCGTTGGGCGCACCGCGCCCGTGTTGCACGCCGTTTTCGCCCATGCGGAAGCCGTGCAAAGGCCCGATGCCGGGCTTGCGCTCGTGGTTGACGATGTAATCGGCGTAGTCAGCGAATTTCGGCGAGCCGTCAGCCTTGACCATGGCGGGAAGGCCCAAGCGCGCCCCCAAATCGAGAAGCACGGATTGGAAGCCGCGCACGTCGCGGTCGGGCTGGATTACGGGGTAGCGGATCGCATCGGCAGCGCCGCCCGGTTCGGAAATCGGGCGGTCGAGAAGCGAGATACAGTCGTGCCGTTCCAGATAGGTCGTGTCGGGAAGGACGAGATCGGCATAGGCCACCATCTCGGAGCTATAGGCATCGGAATAGATGATGCGCGGGATCACATAGTCGCCGTTTTCATCGGTGTCCGAGAGCATCTGCATGACGCCCGATGTATTCATAGAGGAGTTCCACGACATATTGGCCATGTAGAGGAAGAGCGTGTCGATCTTGTAGGGATCGCCTGCATGGGCGTTCGAGATCACCATATGCATGAGGCCGTGGGCCGAGAGCGGGTTTTCCCATGTATAGGCCTTGTCGATTCGCGCGGGCGTGCCTTCGGGGGTGAGGCAGAGATCGGCGGGGGACTGGGGGTAGCCCAGATGCGGGCCATTGAGGGGCTGGCCGGGGGTGACCTTGCAATGCGGTTTCGGGTGCGCGGTGGCGGGCTTCGGATAGGGCGGTTTGAAGCGCATCGAGCCGGGGGTTTCGACGGCCCCGATCAGCGATTGCAGGAGGTGGATGGCGCGGGCGGTCTGGAAGCCGTTCGAGTGCGCCGAGACCCCGCGCATGGCGTGCATGGCAACGGGGCGGCCGATCATGGTCTGGCGGGTGACACCGCGGAAATCGGTCCATTCGCGGTTGATGGTGACGGCTTCATCAAAGGCGCAGCGAGCGATCTCGCCAGCAAGGGCACGGATTTGCGAGGCGGCAATGCCGGTGCGCTGGGCCACGGCTTCGGGGGCGTAGTCTTCGGAGAGGTAGCGCTCGGCCAAGGCATGGAACACGGGGCGGTGGGTGATGCCAGCGGCGCGGTGGGTCGCGGAAAGATCCGGTTCCACGCCCTCACCATCCCACGGCGCGAGCTTGCCGGTGCGGCGGTCGATCACCTGCGGGCGGCCCTCGGGATCGCGGAGGAAGAGGCCGTGGGTGGGCGATTTCGGGTCGCTGTCCAGTAGCACAGGGGCGTTGGTGAAATGGGCGAGGAAATCGAGGTCGATCTTGCCCGCTTTCAAAAGGAGGTGGATGAGCGAGAGCACCAGAAGCCCGTCGCTGCCCGGTGTGATGGCGAACCAGTCGTCGGCCACGGCATTGTAACCCGTGCGAACCGGATTGACCGAAACCACCCGCGCGCCGCGCGCTTTCAGCTTGCCCATGCCCATCTTGATCGGGTTCGAGTCGTGGTCTTCTGCGACACCGAAGAGGAGGAAGAGCTTGGCGTGATCCCAGTCGGGCGAGCCGAATTCCCAGAAGGCCCCGCCCATCGTGTAGATGCCGGCAGCGGCCATGTTGACCGAGCAGAAACCGCCGTGAGCCGCGAAATTCGGCGTGCCGAAGTTTTGCGCCCACCAGCCTGTGAAGCTTTGCGACTGGTCGCGGCCCGTGAAGAAGGCGAGCTTTTCGGGGGCGGTTTCACGGAGGGGTTTGAGCCAAGAAGTGGCGAGCGAAAGCGCTTCCTCCCACGAGATTTCCTCGAACTCGCCCGAGCCGCGCGGGCCCACGCGCTTAAGAGGCGCGCGGAGGCGGGAGGGGGCGTTCACTTGCATGATCCCCGCCGAGCCTTTGGCGCAAAGGACGCCCTTGTTGATCGGATGGTCGCGGTTGCCTTCGATATAGGCTACGCGCCCGTCTTTCAGGTGCACGTTGATGCCGCAGCGGCAGGCGCACATGTAGCAGGTCGTTTTCTTGACCTCGTCGGAAACCTTCGGGGAGGTGTTGATCTTGGGTTGGTTCATAGCGCTCTCCCTGTGCCCTATCCTGCCGTGCTGAACACCGTGCGCGCGATCCCGAACGCCGCTAGGGCGATCAGGAGCGACAGGCAGACGGGGCGGTAGTATTTCTCGAATTTCGGAGTGAAGAAGGCGCGCCCCACGAGCACGCCCGTGACCATCGGGATGGCCAAGGCGGCGGCGCGGGTGGCACCTGTTTGGGTCATAACACCGAGGGCGAGTTGCCACAGAAGTGTGAGGCTGCCGCCGATGAAGATAACCAGAATAAGCGAGCCGCGCACCGAAGCGGGCGGCAGTTGGCGGGCCAGCGTGTAAAGCGCGATCACCATGCCGCCGATTGAGGCAACGCCCGTGACGAAGCCCGAGAGGATCCCCGTGGCCGTAGTGCCAAGGCCGGAGCCGGAGACGGGTAGACGCAGCCGCAGCAGTTGGACGACGGCGAGAACCGCGACGAGGCTTTGCGCCAAGAGGCGGGAGGCGTCCGCTGGCATCGAGGTTGTCAGCATGAGGCCGAGCGGCGTTCCGATCAGCGCGCCGGTTTGAAGCTGGAGGACCATCTTCTTGTCGGCGTGGCCAAATCCGCCCGGCAAGAGAAGCGCAGAGGCGAGGAGTTCAAGAAGCACACAGACCGGCAACAGATCCACAGGCGGCAGTATCAGCGTGAGCGACGCCATGATCATCGCCGAGAGGGCAAAGCCCGTGAACCCGCGCACAACGCCCGCGACGAAAACCGCCGCGAGCGCATAGGCCAGTTCGCCTGTGGAGAGGCCGAGTGTGATCACCGCTGAGCCATCTCGACGTAATCGCGCATCTCCGGCCCGTTATAGAGTGTGAGCGGGCGCAGGAGGATGTTCGAGCGCTTCTGTTCGATGCACTGGATTATCCAGCCGGGCATACGGCCGATGGCGAAGATCGGCACGTAGAGGTCCATCGGGATGCCGTGGAGCTGGTAGATCACGCCGGAATAGAAATCGACGTTCACGTTGAGGCCGTGGCGGGCGTAGGGCTTCATCGCTTCCACAACGCCTTGCAGGATCGCGTACCATTCGGGCGCGCCCATTTCCTCGCCGAGCTTGCGTACGCCTTCGCGCATGTGGCGGGCGCGGGGGTCTTCGGCACGGTAAACGCGGTGGCCGAAGCCCGTCACGGGCTCTTTCGCGGCGCGCTTGGCTTTCACGTAGGCTGCGGCGTTATCGGGGGTGCCGATCTCGTGAACCATCTTCATCACGTCTTCGGCGGCACCGCCATGCGCGGGGCCTGCGAGCGTGGAAAGCGCGGTGACGATCGCACCGTGGAGGTTCGCATCGGTGCCCACGGTTACGCGGGCGGCAAAAGATGAGGCGTTCGAGCCGTGTTCGGCGTGGAGGATGAAATCCACATCGGCAAGACGCGCGGCATCTTCAGAAGGTTTTTCGCCCTTCAGCATCCAGAGCCAGTTGGCGGCGTGGCTGAGGGTGGGATCAGGCGCAACCGGTGTGCGGCCTTGGCGGATCGCGTGATGCGCGGCGATGATCATCGGCACTTGCGCTGTGAGGCGGATGCCGTTCGCGGTAAAGCACTCAAGGCTTGCGTCCTGCGAGGCGGGTTCAAGCGCGGCCAATGCCGAAACGGCCGTGCGGAGCACATCCATCGGGTGGCCATCCTTGCAGGCGGCGATGATGCTATGCACCTCGGCGGGCAGATGGCGAGCGGCTTTCAGCGCGGCATCGAATTCGGCCAGTTGGGCGGCGTTCGGTAGATCACCATGCATGAGGAGGTAGCAGACTTCCTCGAAGGTGGATTTGGTGGCGAGATCATGGATGGAATAGCCGCGATAGCTCAACTCGCCCTTCGCGCCGTCGATATGGCTGATGCCGGAGCGGTCGAAGTATACCCCGATGAGCCCGCGGTTGATCTTGACGTCGTCGCTCATGCCTGTCTCCTTTCGAGGCCAAGGGAGGACCCCATGGCCCATTCGCGAAAATCCGTGCTTGAAACCGCATTCGCTACTGCAAAGGCGCTGAAAGCGCGTGTGGTGTTTCCCGAAGCCGATGAACCGCGCGTGGCAGAGGCCATGGCGCGGCTGGCAGCGGAAGGCTTGGCAGAACCCGTGCCGCTCGCGCCTGTGAGCGAGGCGCATGTGGCGGCGCTGGTTGCGGCGCGTGGGCTGAAAGAGGGGATCGCGCGGCGGATGCTGGAGCGGCCTTTGTTCCGCGCAGCGGCCATGGTCGCCGCAGGCGAAGCCGATGCGATGGTGGCAGGCGCCGATAGCCCAACGAAAAAAGTGATCGAAGCGGCCTCTATCGCCATAGGTTTGCAAGATGGCGTTTCTGTATCGTCATCGTTTTTTCTTATGGTATTTCCCGACGGGCGCGAGATGGTCTTTGCCGATTGCGCGGTAAACGTTGATCCGTCGGCAGAAGAATTGGCCGCAATTGCAATGGCTTCGGCGAAATCGGCCGAAGCATTGCTGGGTTCGGCCCGCGTGGCGATGCTTTCCTTCTCCACAGGCGCAAGCGGCGCAGGTGCGAGTGTGGACCGTGTGCGTGCGGCCGCAGAAGCGACGGGCTTTATGGGGCCGGTGCAGGCTGATGCCGCGCTCAATCCGCGTATCGCGGCGAAGAAGGGCATGGGCGAAGGCGACGCGAATGTGCTGATCTTCCCGAACCTCGACGCGGGCAATATCGCATACAAGCTGGCGCAGGAAATGGCAGGCGCGCAGGCGGTGGGGCCGTTCTTGCAGGGCTTCAAACGGCCCGTTTGTGACCTGAGCCGGGGGGCCACGGTGGAGGATATCGTGGCGGCAACGGCGGTGACCGTGGCGATGGGCGCGTAAGCCATCACGCGGCCTCCGCGATGAGGGAAAGCACATCGGCGGCAATCATGCGCTCTTCTTCGGCGGGCACGACCCAGATCGCGATTTTCGAACTTTCGGCGTGAAGCCGCGCGGTGCGGGCGTGGTTGGCATCGGGGTTCATCCGCACGCCGAGCCATTCTAGGCCTCTGAGGATGCGGGCGCGGACGCCGATGGCGTTTTCACCGATGCCGCCTGTGAAGGCGATGGCATCCAGCCCTTCCATCGCGGCAATAAGCGATCCTGCGTGCCGGAGTGTCCAGTAGCAGAAATGCTCGACCGCGAAGGCGCTATCGGCGGAGGCGTCGAGCATGAGGTTGCGCATATCGGACTTGCCGCCCGAAAGGCCCAGAAGCCCGCTTTCGTGATTGAGAATGGCTTTGGTGCGCTCAAGCCCGTTGTCTTCGACAAGGCGGAGCACGGCATTCGCGTCGATCCCGCCCGAGCGCGTGCCCATGGTGAGGCCGTCGAGCGGGGAATAGC
The DNA here is from genome assembly GCA_023260655.1 of Paracoccaceae bacterium. Classification (GTDB taxonomy): domain Bacteria; phylum Pseudomonadota; class Alphaproteobacteria; order Rhodobacterales; family Rhodobacteraceae; genus UBA9554. The sequence continues at coordinate 16,623 of JALQUU010000004.1, read as the reverse complement.
CCATGGTGGTGGCAACCGATGCGCCGTTCTTGATCGCGCAGATCGAGGCCCCGTTGCCCAAATGGAAGGCCAGAAGACGCGAGGGCAGGGGCGCGCCGGAAATCTCGGGCAGGCGGCGCACGCAAGAGGCGTAGCTTAACCCGTGGAAGCCGTAGCGGCGGATGCCCTTGGTCTCCTGCATGCGCGGAATGGCGTAGCGGGTGGCCACATCCGGGTTGGTGGCGTGGAACGAGGTGTCGAAACTCGCGTATTGCTGCAGATCGGGCACAAGCGCCGAAAGCGTGTCGATCGCGGCGAGGCTGTGGGGGTTGTGCAGGGGCGCGAGCGGTGAGCAGGCCACGATTTCGGCGCGCACATCGCCGGAAATCCGCACAGGCTGCGTGAGTTTCCGCCCGCCATGCACCACGCGGTGCCCTGCTGCAGTGAGGGTTTCGGGGCCAAAGCCCTTTTGGCGGAGCGCATCCAGAATGGCGGTAAGAGCCGAGCGGTGATCGAAGAAGGGTTCCGCAATCGCTTCGGAACCGATCTTCAGCCGCGATGCACCGCCGATGCCTTCCGCAACGCCGGTGATCTCTTCGCGAAGGCCGCCGTTGAACACAGCGAACTTGATGGAGGACGACCCGGCATTGAGCACGAGAACGCGCATTTGTGCCGGGTCTTCCATAGCTTAGACCTTTTGCTCGATCATATCCGCCACGCTGATGCCTGCGACTTCGACAGGCTTCTTCATGGCGTCACGGCGGAAGGGTTCACCGAGTTCCTGGTTGATGAGGGCTTCGATGAGCGTGGTCTTGCCGTGCTTCATCTGGTCTTCGATGGCCTTGTTCAGCACTTCGCGCAGCTCGTCCATCGACTTGGCCTGAACGCCTTGCAGGCCACAGGCGCGGGCGATGCCGGCATAGGAGACGTTGGTATCCAACTCGGTGCCGACGAAGTTGTCATCGAACCAGAGGGTGGAGTTGCGCTTTTCCGCGCCCCACTGGTAGTTGCGGAACACGACCATGGTGATCGCGGGCCACTCGGGGCGGCCAATGGCGGTAAGTTCGGTCACGGCGATACCGAAGGCACCGTCACCTGCGAAGCCCACCACGGGCACATCCGGGCAGCCGATCTTGGCACCGATGATCGAAGGCAGGCCGTAGCCGCAGGGGCCGAAGAGGCCCGGTGCGAGGTATTTGCGGCCTTCCTCGAAGCTCGGGTAGGCGTTGCCGATGGCGCAGTTGTTGCCGATGTCGGACGAGATGATCGCGTCTTTCGGGAGCGCCGATTGGATCGCGCGCCATGCCATGCGGGGGCTCATCCATTCGGGCTTGGCGGTACGTGCGCGTTCGTTCCAGTTGGTGCCCGGATCGTCATCCTCGTGGTCCATGCCGGAAAGCTGCTGCGCCCAAGTCGATTTCGTTTTGGAAATCAGCGCCTTGCGATCTGCGCGGCCTTCGTCACCTGCGTGGTCGCCAAGCCGTGCGAGGATGCTTTTGGCGACTTTCTTCGCGTCACCGACGATGCCCACGGAGACCTTCTTGGTGAGGCCGATGCGGTCGGGGTTGATATCGACCTGAATGATCTTGGCGTCTTTCGGCCAGTAGTCGATGCCGTAGCCAGGGAGGGTGGAGAAGGGGTTGAGGCGGGTGCCGAGGCAGAGCACGACATCGGCCTTGGCGATCAGTTCCATGCCTGCTTTCGAGCCGTTGTAGCCCAAGGGGCCGGCGAAAAGCGGGTGCGAGCCGGGGAAGGCGTCATTGTGCTGGTAGCCCACGCAAACCGGCGCATCGAGGCGCTCGGCGAGCTTCATCGAGGCGGGGATTGCACCACTGATGACCACGCCCGCACCGTTCAGGATCACGGGGAACTTGGCGGAGGACAGAAGATCGGCCGCGCGCTGGACCGCATCTTCGCCACCCGAGGGGCGCTCGAATTCGACGATGGCGGGCAGTTCGATGTCGATCACTTGGGTGAAGAAATCGCGCGGGAAGTTGATCTGGGCGGGGGCGGACTGGCGCTTTGCCTGCAGGATCACGCGGTTCAGCACTTCGGCCACGCGCGAGGGGTCGCGAACCTCTTCCTGATAGCAGACCATATCCTTGAAGAGCGCCATCTGCTCGACTTCTTGGAAGCCGCCTTGGCCGATGGTCTTGTTCGCGGCTTGCGGGGTGACCAGAAGGAGCGGCGTGTGGTTCCAGTAGGCGGTTTTCACAGCCGTGACGAAGTTGGTGATGCCGGGGCCGTTCTGCGCGATCATCATCGACATCTTGCCCGACGCGCGGGTGTAGCCATCGGCCATCATACCGCCCGAACCTTCATGGGCGCAGTCCCAGAACTGGATGCCCGCGCGGGGGAAGAGGTCGGAGATCGGCATGAAAGCCGAGCCGATGATGCCGAAAGCATGCTGGATGCCGTGGCGTTGCAGGACCTTCACGAAGGCTTCTTCGGTGGTCATTTTCATGGATGGAACTCCTCGTGAGATCGACAATAGGGGCCGCGCCCTGCGCGTGGCATTGGCGCTAACACTAGGGGTGCAAGGGGCTTGGCGTTAGGGCCAGAGCAGGTAGCCGGATAGAGCCAGTTACCGCGCCTTAGCGATGGCACGCGCAATGCGGGCGATACCTTCGGGGATGCGTTCGGAGGGAATCGAGGAGTAAGCGAGGCGGAAATGCCCTGCGCCCTGTTCGGGATCGGCAAAGAAGGGTCGCCCCGGTTCGATCAATACGCCGTCATTGCGCAGGTCTTGCGCCAGGGCTTCCGAATCGAGCCCTGGTGCCTGCATCCAGAAGGAAGAGCCGCCATGCGCACCCCGGCCGGAAACCTGTAAGCAATGGGCGTGAATGGCTTTTTCCATCACGCGGCGGCGTTCGGAAAGCACCCGGCCCATCTTGCGGATCTGGGCGTCGTAATGCCCGAGCGAGAGGAAATAGGCGGCCGTTCGCTGGATCAATCCGGGAGGATGGCGCAGGACTGAAGCCCGCAGCGCACGGGCTTCGCGGATGAAGCTTTCATGGCCCACGAGGTAGCCGAGCCGCAGCCCCGGAAATACCGATTTCGAGAAGGAACCCACATAAACCACCCGCCCGTCCTGATCGAGGCTCTTCAAGGCAGGTGAGGGCGGGCCGAGGAAGGACATCTCGAATTCGTAATCATCCTCGACGATGAGCGCATCCATATCCCGCGCCTTTGCCAAGAGCGCCTGCCGCCGCGCCAGAGGCATGGTGGCGGTGGTCGGGCATTGGTGCGAAGGGGTGGTGAAGATCACATCTGTCTCATCCGGCAGTGCTTCGGGCGGTAGGCCTTCGGCATCCACAGGCACCGGCACGACATGGCAGCGCGACTGGTTCAGAATGTCTCGCAGCGCGTGATAGCAGGGGTCTTCGATGGCTGCGACGCGCCGCTGCGTAAGAAGCACCTGCGCCGTGAGCCAAAGCGCGTTCTGCGCGCCAAGCGTGAGCAACACCTCCGACGGGCGCGCCAGAATCCCGCGCCGGGGAAGGGTCTGGCGCAGGAGAAACTCGATCAGAAGGGGATCGTCCTCGTCGTAATAGTCCGATGTGAGCGCCGAGAAATCCTTCGCGCCCAAGGCTTGCAAGGCGCAAAGCCGCCAGATGGCGTGATCGAACAGCGTGGGATCGGCCTGCCCGTAGACGAAGGAATATTTGTATCGCGCCCAGTCCTGCGGCTTCTTCGGTGTCACGCCGCCTGTGAATTTCTGCCCGATCGCGCGGCCCCAATCCACGCTATCGGCTTTCGAAATCAGCGCCGGTTGTGGCAGCGGTTCGGGCGCGTTTTCCGACACGTAATAGCCCGAGCGCCCTTTCGCATCGAGATAGTCATTGACCAGAAGTTCGGTATAGGCGAGCGTCACGGTGATCCGGCTCACGCCCAGATGCTGCGCCAAGGCGCGTGTCGAGGGCAGCTTTTCGCCCGGCCGAAAGCGGCCCGCCAGAATGCCTTGGGCAATCATCTGCTGGATACGCGCCTGCAGCGTGCCCTGCGCGTTTGGATCAAGAAAGAACGTGTCGATAGCGATACCCATGCCCCACGCTAACTGGCCTTACATCAGCTTTCAACTGGCCTGATGGAGAGAGGGCTTGCGCCGATTGCGGCAAAGCCCAATGCTGAGGGGGCGCAACAGGAGGAAAACCGATGATCGCTGTGATTTTCGAAGTGGAACCGGAAGAGGGCATGACGGGCCCCTATCTCGAAATGGCCGCCAAGATGCGGGCGCTCGTGGAAACCGTGCCGGGCTTCATCTCGGTCGAGCGGTTCGAGAGTATCACGAACCCCGGCAAGCTCCTGTCGCTTTCCTTCTGGGAAAACGAAGCGGCGCTGGAGAACTGGCGGCAGATGGCCGAACACCGCGCCGCCCAGACCGCCGGACGCAACCGAATGTTCAAGGGTTACCGGCTGAAAGTGGTCTCGGTGATGCGCGATTACGGCAAGCACGACCGCGACGATGCCCCCGCCGACAGCCGCGCCTTGCACGGCTGATCAGCGCACCGAAATCGGGAAGGCCGTATATCCCCGGAACCGCGCCAAAGGTAGGCGCGTGCGTGGCCCCGTCTGCGCAAGCCTAGGGAAACGCTCGACAAATTTTCCAATCGCGATTTTTCCCTCAACCCGCGCCAGCGTCGCGCCCAGGCACACGTGGATGCCGGTGATGAAGGCGATCTGGCGGTTCGGCTTGCGGGTAATGTCGAAGCGGTCAGGCTCGGAAAACTGCGCCGGATCCCGGTTGGCCCCGCCAATCGAGGTGTGGATATAGGTGCCCTTGGGCAGCACGCAATCCTGAAGCTCGATATCTTCGCCGGCCAAGCGGTTGCCGATCTGCAAAGGACTTTCCACGCGAAGAAACTCTTCCACGGCGGACCCGATCAGAGTGGGGACTTCCAGAAGCTGGCGATGCTCGCCCGGATGATCAAGCAAAAGCCCCAGTGAATTGCCCACCATCGAAGTCGTGGTCTCGTGGCCCGCGTTCAGGAGGAAAATGCAGTTCTGGATCAACTCCTCCTGCGTCAAACGCCGCCCCTCGTGTTCGCCGAAAATCAGCGCTTCCAAAACCTCGCCCTGCGCTGCCCCGTCCGGATTGGCGCGGCGATGGTTGATCAACTCGTCGAGGATTTCGGAAAACTCCGTTACCGCCCGATTGCCCGCTTCCAACCGCTCTTTCGGCACCACCGGATCGAGCGCGCCAAGGATCGCGATGGAATAATCCCGCAACCGCGCGCGGTATTCTTCGGGAATGCCGAGCATAAAGGAAATGATCTCGGTCGGCAGCACCTTGGCGAAATCGTTGATCAGATCGAGTTGCCCCATCTCTTCGACCCGATCCAGAAGCCGGTCGACGATCCCGTCGATCAGGGGCTCGAACTCCGCCAGTTTGCGCGGCGTGAATGCCCCCGAAATCAGCTTCCGCACCACCGTGTGATAGGGCGGATCGTTGAAAATGAGCGAGGTCGTATGATGCTTGTAAAGCGGGCACTGGCCGAATTTCTTGCCGAATTCCACGGTCTTGTCGGATAGCATATCGCGGCTCTGGTACACCTTCACCACATCCGCATAGCGCGTCAGGTAAACCGACCCGTCGCTATTGCGGTGCACCGGTGACTGCGCGCGCAACGCATGCAAAACCGGATGCGGGTTCTCGATAAAATCCGCTCCGATCGCATTCAGATCGAACCGTGATACATCCAAAACCATGGCACTCTCCCTCGTTCCCTGAGGGAATGGTAAGTGTGCATCATATCGGGTGCAAGGCCTTCCGCCCTGCACCCAGACACAAAAAAAAGGGGCCGCAGCCCCTCTCTCGCTTTCAAAATATCCCGGGGAGTGTGAGGGGCAGCGCCCCTCACTAAATCCACATCAGCCGAATACACGGCCCAATGCGCCATCCACCGCCGAGACGATCTGGTTGATGTCGTCCTTGGTGGCGATAAGCGCGGGCGAGAAGCAGAGCGTGTTGTTCAGGCCTGGCAGCGAACGGTTGGTCGCGCCGATGATCACGCCTTGCTCCATGCAGTCGCGCACCACGGCTTGCACCTTGGCTTCGTCCATCGGTTCGCGCGTGGTGCGGTCTTTCACCAGTTCTGCGCCGAGGAAGAGGCCCTTGCCGCGCGCTTGGCCGATGACCGCGTGCTTTTCCGAAAGCGCGTTCAGCTGGTCGAGCATGTAGTCGCCCATCTTCGTGGTGTTCCCGAGCAGGTCCTCGTCCTCGATGATGCGCATGTTCTCGATAGCCGCCGCCGGGCCTGCCGTGCAGCCGCCGAAGGTGGAGATGTCGCGGAAGTAGTTCATCGGGTCTGCCGCGTTATCCTTGAACATGTTGAACACCTCTTCGGTGGTCACGAGGCAGGCGATGGCGGCATAGCCCGAGGCCACGCCCTTCGCCATGGTCACCATGTCGGGCTTGATGCCGTAATGCTGGTAACCGAACCAAGTGCCGGTGCGGCCCACGCCGCAAACCACTTCGTCGATGTGCAGAAGGATATCGTATTTCTTGCAGATTTCCTGAACGCGCTCCCAGTAACCTTTCGGCGGAACGATCACGCCGCCGCCTGCGGTCACGGGTTCGAGGCAGAGGCCGCCCACGGTATCGGGGCCTTCGGCAAGGATGACCTTCTCGATCTGGTCTGCTGCCCATTCACCGTAGTTCTCGAGATCGGCACCTTCCTGCTGGTAGGCGCGGTATTCGAGGCAATGCGGCACACGCACGAAGCCGGGAGCGAACGGCCCATACTGGGCGTTGCGCTCGTCCTGACCGCCCGCCGAGAGGCAGCCGATGGTCGTGCCGTGATAGTCGCGCTCACGGTAGAGGATCTTGTGCTTCTTGCCGCCATAGCGCTTGTGCGCGATCTGGCGGATCATCTTGAACGCCTTCTCGTTCGCTTCCGAGCCGGAGTTGCAATAGTAGACGCGCGAGAGGCCGGGCATCTTTTCGAGGAGCTTTTCCGAGAAGATCGCACCGGGGATCGAGCCTGCGGAGCCTGCGAAGTAGCAGAGCTTGAGGATCTGGTCGCGCACGGCATTTGCGATGCTTTCACGGCCGTAGCCCACGTTCACAGTCCAGACGCCGCCCGAGACCGCGTCGAGGTGCTCTTTGCCCTTCTGGTCCCAGACGCGCATCCCCTTGCCTTCCACGATGATACGCGGATCGGAGGTCTCGTAGGGTTTGTGCTGGCTCAGGTGGTGCCAGACATGGGCGCGGTCTGCGTCCACGACGGCTTGGATATCGTTGTCGAACTTGCCGTCCATCATGGGGGCTCTCCGCTTTGCTGAATGGAATGACGCCCCGTTCACTGCGGGGGACTACTGCTACTATTTCATGCCGAAATGCGTTCGGAAATAGGGCCACCCCGATAAGTGATATAAGGCCAGTTTGTGGTGATCTGTTGTCGTGGAATTTTCTGGCCGGCCTCCAACTGACTTAAAAATATAGAAAAATCGAATTCTGGATTGCTGAAATAATCGGCGGTGTTCCGCAAAAGGCATAAAGGGGGGTCAGAAAAACATTGATCGGAATCGGCATTTGCAGTCGGAATGGTGGCTGACGGAACGGCAAGAGGCTGTTCGTCAATGCTCATTTAGGCACCTGGCCAGATAAAGATGCCAGGGCCGCGTCTACAGGGAGACGAAAGAATGAAGATCCGCACGAAACTGATGTCCGCTGCTGCCGCTGTTGCGATGCTGAGCGGCACTTCTGCCATGGCGCTCGACGAGATCACCGTGGGTTACTTCCTCGAATGGCCGATGCCCTTCGAGTTTGCCAAGGTCAATGGCACCTATGACGCCGAGATGGGCGTGAAGGTGAACTGGCGTGCATTCGACACCGGAACCGCGATGTCGGCGGCGATGGCGTCGGGTGACGTGCACATCTCCGTCAGCCAAGGCGTGCCGCCCTTCGTGGTTGCCACTTCGGCAGGTCAGGACCTCCAGATCATCGACGTGGCCGTGTCCTACTCGGACAACGACAACTGCGTCGTGGCCTCGGGCCTCGAAATCACCAAAGACAACGCCGCCGAACTCGCAGGCAAGAAAGTGGCTGTGCCGCTCGGCACCGCAGCGCACTATGGCTTCCTGAAGCAGATGTCGCACTTCGGCGTTGATCTCGGCTCGCTCGAAGTCGTGAACATGGCACCGCCGGATGGCGCAGCAGCAATCGCTCAAGGCGCTGTGGATATGTTCTGCGGCTGGGGTGGCTCGCTTCGCCGTGCGAAAGAGCATGGTAACGTGCTCCTGACCGGTGCAGAGAAAGAAGAACTCGGCATTCTCGTGTTCGACGTGACCTCCGCTCCGGCAGCGTTTGTGGCAGAGAACCCCGATCTGGTCGCTAAGTTCCTCAAGGTGACGGCTGATGCCAACGCCGTCTGGAACGCTGGTGGCGATGCGGCCAAGGCGATGATCCCGGTGATCGCGAAGGACGCAGGTATGGACGAGCAGGGCACCGCCGACACCATGGCGACCTTCATCTTCCCGTCGGTTGCCGACCAGCTCGGCCCGAAGTGGCTCGGTGGTGGCGCGCAGGCGTTCATGCAGGGTGTGGCGCAGGTCTTCGTCGATGCGGGCTCGATCCCTTCGAAGCTCGACAGCTATGACGCGGCCGTAAACGTCGGCCCGCTCAAGGCTCTCGGCAACTAATCCTGACAGGGCGGGCCGCGCACGCGTGGCCCGCCTTTTCAGTTTTCCATCAGACTACGAAGAAGGGGGCTGGAGCGCCTCCGATTAAGGGGCGGGTATGGCTTTCCTTGAGATAGATCGTGTTTCGATGCGCTTCGACTTGCCGAACGGCTCGTCGGTTCAAGCGTTGAAAGACGTGAGCCTGACGTTGAAATCAGGCGAGTTGTTGAGCGTGCTGGGGCCGTCGGGCTGCGGTAAGACCACGCTTCTGAACATTGTCGCGGGCTTTCTGGCGCCCACCGAGGGGCAGATTCGCCTGAACGGCAAGCGCGTGACGGGGCCTGCGCGGGAACGCGGCATGGTGTTCCAGCAGGGCGCCTTGTTCGAATGGATGAGCGTGCGCGACAACGTCAGTTTCGGCCCGCGCATGAAGGGCCAGCGCGAGGTGGAGTGGAAAGACACTGTGGACCACCTCCTCGATGTGGTGGGCCTCAAGGACTTCAAAGAAAAGGCCGTTTACGAATTGTCGGGCGGCATGCAGCAGCGCGTGGCCTTGGCCCGTTGCCTCGCCAATGATCCCGATGTGATCCTGATGGACGAGCCTTTGGGCGCGCTTGATGCGCTCACCCGCGAGAAAATGCAGGGGCTGGTGCTGAAGCTCTGGAAAGAAACCGGCAAGACGATCATCCTCATCACCCACTCGGTGGAAGAGGCGCTTCTCTTGGGTGAACGGCTTCTCGTCATGGCTCCGCGCCCCGGACGTATCCACAAAGAATACCGCCTGCCCTTCGCCGATATGGGCGTGACCCGCGATTTGCGCAGCGTGAAAAAAGAGCCCGAGTTCGCGCAGAAGCGTGAAGAAATCCTCGGCATGATCTGGGACATGGAAGAAGAGATCATGGGCCGCAGCGAAGGAGCCGAAGCATGATCCCGATTTCCGCATACGTTATCATCTTCGTCGCTTCGTTCTTCATCGTCCGCGTCGGCATGAAGAAGATGTTCGAGAAGCACGATTTCACCTCGCTCAAGACCGTGACCTTCGGGGATGAAAGCGCCGTGCGCCCCGATCGGGTGGCGAGCGTGGTTTCGATCCTCACCATCTTCCTGATCTGGGGCGCGTTCACCGGATCGAAATGGATGCCCGTCCACGTGCCGGGGCCCTTCCTCGGTGACACGGCCTTTACCTACACCGTCGAAGACGGGGCAGGGGTGAAAGACGATGCTTCGGTTCAGGTCCGCGTGTTCCGCGTGGGCGAGAGCGTGGAAGAACCCGTGGCCGAGTCGGGCGAGGGCTTTGCCAAGAACGATGCCATGAGCGTTGGCGCGATGCGCTCGAAGCTTCTCATCTGGGACGGCAACGACGATGCGAAGCGCAAGGATGGCGCGAAGGTTGTAGCCGTTGAGGGCCAGCCGATCAGCCCCGGCGTGACGGTGGAAGTGCCCAATGGCACCGTGACCATGACCGAGAAAGGCACGCTCAATTTCGCGCCTGCAAAGGGCATGCAGATGGAAGCGATCTGGCTGCCGCCCCCCGAAGCTGTGGTGGCGCGCGTGGGCGAGATTGCCCGCGAAGGCTACCAGAACTTCACCCTCTGGGAGCATCTCGGCTTCTCGCTCTATCGCGTGGTGATGGGCTTTGTTCTCGGCGCGATTGTCGGCATTCCCTTGGGCTATGCGATGGGCCTTTCCGACTGGTTCCGTGGCTGGTTCGACCCGATCGTCGAATTCATGCGCCCCGTGCCGCCCTTGGCCCTGATCCCCTTGGTGATCATCTGGGCGGGGATTGGGGAAAGCGGCAAGATTATCCTCCTCTTCCTCGCAGCCCTTTGGATCATGGCGATTGCGGCGCGATCCGGCGTGTCGGGCGTGCGGATTTCCAAGGTGCATGCGGCCTATTCGCTGGGGGCCTCGAAGTGGCAGTTGATGCGCCACGTGATCATCCCCAATTCGCTGCCCGATATCTTCACCGGGGCGCGTGTGGCGATGGGCGTCTGCTGGGGCACGGTGGTGGCCGCAGAACTCGTGGCGGCTGAAAAGGGTGTGGGCATGATGATCATGGTCGCCTCCCGCTTCCAGCTGACCGATATCGTGATCATGGGGATCATCCTCATCGGCCTCATCGGCTACGGGATCGACATTCTCTTCCGCATGGCCGAACGCTGGCTGGTGCCTTGGAAAGGGCGCGGCTAAGGTTGGCGCGACCGAGGGGGCTTCGGCCCCCTCTTTCGTTTTTGCAGAGGGAAAATGGACGCGCGGGATCGGGATCTTCTGGTGGCAATGTTCGAGGCGGCTGTGGCAGCAGCAGAGCCGGAAAAGGCCTTGGCCCCGCATTTGCCCGAACGCCCCAAAGGGCGCACCGTGGTGATCGGCGCGGGCAAAGGTGCTGCGCAGATGGCGGCAGCGTTCGAGCGGCTTTGGGGGCCGTGCGAGGGCGTCGTGGTCACGCGCTACGGCTATGCCTGCGAAACGCAGTTCCTCCGCGTGATGGAAGCCGCCCACCCCGTGCCGGATGCGGCAGGCCTCGCCGCCTCGGAGGCGCTTTTTGCGGCGCTTGAGGGCCTCACGGCAGATGATCTGGTGATTGCGCTGGTGTGCGGTGGTGGCTCGGCGTTGTTGCCCGCTCCTGCCGACGGGCTTTCCTTCGAGGATGAGGTGGCGCTCAACAAGGCGCTTTTGGCCTCCGGCGCGCCGATTGGCGTGATGAACGCGATCCGCAAGCAGGTGAGCCGGATCAAGGGCGGGCGCTTGGCCTTGGCTGCGCATCCGGCGCGGGTGGTTTCCCTGATCGTCTCGGATGTGCCGGGGGATGATCCCGCGCAAGTGGCCTCCGGCCCGACAGTGCCGGATGCGGTGGGCAAGGCAGAAGCCTTGGCGCTGGCCGCGGCCTATGGCGTGGTTTTGCCCGCCGCCGTGGCCAAATGGCTCGAAACCTCGCCTGAGCCGCCGATGCCCAACGATCCGCGTTTTGCCGGAAATGTCGTGCAAGTGGTGGCCTCGGCGGCGCGTTCCTTGGAGGCGGCTGGGGCTGTGGCGGAAGCGGCAGGCGTTTCGGCGGCAATCCTCTCGGACGCCATCGAGGGCGAGGCGCGGGATGTGGGCTTGGTCCATGCCGCGCTGGCCCGCGAAGTGGTGACGCGCGCGCGCCCCTTCAAAGCGCCGGTTGTGCTTCTGTCGGGCGGCGAAACCACGGTGACGATCAAAGCCGAGGGCGGGCGCGGCGGGAGGAATACCGAGTTCCTTCTGAGCTTCGCTCGCGCAGTGGACGGGCTTTCCGGCATCGCAGCGCTGGCCGCTGACACAGACGGCATCGACGGCACGGAACCAAACGCAGGCGCCTTCGCGGATGGCGACACCGCCCGCGCCATGCGCGCCGCAGGGGTTGATCCGAGCGCCGCCTTGGCCAAGCACGATGCCTGGGGGGCCTTCGATGCCGTAGGCGCGATCTTCGCGCCGGGGCCGACAGGCACCAATGTAAACGACTTCCGCGCAGTGATTATCCGCTGAGGCGCGGAAAATTCTGGTGAAATCAGAGAGGCTGGGGATGGCCGCGGCTAGCCGCGCAATCTTTCGTGGTCTGCGCTTTATGCCAGCCAAATCCGCCCAGCATTTATCCCCGCGCGCGGGTGACAAAGCGGCTGGCCGATGGGGCGGCCATCTGCTGCCTCGGGGGCGCGTGCCGCGCTATTCCCCGAGGCTATTGGCTTGATGTCTTAAACCGCCTTCAGTCCCAGCATCGCGCGGGCTTCGGCCACGGTTGCCACGGGGCGCTCGTACTTGTCGCAAAGCTCCACGACCCGCTTCACCAGAGCCGCATTCGAGGGCGCGAGCGTGGTCTTGTCGATCCGCACGTTATCCTCAAGCCCGGTGCGCGCATGGCCGCCTGCCGAAACCGACCATTCGTTCAGAACGATCTGCCCCGACCCGATCCCCGCCGCGCACCATTCCGCTTTCGGCATCAGGCGCTTCACGGTGTCGATGTAGAAATCGAACGTCGGACGATCCACAGGCATCGCGTTCTTCACGCCCATGACGAATTGCAAATAGATATCGCCCGGAATGCGGCCATCGGCATTCATCTTGGCGGCTTGGTGGATATGCGAGAGATCGAACGCCTCGATCTCGGGCTTAACACCGTAGGTCTTCATCTCGGAGGCGAGCCAGTCCACCAGATCCGGCGGGTTCTCGTAAACGCGGGTCGGGAAGTTGTTCGAGCCCACCGAAAGCGAGGCCATATCGGGGCGCAAAGACAACATCGCGCCGCGCGCTTGTCCCGCACCCGAGCGGCCGCCCGTGGAGAACTGGATGATCATGCCGGGGCAGTGCTTTTCCAGCCCTTCCTTCAACCGCGCGAATTTCTCGGGGTCCGAGGAGGGGGTTTCGTCGTCGTTGCGCACATGGGCGTGCACGATCCGCGCGCCGGCCTCGAAGGCTTCGTGGGTCGATTCCACCTGTTCGGAAACGGTGATCGGAACAGCCGGGTTATCGGCCTTCTTCGGCAGAGATCCGGTGATCGCTACGCAGATAATGCAGGGTTTGGTCATGTCGCGCGTTCTCCTCGCTCGGACTCAGCCGATAATAGTTGACACTGCCACATATCTTTCCCTCCTCGCAAGGGCCTAGACCGTTGCGATCGGGGTAACGGGCGATCCCACCGCACCGGGCAAGCGCAGGGGCGGGGCGGTCAGGAAGAAGCGCGTGCGACCTTGGGCACTCAAATGCGCGGCCAAGGGGGTAAGGTGCCACAACTCGCCCAAAGGAATGCCCAGCTTGAAGAGGCAGAGCTCGTGCAGCGGCAGGATCGAGCAATCATGCCCCGCATGGTCGCAAGGCCGCGCCGGATAGGCCTCCACGGCGTAGTTATCCGCAATGAGCGCCGAAATCCCGCTATCGCGGATGAAGGCTTGCAGATAGGGGCAACGGCCATCCAGAACGGCGTATTGATTGTGCAAGAGATCGTCGGAGGGGGCCTTCTCCGCATCCAGAAGCGCTTGGGCAAATCCTGTATGGAGGCACAGCATATCGCCCTTTTCCACGCGCACCCCGTCCGCCGCCATCGCGAGCGCCAGATCGGGGCCGGTGATGAGGCGGCGCGAAGGGCCGAAGTGCTTCAGAAGGTCCACGAGCACCGCCCGCCCCTGAATGCCATGGGCGGCGAAATTCTCGATGCCGAGGCGTTTGGCAGAAGAGGTAGAAGTTGGCCCGGGGCCTGCGCCCTCGATGCTCTCGGGGCCCACCACATCCACCCCGCCGCGCCACCCGTTGTAGAACACATGTTCGGCCACACCGTCGCCATCCGCATCGAAGCGCTGGCCGACATGGGCGAAACTGTCCCACTGGGTCGAGTATTGGAGGTGCAGAAGCGCCAGATCATCACAGATCACATCGGGCGCATCCGGCACCGCGACGTTGAAATTGGCCGACGTGCCCCGAAGCGTCGGACGCAGCACGGGTGGGTGGCGGCGCGGATTGAGGCCGGAGCCACCGGGATAGTCCAAGGGCAGCGAGAGGCAGAAACTCAGCCCGTCCCGCACCTCGGCAATGCCTTGGCGCACCTTCTCGGGCGTGATGAGGTTGAGCCGCCCCAGTTGATCCTCGGGGCCGAAATCGCCCCAGTTCGAGCCTTCCGGCCTATTTTTCCAACGCATCGCTGATCCTCCCCGCGTGATGCTGGCAGGGCAAGGGCGGTGAGGCAATGGGGAATGCGCAAGCCTCGGGGAACGGCGCGGCACGCGCCCCCGAGGCAGCGGATGGCCGCCCCCACGGCCAGCCTCGCCCCCTCCAACGAAAAAGGCCGCGCATTGGGGCGCGGCCTTCGGTATTGCTGTGCAGACAGATCAGTCGAGCAAGCGACGTGCGATCACTTGCGCCTGAATTTCGGCGGCACCTTCGAAGATGTTCAGGATGCGTGCGTCGCAGAGGATGCGGCTGATCTTGTATTCGAGCGCGAAACCGTTGCCGCCATGGATCTGCAGCGCGTTATCTGCCGCCGCCCATGCCACGCGGGCGCCAAGGAGCTTCGCCATACCGGCTTCGAGGTCGCAGCGGCGGTCATGGTCTTTTTCCCAAGCCGAGAAATAGGTGAGCTGGCGCGCCACCATGATTTCTACCGCCATCATCGCGAGCTTCGAGGCCACGCGCGGGAATTCGATCAGCGCACGGCCGAACTGCTTGCGGTCTTGCGCGTATTGCATGCCGGTATCGAGCGCGGCCTGCGCCACACCGATCGCACGAGCGGCGGTCTGGATACGGGCCGATTCAAAGGTCTGCATCAGCTGCTTGAAGCCTTGGCCTTCGACGCCGCCGAGAAGGTTATCGCCCTTCACTTTGAAATCGTCGAAGTTGACCGTGTATTCCTTCATGCCGCGATAGCCGAGCACTTCGATCTCGCCGCCGGAAAGGCCGGGATCGATGAAAGGCGTCTCGTCGGTGCCGGGGGTTTTCTCGGCGAGGAACATCGACAGGCCACGATAATCGTTGGTGTCCGGGATGGTGCGCGCGAGCACAGTCATCACATGGGTGCGGGCGGCGTGGGTGATCCACGTCTTGTTGCCGTTCACCACCCAGTCATCGCCGTCTTTCTTGGCGCGGGTGCGGAGCGAGCCCAAGTCCGAGCCGGTGTTCGGTTCGGTGAACACGGCGGTCGGCAGGATTTCCCCCGAGGCGAGCCTCGGCAGCCACTTTTCCTTCTGCTCGGGCGTGCCGCCGCAGAGGATGAGTTCCGCCGCAATCTCCGAACGGGTGCCCAAGGAGCCCACGCCGATATAGCCGCGCGAAAGCTCTTCCGAGACCACCACCATCGAGGCCTTCGTCAGGCCAAGCCCGCCGAATTCTTCAGGAATAGTCAGGCCGAACACGCCCATCTTGGCCAGTTCGTCGATCACCTCCATCGGGATCAGCTCGTCCTTCAGGTGCCATTCGTGGGCGAAGGGCTCCACCTTGTCGAGCGAGTAGCGGCGGAACTGCTCGCGGATCATCTCGAGCTCTTCATCAAGGCCGGTTGCGCCCACGGTGATGTCGGCATTGCGCTCTTGCATCAGTTGCACGAGCCGGATGCGCGCGGTTTGCGAGTTGCCCGCTTCGATCAGCATTTCCACGGCCGCGATATCGAGCGCAGCGGTTTCCGAGGCTGAAAGCCCCAGATCGCGCAGGCGCACGATCTCGCCCTGGTTCATCAGGATGCCGCCCTTGATCTGCGCGAGGTATTCCCCAAAGCCGATCTGGAGAAGCAGCTTTTCGACTTCACCGAAACGGCCCTGCTCCTGCAGGCGGCCTGCCCAGGCGTGCATCTGGCGCAGCGATTCCACATAGGTGGCGAGCCATGCGAGGCCATGCGTCGCGGTCTGGTTGGCGTCCATCTTCTTCGCCGAAACCTTGCCGCCTTCGCTGACCGTTTCCTTCACGCGAGCCTTGGCGGCGTCGAAAATCGCTTCTGCGGCGGGCACTGCAGCCTCGGCCAGCGCCAGAAGGTCGGGGAAAATCGCCACGTCTGCGCGCAGCATGTCCTGTCCGTCATGAGCCATGTCGAGCATCCTTTTAATATCTGCCAGAGGAGGTAGCGCCTTCGCAGTTGCAGCGCAACAAAAATACCCGCCAAACACTGCGGCAATTTCGAAAGTTGCGCGTTGAAATTCTTTCGGGCGGCTCTAGTGGGCCTGAGCGGGCTATGTCACAACTTCGCCCATGGACGCGCTCACATCCCTCATCCCGCTGCCGCTCTTGGCACTGTGCTTCGGCATCACCCTTCTGGCCGGAACGGCGTTTCTGCGCAACCTCGCTCGCGGCGAGGCCTATCGCGCCGACGCCCCGACGCTGTGGGATGTCACGTTCCGCACCGCCGTCGCCCAGGCCGAACTCGAAGACAAAGAGATGCCCGGTGCCTTCCACCGTGTGTCGTTTCACACACCCGACGGCGGCACGATCGAGATCGAGACCACGCGCCCCGAGCTGATTCCGGCGTGTGTTGCTCTGGTCGCGCATCCCGATGACCCTCGCTACCAGCCCCTGTTTGGCACGACCGTGCGC
>JALQUU010000050.1 GCA_023260655.1 Paracoccaceae bacterium | reverse complement strand
AGCTGCGAGGAGCGGTTGGCGCGCATTTCGTCTGCTGCGGCAAGACGTTCGGCCAGCGGCAGGTCGGGATAGCCGGGAACGCCGAGGCTCGAATAAAGCGCCAGAGCGCCAAGGCCCACTACCAACACGACCACCACGGCCAGAACCCGGCTCGTACGTTCGGGGCCGGTTGTCGAGGCGCCATGCCCGGCCTTATCGGCGGCAAGCAGGCGGCGGGCAATCTCGGTGCGGGTCCGCTCGGCTTCGTCTTTGCTCAGAACGCCGCGCTCAAGGTCGCGGGCGACCTCTGCCAGCTGATCACGATAGATAGCCATGTCGGTACGGGCCTCGCCGCTCCCCCACAAGCCGCGCCAAAGCGGCATGGCGAGAAAGACGGTGGTGATCACCGCAAGGATCAGGCTGATGGACCAAAAGAGCATGGGGCCTCCGCAAAACTTGGCTATACCTAACGATGCGGGGGCCGAGGGGAAAGGGGGCTGCGGCGCCATGACCGGCGGTTTCCAACCTTACGACGCCCTCATGTCGCTATTTCGCGAATTTGCGGCGTTGCCAGTCGCCTTTGATTGGGCTGAGAAGGACAGTAAGACCACGCGGGGACACCCGCGCCAAAGAAGAGGGATTCGGCCCGACATGAAACGCTATTCCGCCTTTGCCATCGCCCGCGAAGCCTTGCGCCACCACACCGGTTGGGAACGCGCCTGGAGAAGCCCCGAGCCCAAGAAGAAATACGACGCGATCATCGTCGGCGCCGGTGGCCACGGATTGGCCACGGCCTATTATCTTGGCAAGAACTACGGCATCAAAAACGTCGCCATCCTTGAAAAGGGCTGGCTTGGTGGCGGCAACACGGGCCGCAACACGACGATCATCCGCTCGAATTATCTTCAAGACCCCTCTGCCGCGATCTATGAGAAGGCCCGCTCGCTTTACGAGACGATGAGCCAAGATCTGAACTATAACGTGATGTTCAGCCCGCGCGGCGTGATGATGCTGGCCCAGACCCAGCACGAGATCCGCGGCTATAAGCGCACCGCACATGCCAACAAGCTGCAGGGCGTGGCGACCGAGTTCATCTCGCCCCAGCGGGTGAAAGAGCTGGTGCCGATCATCAATATCGATGGGCCGCGTTATCCGGTCTTGGGCGCGCTCTGGCAGCCACGCGGCGGCACGGCGCGGCACGATGCGGTGGCCTGGGGCTATGCGCGGGCCTGTTCGGCAATGGGCATGGACGTGATCCAGCAATGCGAAGTGACCGGCGTGCGCACCGAGGGCGGCAAGGTGATCGGCGTCGATACCACCAAGGGCGCGATCGATTGCGACAAGCTCGGCCTCGTCGTGGCGGGCCACTCGGGCGTTCTGGCCGAGAAGGCGGGCTTCCGCCTGCCGATCGAGTCGCTGGCGCTTCAGGCGCTGGTATCCGAGCCGATCAAGCCTTGCATGAATGTGGTCGTCATGGCCAACACGGTGCACGGCTACATGAGCCAGTCCGACAAGGGCGAGATGGTCATCGGCGGCGGCACCGACGGGTTCAACAACTATACCCAGCGCGGCAGCTTCCATCACATCGAGGAAACCGTCCGCGCGCTCAACGAGACCTTCCCGATCATCTCGCGCCTGAAAATGCTGCGCCAATGGGGCGGGATCGTGGACATGACCGGCGACCGTTCGCCGCTTTTGTCGAAAACCCCCGTGGAAGGCATTTTCGTGAACTGCGGCTGGGGCACCGGCGGCTTCAAGGCGATCCCCGGTTCGGGCTGGGCGATGGCGGAGTTGATGGCCAAGGGGCACTCGCCTCTGACCGACGAATTCTCGATGTTCCGCTTCCGCGAGGGCCGTTTCATCGACGAGAGCGTGGCAGCAGGGGTGGCGCACTGATGGCGACGCTGGCTCATTTTCACGCGCATGGCATTTGCGGGGGCATCGCGAAATCCCCGCTTCTTAAACTGACGGACGGTGCAACATGCTGACCCTGACCTGCCCCTATTGCGGTGTCTCCGGGGAGGAGACCGAGTTTCATGCTGGCGGTGAGGCGCATCTGAAGCGTTTCATCTCCGGGTCGACGGATGCGGAATTCGACGAATACATGTTCCTGCGGGAAAACCCCAAGGGCGTGCATTTCGAGCGCTGGCGGCATGTGTATGGCTGCGGCAAGTGGTTCCATGCGGCGCGCGATACCAACACGCTGGAAGTGTTCGGCACCTATTCCGCGCAGGTTTCCGAGCCGCCGAAAGAGATCAAGGACAAGATCAGCGCTAAACGTCCGGGCTGGTCGTGGAGGAACTTCAAATGAGCACGC
Source organism: Paracoccaceae bacterium (assembly GCA_023260655.1). Taxonomy (GTDB): domain Bacteria; phylum Pseudomonadota; class Alphaproteobacteria; order Rhodobacterales; family Rhodobacteraceae; genus UBA9554. The sequence goes on along the minus strand of JALQUU010000050.1, from coordinate 13,681 downwards.
GTCTTTCTTCGGGTGGCCGTCTGGTCAATCGTGCGAAGCAGGTGTCGTTCACGTTCAACGGCAAGCGGATGACGGGCTACGAGGGCGATACGCTCGGCTCGGCGCTTCTGGCCAATGACCAGATGATGGTGGGTCGTTCGTTCAAATATCACCGTCCGCGCGGCATCGTGGCTTCGGGTGTGGAAGAGCCGAATGCGCTGGTGAACCTCGGGCAGGGTGCCCGTATGGAGCCGAACCAGCGGGTGACCACGACGGAGCTTTTCGACGGTTTGACCGCGACGAGCCAGAACCACTGGCCGAGCCTCGAGTTCGATATCGGGGCAGTGAACACCTACCTGTGGCGCTTCCTGCCGGCGGGCTTCTATTACAAGATGTTCATGTATCCGCGTGCGTTCTGGAAGCATGTCTACGAGCCGTTCATCCGCCAGTCGGCGGGGCTTGGTAAGGCTCCGGATGCAGAAACGCTGGATGCGGACCTTTACGAGCATTTCCACGCCTATGTGGATGTGCTGGTAATCGGCGGCGGTGTGGCCGGTTTGCAGGCGGCGCTGAGCGCGGGCCGTGCGGGTGCGCGGGTGATGCTTATCGAGCAGACCGCACATTGGGGCGGTCGGGCCCCTGTGGATGGTGGCACCATCGACGGCATGGCACCGGGTGCTTGGGTCGAGCAGGCCGTGGCCGAGCTTTCGGGCATGGAAAACGTCAAGATGCGTCCGCGCACCATGGGCGCGGGTGTGTATGACCATGGCTATGTGCTGGGCTATGAGCGTGTGAACGATCACAAGCCGGGTGCGAAGGGCGTGCGCCATCGTCTGTGGCGGATCCGTGCGCAGCGCATCGTGAGCGCGGGCGGGGCTATCGAGCGGCCGCTTTCCTTTGCGGGCAACGACCTGCCGGGCGTGATGCTGGCCTCGGCTGTGCGCGATTACATCGTCGATTACGGCGTGTCGCCGGGCGACCGTGTGGTTGTGGTGACGAACAATGACGACGCCTATCGCACGGCGCTGGCTGTGAAAGCGGCGGGCCTGCAGGTGCCGGTGATCCTTGATGCGCGCCCGAACGGTGGTGGCGCATTGGCGGAGGCCGCGAAGAAGGCGGGCATTCGCGTGGAGAACGGCAAGGGCATTGCCAAGGTCAAAGGCGGCAAGCGCGTGACGGGTGTGGCGATCTGCTTGCAGGCGGGCGAAGGCTCGGTGATCGAAGAGATCGCTTGCGATGCGGTGGCGATGTCGGGCGGTTGGTCTCCGGTGGTGCACCTCTGGTCGCATTGCGGTGGCAAGCTTCTCTGGGATGCCGAGCGCGCGATGTTCCGCCCCGATGGCGCGAAGCCGCCGACGGATCAGGATGGCGAGGGCTTTGTGGTTTGCGCAGGCAACGCCAACGGCGCGATGACGCTGGATGCGGTGATGGCGGATGCCACGCTGCAGGGCGCGGGTGCTGCGGCGGAGCTGGGCTTCAAGGGCGCAGCAGCAGGGGCCAAGGGCGAAGCCGAGGCGGAAGCGCCGATGGCGGCCGTCTGGATGATGCCGCAGGGCGCGAATATCAAGTTGCGGATGAAGTCGTGGCTCGATTACCAGAACGACGTGAAGGTTTCGGACGTTCAGCTTGCGGCCCGCGAAGGCTACGAGAGCGTGGAACATGCGAAGCGCTACACCACGCTCGGTATGGCGACGGATCAAGGGAAGCTTAGCAACATCAACGGCTTGGCGATCCTTTCTTATGCGTTGAATCAACCGATCCCACAGACGGGCACCACGACGTTCCGTCCGCCCTACACGCCGATTTCGATGGGCGCGATCGGGGGTGCGGCACGTGCCGAAGTGTTCCAGCCGATCCGCCGCACCAGCCTTTACGACTGGCACGAGGCGCAGAACGCCTATTGGGAGCCGGTAGGCCAATGGCGCCGCCCCTATTGCTACCCGAAGGCGGGCGAGAGCCATCATGATGCGGTGACGCGCGAGATCAACCAGACCCGCAACTCGCTGGGCCTTTTGGATGCCTCGACGCTGGGCAAGCTGATCGTGAAGGGCCCGGATGCGGGCAAGTTCCTTGATCTCATGTACACCAACATGATGTCGAACCTCGCGGTGGGTAAGTGCCGCTATGGCCTGATGTGCAACGAGAACGGCTTCCTCAGCGATGACGGCGTTGTGGCGCGGATGGACGAGGACACCTGGCTTTGCCACACGACCACGGGTGGCGCGGATCGTATCCACGCCCATATGGAAGAGTGGTTGCAGACCGAATGGTGGGACCTGAAGGTTTACGTGGCGAACGTGACCGAGCAATGGGCGCAGTTTGCCGTTGTCGGACCGAACGGGCGCAAGGTGCTGGAGAAGCTCGGCGGGATGGACGTGTCGAAAGAGACGCTGCCGTTCATGCAATGGGCGGAAGGCACTCTGGGTGGCGTCAAGGCGCGTGCGTTCCGGATCTCGTTCTCGGGTGAGCTGAGCTACGAAATCGCCGTTCCGGCCAGCGAAGGCCGTGCCTTCTGGGACATGCTGCTCAAGGCGGGCGAAGAGTTCGGCGCGACGCCTTATGGCACCGAGGCCCTGCATGTGCTGCGTGCCGAGAAGGGCTTCATCATGATCGGTGACGAAACCGATGGCACGGTGATCCCACAGGATCTGGGCCTCGATTGGGCGATCTCGAAGAAGAAGACGGATTACATCGGCAAGCGCGGGCAGGAGCGTATCCATATGGTGCGCCCCGACCGCTGGAAGCTGGTGGGCCTCGAAACGCTGGATGGCTCTGTCATTCCGGACGGCGCTTATGCGGTGGACGAGGGCAAGAACTCCAATGGCCAGCGCAACACCCAAGGCCGTGTGACTTCGACCTATTACTCGCCGACGCTGGGCCGTGGCATTGCCTTGGGCATCGTGCGCGACGGGCCGAAGCGGATGGGTGAAGTCATCGAATTCCCGAAAACCGACGGAACCTCGGTGAAGGCGCGGATCGTCGATCCGGTCTTCTACGACAAAGAGGGAGCGAAGCAGAATGTCTAAGGCAGTGAGTGCATTGGCTGGCGCAAAGGCCAGCGTCTTGGTGGCCATCGAAGAGCGCGGCTTGCAGGGCATGATCACGCTGCGCGGCGATTTCGCCTCGGCGGCCTTCAAGAAAGCCGTGAAATCGGTACTGGGCGTGGACCTGCCGGGCCAGCGCGCGGTGGCCGTGGCTGGCGAGAAGGCGGTGGCGTGGATGTCGCCGGATGAGCTTCTGGTGATGGTGCCCCATGAGGAGGCCGACGCCGTTGTGGAGGCACTTTCGGGTGCGCTGAAATCCGAGCATCATCTGGCGGTGAACGTATCGGACGCGCGGGCGGTCTTCCGGCTTTCGGGCAAGGATGCGCTGGTGCGCGAAGTGATCGCCAAGGTGGCCCCCGTGGATATGGCAGGTTTCGGCCCCGGCCAGATCCGCCGCACGCGGATTTCGCAGGTGGCGGGTGCCTTCTGGCAGCCGGAAGCGGGGGTTCTGGACCTCGTGTGCTTCCGCTCGGTGGCGCAATATGTGTTCGACCTTCTGAAGGTTTCGGCCATGGAAGGTTCGGAAGTGGGCCATCTGGGCTGAGCTTCCGACAAGGAACGAGAAAGGCGCGGTGGGGAAACCTGCCGCGCCTTCGTTTTTGCACAAAGCGCCGGGGCGCTGCCCCGGACCCCGGGATATTTGCACCAATATGAAACGGGGCGCGGCGCGGAGGGAGTTGGGCGGTTTTCCTGAGCAAAATAGTCGATGAGGGGTTGACCTTCGGGGCGCGGGGCTACCATCTAAGGGCAAAGGAACAACCGCGAAAAAGGGTACTCCCATGGCATTTTCTCTTCCCGATCTTCCCTACGCACATGACGCGCTCGAAGCGCTGGGCATGTCGAAGGAAACCCTCGAATACCACCATGACCTGCACCACAAGGCCTATGTCGACAACGGCAACAAGCTGATCGCGGGCACGGAGTGGGAATCGAAGTCGCTCGAAGACATCGTGAAGGGCACCTATGCGGCGGGTGCCGTGGCGCAGAACGGGATCTTCAACAATGCCTCGCAGCATTGGAACCACAACCTGTTCTGGGAGATCATGGGCCCGGGCGCGGAAAAGAAAATGCCGGGTGCGCTGGAGAAGGCGCTCGTTGAGTCCTTCGGGTCGGTCGCGAAGTTCAAGGAAGATTTCGCAGCCGCAGGCGCGGGCCAGTTCGGTTCGGGCTGGTGCTGGCTCGTGAAGGACGCGGATGGCGCGCTGAAAGTGACCAAGACCGAGAACGGCGTGAACCCGCTCTGCTTCAATCAGACGGCACTTCTGGGCTGCGACGTGTGGGAGCATTCCTACTACATCGATTTCCGCAACAAGCGCCCGGCCTACCTCACCAACTTCCTCGAGAAGCTGGTGAACTGGGAAGCGGTTGCTGCGCGTCTCTGATCCGAGCGCGATTTTATGAGGAAGGCCGGGGCGTTGCTTCGGCCTTTTTCGTTATGGCTCTGGCCTTTCCGCGGCACTCTTGGCAGGGTGGGGCGGGAGCCGGGGAGAGACGATATGCGCGATGCAGCCAAGGGCATCTGGGCGATGATTGCGGCCTGTCTGATCTGGGGGATCGCGCCGCTTTACTACAAGTTGCTGGCGCATCTGCCGCCTGTGGATGTGGTGGCGCATCGGACGCTTTGGTCTTTGCTGACCTTTCTGGCGGTGCTTTCAGTGCAGGGCCGTTTGGGGCAGTTGCGCGCGGCGGTGAAAACCGGGCGGGAGGCGGTGGTGATCGGGTTTGCCGCCTTGATGATCTCGCTCAACTGGGTGTTCTTCATCTACTCGGTATCGATCGGCAAGGTGACAGAGGCGAGCCTTGGCTATTACCTTTATCCGCTGGTGGCGGTGCTGATCGGGGTGCTGGCCTTTGGCGAGCGGTTGAGCCGCGCGCAAGGCGTGGCGGTGGCTTTGGCCGTAGTGGCGGTGGCTGTGTTGACCGTGGGATTGGGGGCCGCGCCGTGGATTGCCTTGATCCTGTCGACGAGCTTCGGGCTTTACGGGCTTGTGAAGAAACGGCTTTCGGTTGGGCCCGTGGTGTCTGTCACAGCGGAGGTGCTCTTGTTGGCGCCGATCGCGCTGGTGGTTCTGGTTTGGGATACCTCGGGCGGGCACGGGCTTTGGGATGTGAGCCTACGGGACTCGGGGCTTCTGGTATTTTCGGGGGCGTTGACCGCGACGCCTTTGATCCTTTTCAGCTATGCCACCAAACGGGTGAAAATGGCGACGGTGGGGTTGGTGCAATACCTCAACCCCACGCTGCAATTCCTTTGCGCGGTTGTGATTTTCGGTGAGCCTTTCGGGCTATGGCATGCCATAGCCTTCGGGCTGATCTGGACGGCGATCGGGATCTATTCGGCCTCGGCGCTCACTCAGGACAGGGCGGCGCGGAGAGCGCCTGCGAGGTCTGGAACGTCCTGACAGGTGGTGAGGAAATCCTTGAGCGAAGAATCTGCGAAGCCTTGGGCGATCAAATGGTCGAGAAGGGCGAGGAGCGAGTTCCAGTAGCCGTTGGTGTTCAGAAGGAAGATGGGCTTCTCGTGGAGGCCGATCTGCCGCCAGGTGAGGACTTCGAAGAACTCGTCCATCGTGCCGGCACCGCCGGGGAGCACGACCACGGCATCGGCGTTCATGAACATCACCTTTTTGCGCTCGTGCATGGTTTCGGTGATGACGAAGCGGGTGAGGTCGCGTTTGCCGACTTCCATATTCATCAGGTGCGTGGGGATGACGCCGAAGGTTTCACCGCCATGCGCTTGTGCGGCGCGGGCGACGATGCCCATGAGGCCGACATCGCCTGCGCCGTAGACGAGCCGCCAGCGCTCTTCCGCAAGGGTGCGGCCGAGGGTTTCGGCCTCATGGGCATAGGCGGGGTCGCGGCCCGGGCGCGCGCCGCAATAAACACAGACGGAAGGGGTGCGGGTGTGGGCCATGGGGATAACCTTTCGGGCGCAAACGGAGTTTTGACCCGTGATAGCCTTGTTGCTATGGTCGCTCAACCGCGCCCGGACGGAAAGGCGCGCAGGGGAAGGACTTTTGAGGTATGAGCAAGACCGCTCTGATTGGTTCGCCGCAGGTTTTGGCTGCGGCAGTTGTTGCGGTGGCATTGGCTGCTGTGGGGGCTTTGGCGATCTTTTCGGGGACAAGCCCCGAGGAACCCGCGCCTTTGGCGGCGGTTCCGGCACCTGTGGAAAGCGCGCCAGCGGCTCCGGTCGAAACGGCGGCGGCGCCTGCCGTGGAAGCGCCAGTTGAACGGGCGATGCCTGCCTTCGATGTGGTGCGGGTGGATGCCGAGGGTAATGCCACTATTGCGGGCCGCGCAGCGGCGGGCGATCAGGTGGCGTTGCTGCTCGATGGGGTGGAGATTGCCAAGGCGGCTGCGGACGGGGCGGGATCCTTCGTCTTCCTCATGACCTTGGCCCCTGCCGATGTGCCGCGTGCTTTGAGCCTGCAGGCGACCGGAGCGGATGGCGCGGCGCGGGCATCCGAAGTGGAGGCGATTGTTGCGCCATTCGCGGGGCCTGTGGCGGTTGCTGCGGCTGGGGTCGAGGTGGCGAAGACGGAAGAGGCGGCGGCCGAGGCTGCACCCGAAGCGAAGTCCGAGGCTGCCAGCGCTGCGGAAGCGACGACAGAGGGCGCTGCGACTGCAGAGGCAGCGACGGCGGAAGCGGCTCAGCCTGCGGCGGGCGGAGAAACGGAGCAGCCTGCTGCGGAAGCTGCGGCTTCGGCGGTGGACAAGCCGATTGCTGCACCAGCGGTGGTGATGGCAGGGCCTCAAGGGATCGAGGTGAAGCAAGCGGCGTCTGCGGCGGAGAGCCTTACTATCGACGCGATCAGCTACACCGATACGGGTGATGTGGAAATCGCGGGGCGTGCACCGGGGCGCGGGTTCGTGCGGGTCTACCTCGACAATAAGGCTGTTGCCGAAGTGAAGATCGCCGAAGACGGGGTGTGGCGCACGGGGCTGGCAGCGGTTGAAGCCGGGATCTACACGCTGCGGGTCGACGAATTGGATGGCGCCGGCAAGGTGCTGAACCGCTTCGAGACGCCGTTCCGCCGCGAGGCACCGGAAGTACTGGCGAAGCTGACGCAGGCACAACCGGCAGAGACGCAGGAAGCGGCGACGCAGGAAGCGGCGACGCAGGCAGCCCAGACGCAGGCCACCGGGACACAGACTGCAGCCGTTCAAGCGACCGAGACGCAGGCGGTGGGAACTCAGGCAAGCGAAGCGCAAACCACCGCGACTCAGGCAGCCGGAGCGGAGGCAACACAGGCGCAGGTGGCCGAGACACAGGCTACCGGGACGGAAACGACCGGGGCGCAGGCAGACGGGTCGCAGGCAACCGAAGCTCAGACGACCGAGGCTCAGGCCGCCGGGACACAGGCAACCGAAGCTCAAACGACTGAAGTTCAGCCTGCTAGCACGCAGGCAACTGCGGCGCAGACGGAGCCGGCAACGGCTACCGTGGCTGCGCCTCAACCTGCACCGAAGCGCGTGCAGGCGATCACGGTGCAGCCGGGTAATACGCTCTGGGCGATCGCGCGGGAGCGGTATGGTTCGGGGATGCTTTATGTGCGGCTTTTCGATGCCAACAAAGATGCGATCCGCGACCCGGACCTGATCTATCCGGGGCAGGTGTTTACCATTCCCGACTGAGGCTACGGACTTCGGTCACTGGGAGCGGCAAATTGGAATGGCCGGGGCGTGGGCTCTGGCCATTCCCTTAAATGGGGCCTATCTCTCGCGGCTGACAGCCTTGAGGAGATCCCCCTATGCGTGGAATGCGCGCCACCTCCACTCCGCCCAGCAGCGAAAATAGCGAACGCCGTTCGGGCCTGCGCACTGTGCGCCGGGTGATGCCCTATCTCTGGCCCGAGGGGGCAGAGCTGGGGTGGGTGCGTTCGCGGGTGGTGTGGTCTTTGGTGATCCTCGTGGTGGCGAAGCTCGTTACCGTGGCGACGCCTGCCTTCTACAAATGGGCCGTGGATGCGTTGAACCCGCAAACGCCTGTGGAATACATGGGGCTGGGTGCGGTGGGCCTGACTGTGGCTTACGGCATGGCGCGGATGCTCTCGAACGGGTTCCAGCAGCTTCGCGACGCAGTGTTTGCGGCCGTGGGGCAACGGGCGCTGCGGCTTCTGGCCTTGGAGACGTTCAACCATATCCACCGCCTTTCGATGCGCTATCACCTGACCCGCAAGACGGGCGGTTTGAGCCGGATCATCGAGCGCGGGGTGAAGGGCGTCGACTTCCTGTTGCGCTTCATGCTGTTCTCGGTCGGGCCACTGGTGCTGGAACTGCTTCTGGTGGCGGCGATTTTCTTCTTCCTCTTCGATGCGCGCTATCTGGCGGTGATCGTGGTCACAATCGCGCTTTACGTCTGGTTCACTTTCAAGGTGACCGAATGGCGGGTGAAGCTGCGCCGCGAGATGAATGATCAGGATACGGATGCGAACCAGAAAGCCATCGACAGCCTTTTGAACTTCGAGACGGTGAAGTATTTCGGCGCCGAAAAGCGCGAGGCGGCACGCTATGACGTGGCGATGGCGCGCTACGAGAAGGCCGCGCTGATGACGGCCTATTCGCTGGCTTTCTTGAACTTCGGGCAGGCGTTTCTGATCACGCTGGGCCTCATCATCGTGATGGTGATGGCCGCTTGGGGCGTGCAGGCGGGGCAGTTGACTGTGGGCGATTTCGTCATGGTGAACGCCTATATGATCCAGATCACCATGCCCCTGAACTTCCTCGGCACGGTTTACCGCGAGATCCGGCAGGCGCTGGTGGATATGGGCGAGATGTTCGACCTTCTGGAACAGCCTGCCGAAGTGGTGGACAGCGCCAATGCCAAGCCCTTGGACGTGAAGGGCGGGCGCGTGGAGTTGGAGAATTTGCATTTCGGCTATGACGCGGCGCGGCCCATTCTGAAGGGCGTGTCGCTGAGCGTGGAGCCGGGGCAGACCTTGGCGATTGTCGGGCCTTCCGGCTCGGGTAAGTCGACCATCGGGCGCTTGATGTTCCGCTTCTATGACGTGACGGGCGGTGCTTTGAAGATCGACGGGCAGGATGTGCGCGACGTGACGCAAGAGAGCCTGCACGATGCCATCGGCGTGGTGCCGCAGGATACGGTGCTTTTCAACGACACGATCCGTTACAACATCGCTTACGGGCGTGCGGGAGCGATGGAAGAAGAGATCGTCGCGGCGGCGAAAGCGGCCCAGATCCACGACTTCATCCTGCGCCTGCCCGAGGGCTATGACACGGCGGTGGGCGAGCGGGGCTTGAAGCTTTCGGGTGGCGAGAAGCAGCGGGTGGGCATTGCGCGGACGCTTCTGAAGAACCCGCCTATTCTGCTGTTAGACGAAGCGACTTCGGCGCTCGACACCGAGACCGAGCGGGAAATCCAGGGCGCGTTGAAGCAGGCAGGCGAGGGGCGCACGGTGCTGACCATCGCGCACCGCCTTTCCACAATTGCGGACGCAGACCGGATCATCGTGCTCGAAGAGGGCGTGATCGTGGAAGAGGGCACGCATGAGGTGCTTTTGGCCAAGAAGGGCCGCTATCACAGCCTCTGGCAGAAGCAGGCGGCGGAACGCGACGCGGCCTGAGGCTTGACCGCTTGCGCCACTCGGTGGATGCTCTGACTATGGCATCGGTTGCGGGAGTGCGGGTGATGGGGTTCAAGGAAGCGGTGCGGGCGTGCCTCGGGCGCTATGTGCAGTTCTCGGGACGGGCGATGCGCGCGGAGTTCTGGTGGTTCCTGCTTTTCGCCGTCGGGGTGTTCCTCATCATGGACGGGATCGATCAGGCGGTTTTTGGCCCCTATGGCGACGGGTTCCTCCTGCCCTTGGCGCAGCTTGCGCTTTTTCTGCCCCCGATGGCGGTCACTTGGCGGCGGCTCCATGACATGGGAAAGCCCGGTTGGGTGGCGTTATTTCCTCTGGCGTTTACGACAGTGTTTTTCTCGGTGCTTTTCGGCGGGATTTTCGCGGTGGTTGCGCTGGAGAAAGCAGGTGTGGGCGAAGACAATATCCGAATTATTGCGGGTGTGCTGACCTACGCCGGGATCGCGGTGGCGTCGCTCGTGCAGGCGGGGTTTGGGATTTTGCTACTGTGGTGGTTGTCACGCCCCTCGGAACCCGGCGCGAATGCCTATGGGCCAGCGGCCGGGTAAAAAAAGGGGGCGCTGCCCCCTCGGCCTTCGGCCTCACCCCCCGGGATATTTCCGAAAGCGAAATTAGCTGAGCGCGCGTATGAGGAGCGTGCAAGCCATGACGAAGAGCATGCCCATGATGATGCGGTCGAAGCCTTTGGGGGAGACCGAGCGGGTGAGGCGCGCGCCCAAGGGCATGGCGGCGAGAAGAGCGCCGGTGGAGATGAGGCCGATGAGGCCGCGCTCGAGAGTGAAGATGCCGAGATGGGCGAGGAGCGGGATCTGCACGGCGGACATGGTCATGAAGAAGACCGTGATCGTGCCGATGAATTCGGGTTTTGGTAGGCGGATCGCGTTGAGGAAGGTGATGGAGATGGGGGCGGAGACGCCCGCCGCGCCTTGCAGGATGCCGCCTGAGAAGCCCGCGATAGGGGCGAAGGGGAGGGCGCGGTCGAAGGGAAGGGTCCAGTCCGGAGCGCGGAGGCGGAAGCCGAGATAGCCAAAGACGGCTGCGGCCACGCCGACCATCAGGGCTTCCTGGGGTAGATGGGCGAGGAGGAGCGAGCCCACGGCTGCGCCTGCACTGCCCGCAATGGCAAAGCCCCATGTGAAGCGGCGGCTGCGGCGGTGGCCGCGGAAGTGCCAGCTTTGCCAGACGTTCGAGAGGAAGTTGGGCACGGTGAAAACAGCCACCGCGAAGGGCACGTCGAAGAGCATGGCGAGGATCGGCACGGCGATCACCGGCGCGCCGGCGCCTGTTGCGCCTTTGACGATGCCGCCACCTGCGAGGGCGAGAGCGGCGACGAGGAGAGTGGTGAGGTCCATGGCGGGCTCCGCTGCAGTTTGGGCGGAGAGAAACGCGGCGGAGCGGGAATGTCCAGACCTCAAGCGAGGAGGGCGCGGGTGGCGGAGTGGAGGCGTTTGAGGAAAGCGACCGGGCCATCGGCCATGGCGGCGGCGGGCATCGGGATTTCGAGGCCAAGGGGGAGGTTTTCGGGGAGGGCCGCGAGGAAGGGTTTGAGCGGGATCTGGCCCTCGCCGGGGGGCAAGCGCGCTTCGCGGGCGGTGTGGAGGAGCGCTTCGACGCTATAGGGGGGTGAGACGGGTGCGTCGCAGAGATGGGCGAAGGGGAGGCGTTCGGGCGGGATGCTTTCGAGGTCGCTGAGGCGCGAGTTCGAACGGTCGAAATGCAGGCTGTCGACGAGGAGGCCTGTATGGGGACCTGCGGCTTCGACGATGCGGGTGCAGGTGGCGAGATCGGGCACGGTTGTCCAGGGGAAGAATTCGAGGACGGCAGTGAGGCCACGGGCGCGGGCGGCCTCGGACAGGGTGCCTAGCGTGTCCGAGAGGCGGGAGTGATCCTCATCATAGGGGGCGGTGATGACGGAAGAGGCACCAAGTTCTGCGCCTGCGTCGAGCATCGGCAGGAGGGCGGGGATGCTGGTTTCGGGAGTGAGTTTGATAAAGTCGATGACGTTCACCGCGATGCCGGTTTCGCGGAGGGCGGCTTTGGTGGCGCGGAGGAGGGGCGCGTCTTCCATCAGCGGGTAGCCGGGGCTTTCGGGGGTGACGCGGAGGAGGCGGAGGCCCACGGCGTCGACGCCTGCCTCGGCGGCGGCTTCGATGAGGGCGGGCGGGGGGAGGTTGATCGCGGTCAAATGGGCAACGGAGAGGCGGCGCATGTCATGCTCCGGTAACGGCGTGGCGGGCGGCGAGATAGCCGAAGGTGAGGGCGGGGCCGAGGTTGATTCCGCCTGCGGGGTAAAAGCCGCCGAAGGGGGAGGCGGCATCGGCACCAGCGGCGTAGAGGCCTTCGATTGGGGCGCCATCGGCGCGGAGGGCTTGAGCGTGCCCGTTGGCGGCGATGCCCGCGAAGGTGCCGAAGCAACCGGGGATGACTTCGACCGCGAAGAAGGGGGCTTTCAGGATCGGGGCGACGCAGGGGTTCGGCCCGTGTTCGGGATCGCCTTGCAGGCGCATATAAGGCGTCGTGCCGCGATGGAAGGCGGGGTCTTCGCCTTGGGATGCAGAGCGATTCCACTCGGTGACGGTGGCTCTGAGGCCTTCGGGGGAGATGCCGCAGGTTTCTGCGAGGGCTTCAATAGTGGGGGCGGTTTTGAGGTAGCCCATGCGCGCCCAAGGCTGCCATGGCAGTGGGGCGGGGCGGACGATGCCGAGGCCGTAGCGGCGCAGGAAACGGTGGTCGCAGACGAGCCACGAGCGGGGTTTTTCGCCTTTGGGCGTCGCGGCGAGGAGGGCTTCGACATAGTCGTGATAGCCCAAGCCCTCGTTGCAGAAGCGCGCGCCATTGGGGAGCACGCCGATCAGCCCGGGTTTGCCGCGTTCGATGATATGCGGGAAGGGTTTGGGCGTTTCATCCGGCCATGGCACCAGCGAGACCGGGCAGAAGGCGGCGGGTTGGGATTGATCTGTTTTGAGGGCGGCACCGGCATCGGTGGCGAGGGTGAGACCGCCGCCTGTGGCCGAGGGGACCGCGAGGGGCGTGAGGGCGCTTGTGAGGCTTGTGCCTTCGGGGAGGGTTTGGGCGTGGGGGAAGCCGCCTGTGGCGAGGATGACGCCGTTGCGGGCTTCGAGCCGCGTGCCATCGGTGAGGAGCACACCGCTCACCCGGCCGGCCTCGGTGAGGAGTTCAAGGGCTTCGGTTCCGAGACGGAAGGTGACGCCCTTTTCCAGTGCGGAGTGCAGCAGGCGGGCGGTGAGGGCGTTGCCATTGCGGAGGTCCATCCCCCGGCCATGAAACGCCAGATCGAAGACATGGCGGAGCACGCGTTTGGTGACATGGCGGAAGGCGGAGAAGGAGCGGGTGAGGGTCATGAAGGCGCGGAGGTCGGCTCCGGCCTGAATGGTCATGCCGCGAAAGCTGGTTTCGCGGAGGGGGCGGCGGAGAAGGCGGATGTTTCGCCCGAGTTTGCGACCATCGAAGGGTTTGGCGATCACCGAGCGGCCGCCAAGGCCTGCGCCGGGGAGGTGGCCGTAGGTGTCGGGGATGGGGAAGCCGCCATCGAAGGCGAGGGAGGTGTTGGTTTCGAAAAAGCCCACCATTTCGGGCGCGCCATCGAGGAAGGCACCGATCCGCTCGGGATCGAAGTGATTGCCAAGGAGCGCGCGGAGATAGGTTTCGGCAGCGGCGCGCGGATTTTCATAGCCCGCTTTGGCGGCGTGCGGGTTGCCGGGGCACCAGATCCAGCCACCGGACCATGCGGAAGTGCCCCCGATCAAGTCCGATTTTTCGATGAGATGGACGCGGGCCCCAAGATGGGCGGCTATGACGGCGGCAGCTAGGCCAGCCGCGCCGGAGCCGATCACGACGATATCTGTTTGAATCGTTTGGGTGCTTGGCATGGCGATCCTCCGCGACGGGTGTGCGGGGGGAGGGGATTAACGTCAATTATCCATTTCTTTTTCAGGGTAACATGATGTTAATTGGCTCGAGGGGGAACGCCATGCGGGAAATCACGTTACGGCAGATCGAAGTGATCCGGGCTGTGATGCTGCGGGGAACGAT
>JALQUU010000049.1 GCA_023260655.1 Paracoccaceae bacterium | reverse complement strand
CCGTGGCCAAGGAAATCGAGCTCAAGGACAAGCTGCAGAACATGGGCGCCCAGATGGTCAAGGAAGTCGCTTCCAAGACCTCGGACAACGCCGGTGACGGCACCACCACCGCGACCGTGCTGGCCCAGGCCATCGTGCGCGAAGGCATGAAGTACGTGGCCGCCGGCATGAACCCGATGGACCTCAAGCGCGGCATCGACAAGGCCGTCGAGGCCCTGATCGCCGAGCTGAAGAAGGCCTCCAAGGCCACCACCACCAGCAAGGAAATCGCACAGGTCGGCTCGATCTCGGCCAACAGCGACTACTCGATCGGCGAGATCATCGCCAACGCGATGGACAAGGTCGGCAAGGAAGGCGTGATCACCGTCGAGGACGGCAAGTCGCTGCAGAACGAGCTCGACGTCGTCGAAGGCATGCAGTTCGACCGTGGCTACCTGTCGCCCTACTTCATCAACAACCCCGAGAAGCAGGCCGCGATCCTGGACAACCCGTTCGTGCTGCTGTTCGACAAGAAGATCAGCAACATCCGTGACCTGCTGCCGACGCTGGAAGCCGTCGCCAAGGCCGGCCGTCCGCTGCTGATCATCGCCGAGGACGTCGAGGGCGAGGCGCTGGCCACCCTGGTGGTCAACACCATCCGTGGCATCCTGAAGGTCGTCGCCGTCAAGGCTCCGGGCTTCGGCGACCGCCGCAAGGCCATGCTGCAGGACATCGCGATCCTGACTAACGGTCAAGTGATCTCCGAAGACCTCGGCATGAAGCTCGAGTCCGTGACCATGGACATGCTCGGCCGCGCCAAGAAGGTCACCATCAACAAAGACAACACCACCATCGTTGATGGCGCAGGCGACAAGGCTGAAATCGAAGCTCGCGTTGGCCAGATCCGTAAGCAGATCGAAGAAACCACTTCCGATTACGACCGTGAAAAGCTGCAGGAACGCGTTGCGAAGCTCGCAGGCGGCGTTGCAGTCATCAAGGTTGGCGGCATGACCGAGGTCGAAGTGAAAGAGCGTAAGGACCGTGTGGACGACGCTCTCAACGCAACCCGCGCTGCTGTGCAGGAAGGCGTTGTCGTCGGTGGTGGCGTGGCTCTCGTTCAGGCAGCCAAAGTGCTCGCAGGCCTCGAAGGCGCGAACACCGACCAGACCAACGGCATCAACATCGTGCGCCGTGCGATCGAAGCGCCGCTGCGCCAGATCGCTGAAAACGCAGGCGTTGACGGTGCGGTTGTTGCGGGCAAGGTCCGTGAATCGACCGACGTCAAGTTCGGCTTCAACGCTCAGACCGAAGAATATGGCGACATGTTCAAGTTCGGCGTGATCGACCCGGCGAAAGTGGTTCGTACCGCTCTGGAAGACGCAGCTTCGGTCGCTGGCCTCCTGATCACCACCGAAGCCATGGTTGCTGACAAGCCGCAGAAAGACGCTCCGGCTGGCGGTATGCCCGACATGGGCGGCATGGGCGGCATGGGCGGCATGATGTAATCCGCAGCCCGGATTGTGCTAAAGGGGAAGGGCGCCTTCGGGTGCCCTTTTCTTATGGGGGAATGATGAGCCGGAAAGATGGCCGCAAAGCGCTGGAAGTGCGCGTGCCGATCGCCCTTCGCCGCCAGATCGAGGCAGCGACGGCAGGGCCGCGCCGTGTGCCGTTTGCCGCAAAGGTGCGTTCCGTGCTGCGGCGCGCGTTGGTGTCTGGAGTATCGTCGGTAACTGTGTTGCCCGGAGACAATCGCGCAACGCTTCTTCAACTGTCCGAGGCGGATTTGAACCTGATCGAGGGCCTTGGGGGCGAACGGGAAGCTACGATCCTCGGTCTCCTCGCGGCTCATCTTGCAGCGGGCAACGGCAGAGACTAGCGTCGCGCCATGCGCCTTATCCTTCTGACAATCCTCACCATGATCGCCTTCGCGGCCAACTCCTTGCTGAACAGGGCAGGGATATTGGCCGGAGCCGATCCCGTCGCTTTCGGGGCGGTTCGGCTGATTTCCGGTGCGCTGGTGCTCTGCGCGCTGGCCTTCTGGAATGGCAAGGCGCTCCGATTGACTGCAAGAAGCCGTATCGGTGGGGTTCTGGCGCTCTTGGGATATATCTACGGTTTCTCGCTGGCCTATCGCGGAATTGATGCGGGGATCGGCGCTTTGATCCTCTTCGGCACGGTGCAGGTGACGATGTTCGCCGGCGCGATCCTTGGAGGTGAGACACTACCAAGGAACAGGGCCGTCGGCGCGTTGATTGCCTCGTTTGGCTTGGTCTGGCTTTTGTGGCCAAGCGAAGGGGCCAAGGTCGCGCTCGGCCCAGGCCTTTTCATGCTGTTGGCCGGAATTAGCTGGGGGGCCTATTCGCTTCTGGGCCGTAAGGCTGGCGATCCTTTGGCCACGACGGCTGCGAATTTTCTGCTTGCCGCTGTGCCGGGGCTTTTCTTGTTAGGCGTGTTCCAATTGCCAAGTGGGGCGGCGCTCTCGCTGGCAATTGCCTCGGGCGCAGTGACGTCCGGGTTGGGCTATGCGCTCTGGTATGCGCTCTTGCCGCAACTCGGGGCAGGGCGGGCGGCCGTGGCGCAAACCACCGTGCCGGTTCTGGCACTCGTGGGTGGTGTGATGCTCTTGGGAGAAGTGCCGGGCCTTGCCATCCTCCTGCCTGCCGCAGTGGTGCTCGCAGGCGTTACCATATCGCTTTTGCCTCAGCGCAAGATCGGTTCCAGCGGATCATAACCGAACCCACGCTGCCAAGCGATCTGGGGCAGCGAGTCCGGTTTGAAGCGTAGACCCTCCATCTCGGCACGAGTGACCCAACGGCGGTGCTGGACCACCTTTTCCGGATCCTGCCAAGCCTCTGAAATCTCCCCCGAAGTGATCTTGCAGCGAAAGTAGATGTCGACTTGGTGGAATGTGCCCGAGGGGTCGTGGAACTCGTTCACGAGGCAGGGCGCCCCGACGGAAATGCCAAGGCCGGTTTCCTCAAAGACTTCCCGCTTGAGATTGTCCGGCAAGGAACTGTGGCTTTCAACGCCGCCCCTCGGTGCACACCAGAGGTCCGTTCGTCCTCTATAGGCATTCACTAGGAGCAAACGGTCATTCTCCATGATGATTGCCCGCACGGCGAGCCTTGGTGATCCAGACATCTCTTTTCCTTGCGCTGACACTCGCCTATCTAAGCGATATGCGAGCCCTTCTACTTGCCCTGTTATTCCTGCCAAGCATGGCTGCGGCCGACTGCGTGATCCTTCTTCATGGGTTGGCGCGCAGCAAGGCATCTTTTGTGTTGATGGACGAAGTGCTGAGCGCACAAGGCTATCATGTGGTCCGCCCGGGGTACGACTCGACCGAGGAAACGATCACGTCGCTCGCAACAGAAGTGGTGCCGAAAGCCTTTGCGGCCTGTGGCGAGGAGCACACGCATGTCGTGACGCATTCCATGGGGGGCATTTTGGCCCGCGTCTGGTTTGCGGGGCACCGCCCGAAAGATCTGGGGCGCGTCGTTATGCTGGCCCCGCCGAATGGTGGCTCGGAACTGGTGGATATTCTGGGCGAGTTGGAGCCATTCGAGTGGTGGAATGGCCCCGCAGGGCAGCAACTGGCGACAGGCCAAGACGGGTTGCCTGCGCATTTGCCGCCTGTGGATTTCGAACTGGGGGTAATTGCAGGTAATCGCTCGATCAATCCGGTGTTTTCCTCGCTGATCGACGGTCCGGATGACGGCAAGGTCTCGGTGGCGACGACGCGGGTCGAGGGCATGAAAGAGCATATCGTTCTGCCCGTAACCCACACGTTCATGATGAATTCGCCGTTGGTCATCGCGCAGGTCTCGCGGTTTCTGAAAGACGGGCACTTCCAGCCGGGCCTGACCTTTGCCGAAGCCCTGAAGGAACTTCCGTTGTGATCGGCCTCACCCTGACTGGCGGGCGCGTTTTGCGCGGCGGTGTGCTGCGTGAAGAGCCTGTTTCTTTTGCGGATGGGGTTTTCAAGAACACCGAGACGGCGCGCAAGGTCGCGCTCCCCAATGGGGCGCTGGTGCTGCCGGGGATCGTTGACATCCACGGAGATGCTTTCGAACGCCACCTCGCGCCACGGCGGGGCGCGATGAAGGATCTCTCGGTTGGTCTACAATCCACCGAAGCCGAGCTCGCGGCCAATGGCATTACCACGGCGATGCTGGCGCAGTTCTGGAGTTGGGAAGGAGGAATGCGCGGCCCCGAGTTTGCGCAGGCCTTTCTTGCGGCGTTACAGGGCTTCCGGCCCTTGGGCACCGATATGCGTGCCCAGTTGCGCATCGAGGCCTGTTTGATCCCGACCGAGGGCGAGGCGCTGTTGTCGCTAGTGCGGGATCACGCAATCCCGCAGGTCGTGATCAACGACCACCTGCCGCATCGGGCGCTGGAACAGGGCAAGCGCCCGCCACGGCTCACGGGGCAAGCGCTCAAATCAGGGCGAAGCCCTGAGGCGCACCTCGCGTTGATGCAGGAACTTCGCCAGCAATGGCTGAATGGAGCAGACGCGATTGCGGCTTTCGGACAGGCATTGGCAAAGGACGGCGTAGTCATGGGGAGCCATGACGACACCTCGGCGCAGGATCGCGCAAACGGGCGGGCCTGCGGGGCAGAGGTTTCGGAATTTCCCTGTACACGCGAGGCGGTTCTGGCTGCTGCTGAGGCGGGCGAGGGCGTTATCATGGGGGCGCCGAATGTGGTTCGGGGCGGTTCGCACGATGGCAACGTCTCTGCCGAAGCGATGGTGCTGGAAGGCTTGGTCGATGCTCTGGCTTCGGACTACCACTACCCCGCACCCCGCCAAGCGGCGCTACAACTGGCAGAAAAGATCGGTCTGCCAAAGGCTTGGAACCTGATTTCCGAAGGGCCTGCTCGGCTCTTGGGGCTGACGGATCGGGGCGCGATTGCCGAGGGTCTCCGCGCCGATCTCGTCGTTCTGGACGCCGCTAACAGGATCGGGCTGACTGTGGCAGGCGGCAAGATTTCCTATACCGCCGGGCCAGTGGCCGAAGCACTTCTCGGGTGATCAGGCTTTCGGGCCAACCACGCGATTGACATGCCCCATCTTGCGCCCGGCTTTTCGCTCGGCCTTGCCGTAGAGGTGCAGCGCTGCATTCGGCTCTTTCGCGATCTCGGGAACGCGGAGCATATCGTCGCCGATGAGGTTTTCCATCACCACATCGGAATGCCGCTGCCCATCGCCCAAAGGCCAGCCTGCAACGGCACGGATATGCTGCTCGAACTGGTCGACGGTGCAACCGTTCTGGGTCCAGTGACCGGAGTTGTGAACGCGCGGCGCGATTTCGTTGACGATGAGGCCCGTGGGCGTCACGAAAAGTTCCACGCCCATCACGCCGATATAATCGAGCGCGTTCAGGATGCGGCCTGCAAGAAGCACGGCGTCTTGCCGTTGGCGGGCGGTCAGGTTCGCAGGCACGGTAGTGGTACGCAGAATGCCGTCGCTATGCACATTCTCGCCCGGATCGAAAGCGGAAACGCTGCCATCCACACCACGAGCCGCAATCACCGAGGCTTCTCTTTCGAAGGTGACGAAGCCTTCCAGAATGGCAGGTGCGCCCGCCATGGCGGCGAAGGCGGCAGGCGCCTCAGAGATGTCCGAAATCCGGACCTGCCCCTTGCCGTCATAGCCCATGCGGCGGGTTTTCAGGATCGCGGGCGTGCCAAGTTCCTTAAGCGCGGCTTCCAGATCAGCCAGAGTATCAACGGCGCGATAGGGGGCGGTGGTGAGCCCGAGGCCAGAAAGAAAATCCTTCTCGGTCAAGCGGTCCTGACTGGTGCGGAGCGCTTCACGGTTCGGGCGGATGGGGCGCAGGCTCTCGATCAGATCGAGCGCGGAAGTGGGAACGTTTTCAAATTCGTAGGTCACCACGCTGACCGACTCGGCGAAAGCCTTCAGGGCCGCCGCGTCTTCGTATGGTGCCGTCGTGACCTTGTGAGCCACGTCCCCCGCAGGCGGGTTCGCACCAGGTTCGAAGATGTGGCAGTGCAACCCGAGACGGGAGGCGGCCACGGAGAGCATGCGGCCCAATTGCCCGCCGCCAAGAATTCCGATTACATCGCCTGTTTGCAGGGGCTTAGTCATCCACGGGCTCCTCGGGGATAGAGGCGGAAAGCGCATCGCGCCACGCATCGAGGCGGGTGGCCAGCGCAGGATCATGCGTTGCCAGAATGCCCGCTGCCATCAGCCCGGCATTATAGGCCCCTTGGCCGCCGATCGCCATGGTGGCCACCGGATAGCCGCGCGGCATCTGCAGGATCGAATAGAGGCTGTCGACTCCGGAAAGCGCCTTGGTTTGCACCGGCACACCGATCACAGGGACGCGCGTTTTCGACGCCATCATGCCCGGCAGGTGAGCCGCGCCACCTGCACCTGCGATGATCGCCTTAAGCCCACGATCCGCTGCCGATTTGCCATAGCTCCAGAGCCTGTCAGGGGTGCGGTGCGCGGAAACGATCCGCGTTTCATAAGAGATGCCCAGTTCATCCAGAACCTGAGCGGCCTCTTTCATCGTGGGCCAGTCCGACTGGCTTCCCATGATGATCCCGACTTCGACCTGTGTCATGCAGACCCCCTAGCGATGGAGCGCGCACTATAGCGAGGCGCGGGCGAGGCGCAATTGCCGATCACTTCCGTTCAGGCAATGATATCGGGGGTCAGGCGATCTTCGATCGACCGAATCATATCCTTCAGCCGCAGTTTCTTCTTTTTGAGGCGCTGGAGGGTCAATTGATCGGCGGTCCCGCGTTCTACCATGGCCGTGATGGCTTCATCGAGGTCGCGGTGCTCGCGGCGGAAAACCTCCAGTTCCACCTTCAGGACATCGTCTGTCTTCATCGAGATGTCGAAGGGTGCATTCATGGCAGGTGATTCCGTACTCTTTTCCGGCCCCTAGAATAGGAAGTTTCCGAGTTTTCGCAAAGGGCTTGCGGTCTGCAACCTGCGAACCCATATTTCCAAGAGGATCGCCGGATCGGGATCCGCAACAGGACGGTCGCTTAGATTAAGGACGCGCCAAATGACGAAATTGACCTTGGGGTCACATCCCTATCTGCTCGGCTTCGAGCAGCTGGAACGCCTTCTGGAGCGGACTGCGAAGTCCGGCAACGAAGGTTACCCGCCCTTCAATATCGAACAAACCTCTGACTGGTCCTATCGCATCACTCTGGCCGTGGCCGGTTTTGCGGAAGAAGACCTCGCGATCACGGTCGAGGATCGGCAGTTGGTGATCCGCGGCCGCCAGAGGGAAGACGGCGATGGCCGGATTTTCCTTCATCGTGGTATCGCCGCACGTCAGTTCCAGCGTTCTTTCGTGATCGCGGATGGCGTGGAAGTTGGCGAGGCGATCATGGAAAACGGCCTCCTGCATGTCGATCTGACGCGGGTGCAGCCCGAGGCCGTGGTTCAAACAATCCGGATCAAGAAGGGGTAATGCTATGAATGTGAAGCAGAAAGTTCTTGAGAGCGCAGAACAGCAGATCGTCTACCTCCGCCCTGTTGCGGTGCGTGACCTGCCGGACGACATCCGGTCTTCCGTGGCAGGAGCCGAGAAGGTTTACGCCGTTCATTACGCGGAAGGGGAGCGGCTTGCTCTCGTTCAAGACGAGCGCTTGGCTTATGTTCTGGCCCGCCAGAACGACCTCGCGCCCGTTCCGGTGCATTGAATAATCGCCCCGCCCTCTCCAGAAGGCGGGGCATTTGATCAGGCTTCCAGCCCCCAGCCATCCGGCAGGAAGCCATGCTCCAAGGCAAGCTTGGTAGCAATTTCTTCGGCAGCCCAGATGCTCTGCGCTGACAAAGGCTGGTCTGACAGCGTGGCGATCAGATAGGGCAATTCGGCCTCTTCATCGTCATCGACCCAATCGCAGAGGAAATCTTGCTGCTCGAGGGCGCGCGCCAAAGGAACCCAATCGGCCTCGTCGCTGTCCTGAATAAAGAAGAAGTCGAGATCGGCCGTTCCGGGCAGATCAGTTTCCGCCGAAAGTTCCGCAAAGGCTTGAAAAGTATCGTCTTTTTGCGCCTTGAAGTCGTGTTCCACCGTCATCACTCCTGCTCGGCCAGCCAGCGCTCGGCATCGAGCGCAGCCATGCAGCCCATGCCTGCCGAAGTGATCGCCTGACGATACACGTGGTCTGTGAGGTCGCCCGCGGCGAAAACGCCGGGGATCGAGGTGCGCGCGGTGCCGGCTTCCACCTTCACATAGCCGCCATTGTGTAGCTCGAGCTGATCCTTAACGAGATCCGACGCAGGCGCATGGCCGATCGCAATGAACACGCCCTTCGCCGGCACTTCCGTAATCGCGCCCGTCTCCACATTGCGGAGCTTCACGCCCGTCACGCCCTTCGGCGTCTCGTCGCCGACAACTTCGGCCAGTTCATGATGCCAGAGCATCTCGATCTTCGGATGCTTGAACAAACGCTCCTGCATGATCCGCTCCGCCCGCAACTCGCCGCGGCGGTGCACCAGCGTGACTTTGCTCGCAAAATTCGTCAGGAACAGCGCTTCTTCCACGGCCGTATTTCCGCCTCCGACAACCACGATCTCCTGATTGCGGTAGAAGAACCCGTCGCAGGTCGCGCAGGCCGAAACGCCGAACCCTTTGAATGCCTCTTCGCTCTCCAATCCCAACCACTTTGCCCGTGCGCCAGTTGCAAGAATAACCGCATCCGCCGTGTAAACCGTGCCGCTATCGCCTTTTGCTGTGAAAGGCCGCTTCGAGAGGTCCAACGATACGATAATATCGGAAACGATTTCACACCCCATCGCGCGGGCATGGGCTTCCATCCGCACCATCAGGTCCGGCCCCATCACGCTCTCGTCGCCAGGCCAGTTCTCAACGTCAGTGGTTGTGGTCAACTGGCCGCCAGGCTCAATCCCTTGTACCAGAATCGGCGAAAGCATGGCGCGGCTGGCGTAAACACCGGCTGTGTAGCCAGCAGGGCCAGAGCCGATGATGAGAACGCGGGTATGGCGGGTGTCGGTCATATGCGGGGGCCTCGCGCAAGAATTCCAGTAAACTTGCCCCGATATAGGCGCTCGCAGAGCGAAGGAAAACCCGTTTCCGAAGGGTATGGATTGCGTATGGCTTGTGTATGGCAAGCGTCATGACGTTGGCCCCGTATTCTTGCTTTCCAAAATATCCCGGGGGTGAGGCCCAAAGGGCCGAGCGGGCAGCGCTCCCTTTTTTGTAACGCATCCGGATAGCGCAAGTTATTGAAAGGATGTTTCGCGGCCTTGAAACTTTGTTGCGCCCGCGTGGCACTCTGGTATAGACGGGCGCGAGGAGATCTGCGCCATGGCTGGAACCAAACTCGATCCCATTGACCGTAAAATTCTCGCCGAATTGCAGGCTGACGGGCGGATGACCAACGTCGAGCTGGCAAAGCGCGTGGGGATTTCTGCGCCGCCCTGCTTGCGGCGGGTGCGCACGCTGGAGGAAGCGGGCTACATTCGCGGCTATCACGCGAAGGTGGACACGCGGGAACTCGGCTTCGAAGTGCAGGTTTTCGCAATGGTCGGCCTTCAGAGCCAGGCGGAAGCGGACCTGAGCCGTTTCGAGGCGCGCTGCAAGGCGTGGCCTTTGGTGCGCGAGTGCCACATGCTCAATGGCGAGGTGGATTTCATTCTGAAATGCGTCGCCCCTGATCTCTCGACCTTCCAGACTTTCCTGACCGAAGAACTGCTTCGGGCGGAGAATGTTGCCAGCGTGAAAACCTCGCTGGTCATCAGATGCGCCAAGGACGATCCCGGTGTGCCCTTCGACGTGCTCGAAGCGCGCCTTGCCCGGAGCGCATAAGGCGCTGGCACCGTCCCGGAAGGAGGAGCCGGGACGGTGCAATTCTTTTCCGATCACATCAGGCGGCGGCGGTAATCCTGTCTGCCCAGAGTGAAAGCCGGGGGCATGAGAGCGTCCCGAAGTCGTGCAGCGCTTCCAGATGCGGGAAGAGCGTGAGCAGGAACATCTGGGCGTTTGTTCCCATTGTCTCAAAGATGCCTTCGCAGGGATGGAAGCTTTCGACGCTCATATTGGCGGCGCGGATCAGCGCATGCCGGGGCAGTTGGATGTGGAAGAACTCGATCGGGTGGTGAGGACGGATTTCGAGGGCCGAGAGGCCGTCTTGGATCAGGCGCGCGGGCGTGAGCGGGTTGGCGGGGGCATGCGGATCGACCAGTCGTGCTCCAGGGCCCAAGAGCAGATTGGCTTGCGGGCGTTCGGTGCCGAAGGCGTCGGGCAGGATGCGGGTGATCTGGCCAAGTTCGGGGCGGTCGAGCGGGGCGTCCGGCACCATGCGCATCTGGCCGATCCAGAGGATTGGTTGTGGCCCATGCGCTTCGGTGGTGAGCATTTGGCCCGGTTGCAGGTCTTCGATGGCACGCGGGCCGGAGGGGGTCTGGAGGTAGGTGCCGCGCGCGAAGGCGTTGAAAGCACATTCGAATTCCGCGAGTGCCGGAATCGTCACGCTGCGCCACTCCGGGCGTCTATCTGGGCCGAGCCACGCGATTTCGACATGGCGCATGGGCGGGGCGCGGCGGGAGGTGCGGGCAGCAGCGGGCTGCGCCTGCATAGAAAGATCGTTCATCAAAACACCTGTGACGGTGCCCGTTCCCGTGTCGGCCCCCACCGACAACACCAGAAGAGCGGCTCTGGGATGCGGGCAAGGTTGCAGCACAGGCAGGCGCTGTCAAACTTTCAGGTGTTTTTGCAAGGCTTTAGGCCAGTCACGCCGCGCAATCGCTTTGGCGAAACCACGATTGTGTTTTGGCGAGAAACGCCTGCCGGAATTTCGCCTTAAAAGGCGGTGGCGGCGATTCGGGCTGTGGCTCAGGCGGACTGGAGCAGTTTGACCAGATCCGTGGGAACCGAACGGCGCTCGGCGCGGGCTTGGCGCGACCACGGCAGAACCGAGGTTTCGGTTTCAGCGGTTGCGATGACGGCTTTCATCCAGCGTTTGGTCTTCATTTGGCTCGTGCCTCCTCGGGCTTGGCGGCTCGGGCCGCTAGTTCTTCGATGAGCTATTTATCGCGGTGCAATCGGGCACCTTTGGGGCAGCACTGGTATATTTTCCGGAACAATGGGGCGTTTGTTTGATTTCGGAATGCAGGAAAACCCCTGAAAACATAGGGATTGTTTACGTAATTGAGACAAAACTGCGGCGCGGTGGGGCTTAAAGGCGGATTACGGAGATCAATCGGCCGTAATCGGCTTCGCCTGCATGAGTCGTGCGGCGATAGGAGTAGAATCGCTCGGGGTCCGAATAGGTGCAGTGGCGGGTCCATTCGGCGTGGCCGACACCCGCTTCGCGCAGGCGATGGAGGCCGAAGGCGGGCAGATCGAAGAGGTAGCGGTCGCCTTCGCCATTGGCGAAAAAGCGGCTGTATTCATCGCCTTCGGCAAAGAAGGCGTCGAGGAATTCGGGTCCGACCTCATAGGCGCGCTGGCTGATCGTGGGGCCGATCACGGCGGCGATGGAGGAGCGTTTCGCGCCGAGGGCTTCCATGGCGTCGATAGTGGATTCGAGCACGCCTGCGAGTGCGCCTTTCCAGCCGGCATGAGCCGCGCCGATGACACCGTTTTCGGTGTCAGCAAAGAGCACGGGCTGGCAATCGGCGGTGAGGATGGCGAGCGCGATGCCGGGGGTGCGGGTGACCAGCGCGTCGGCTTTGGGTTTCTCGCCGGTGACGGGTTCGGTGAGGGTGACCACATCGGGAGAATGGATCTGGTGCACAGAGGCGAGAGCCTCGGAGCCGAGCCCCATCGCGTCGGCCACGCGGGCGCGGTTGATGGCGACGATTTCGGCCTGATCGGAAGAGCCAGGGCCGCAATTCAGCCCCGCGAAGATACCCGAGGAGGCACCGCCTTTGCGGGTGAAGAAGCCGTGGCGGGCTTTGATGGCGTCAGAGGTGAGGATCTCGAGCGTCATTTGGGCTCCGGTTGGCTTTCGGGGGCAAGGCCGGGAAGCGGCTCTGCGGACTGGGGCCAGAGGCCCAGCACTTTGAACAACGAACCCATTTCCTCGGGGTGCGTCAAGCGGCGATGCGCGGCGATATGCGAGGCAAGGGCGGGGCCAGTCAGGCAGGCGGCGAGGGCTTGGGCGCGTTCGGTGATGCCGAGGCGTTCGAGGAAAACGCCTTGGAGCGTGGGGTCGGAAACGGTGACCTGCGCGCGGGCGGCGCGGGCGAGTTCGGTGAAATCCACATGCGCGGTGAGATCGGCTTCGCCGGGGGCGGCGAAGGGGTCGGCGAAGTGGTGGTTTTCGAGGGCTTGGAAGGTGTCGCCGAGCGAGGGGCCCGCGCCGTAATCTATAAGGAGGGCCGCGCCGCCGTTCCGGGCGATGATCCCGGCGATCTCGGCCACGAGGGGGAGGGCGGGGGCGGAATGCTCGACGATATCGCCTTCGGAAGTGGAAAGGAGGCGGTGCATCAGGGCGGGTTGCAGGGCAGGGGGCGCGAGGCCGGGTTTGAGGGTGCCGCCCTCGGCACCGATGACCACTTCGCGCCACTCTTCGCCTTGGGCGCGGTGGAACTGGCGGATTGGCAGGGCGTCGAAGAACTCGTTCGCTACGAGGAAGAGGGGCTGCTCGGCAGAAAGATGCGCGACGGTATCGACCCAAGTGGCGGTGGGCAGGCGGCGGGCCTGTTCGCCGCGGAGGGTGGGGGAGGCTTCGATCAGGGTGAGGCGGGCGGCGTCGTGGAAGCCCGGAACGCGGGCGGTGGTGCGGAGAATATCGGCCATGAGGGTGCCGCGACCGGGGCCGAGTTCAGCCAGCGTGAAAGGGGCGGGGGCGCCTTGGTCGAGCCAGCTTTGGGCGAGGGCGAGGCCGATAAGTTCGCCGAACATCTGGGAGATTTCGGGCGCCGTTGTGAAATCGCCCGCCGCGCCCAAGGGGTCTCGGGTGGTGTAATAGCCGTAGCGTGGGTGCAGGAGGCACTCGGCCATGTAATCGCCGAGCGTCATAGGGCCGGTGGCCGCGATGCGGGCTAGGAGTTCGGCTTTCAGGCTCATGCGCGGCGCGACCTCAGGATCAGGGCAAGGCCGATGAGGATCATGGGGAGCGACAGAAGCTGGCCCATCGAAAAGCCTGGGATCACATGGCCCATCGGGTTCTCGGGGGTGATGAATTGCGCGTCGGCCTGACGGGCGAATTCGACGATATAGCGCGCGAGGCCGTAGCCTGCGAGGAAGGTGCCGGTGATCCGGCCCGGCGCTTTCAGCGCGCCACCGCGGAAGGCGAGCCAGAGGAGGAGCGACAGGAGCACGATGCCTTCGAGCGCGGCCTCATAGAGTTGCGAGGGGTGACGGGCGCAGAGGCCTGGGAGGATGCTGCCGCAATCCTGCGCGGCGGCACCAGGGAAGACGACGCCCCAAGGCAGGTCGGTCGGGCGGCCCCAAAGCTCGGCATTGATGAAATTCGCAAGCCGCCCCAGCATGAGGCCCGCGGGCACCCCCAAGGCAATCGCATCGGCGGCCTCCAAGCGGGGGATCTTGTGCTTGCCGGTGAAGATCCATGCGGCGAGGACCACACCCAGAAACCCGCCATGGAAGGACATGCCGCCCTGCCAGACTTTGAGGATCTCGGCGGGGTGGGAGAGATAATAGCCGGGTTGGTAGAAGAGTACGAATCCCAACCGCCCTCCGAGGATGATGCTGAGGATCACCCATGTGAGCAGTTCTTCGAGTTGGGCGGGGGTCATCGGCGGGGTGCTGCGCCAGAGCGCGGGGCGCTTCAGGGCCGCAAGCGAGAGCCGCCATGCGAGCAGGATGCCGACGATATAGGCCAGCGCATACCAGCGCAGGGAGAAATCCATGCCGAAGAGGGAGATGGTGAAAATCTCGGGCGCGATTTCCGGAAAGGGGATGGCGGCGATCATACTGTCCTCGTGTTCGGCTGTTGCGCTTCGTCGCGGGGCGCGCGGGGAGGGTTGAGCCTTGGCCCATTCCATCCCATATAGGCAGAAATGCCCAAGGTGGAGCCCAAGATGCAGACCCGTTCCAAGATTTTCGAGGATATTTCGCAACTGATGACCAATGCCATGGGCGTGGCGCAGGGTGCGAAGACCGAAGCGGAAACCGCGATGAAGAGCCTGATGGACCGCTGGCTGGCGGACCGCAACTTCGTCACGCGCGAGGAGTTCGACGCGGTGCGCGCGATGGCGCAGAAGGCCCGGGAAGAGAACGAGACCTTGAAGGCGCGCATCGAGGCCTTGGAGAAGGCCAAGGGCTGAGGCCTATATAAAGGTGTGAGGTTGAGGGCGGCTCCGCGAGGGGCCGCTTTTGTTTTGTCTGGCAGGCAGCAGACCGGGGCGCTGCCCCGGACCCCGGGATATTTTGAAAATCGAGAGAGTTGGTGGCTTCGAAGGACGGGCCGGTTTGAGGGAAGGCCTTTGGATTTCTTGGGAAAGGGACGAAAAATCGGGCCGATTTCCCGCAAGGCGCGTTGGTAACGCTAACGTATCCGGTGCAAGCGGCGGGGCTCTGGGGAAGCGGAATCGGCAAAAGTGGCCCTTCGGTAAACTTTTTTTCGAAAGAGAAGCGGTGCAAACGGTCGCATCCTGCCTAACATCATGATTTTATGTGGTATTCCAGTGCATACAAAAGAATTCAAGGCGGTTGCTAGCTTGGGAAGGCTCTGCTACACACCGCGCGAATTCACGCGCTTTGAATATTTCAAGGCAGGCAAACGTCCTCGGCGGGCCTGATGGGCCTTTTTGCAAACCGGGGCCAAAGATAAGCGGAAGGGTGACGTGTCCGAACCAGCTTCGATTTCGATGGGGATTGCCTCGCGCTATGCGAAGGCCGTCTTCGATCTGGCCAAGGAAGAGAAAAGCGTCGCGAAGGTCGAAGCCGACCTCGAGGCGCTTACTGCACTTCTCAACGAGAGTGCAGACTTCAATGACCTGATCCAGAGCCCCGTTTACAGCCGCGATCAGCAAGCCGCTTCGGTGGCCGCTATCGCCAAGAAAATGGGCCTCACTGAGGTCATGACCAATGTTCTCGGCCTGATGGCCTCCAAGCGCCGCCTGTTCGTGCTGCCGCAACTCGTGGCCGCGCTGCGCGCCGCGATTGCTGCCGACAAGGGCGAGGTGACGGCTGACGTGACCTCCGCCAAGGCGCTGACCAAGACGCAGTCGGACAAGCTGGCGAAGACGCTCGCGGCTCGCTTCGGCAAAGACGTGAAAATCAATGCGGCCGTTGATGAAAGCCTCATCGGTGGTCTCGTCGTTAAAGTGGGTTCGAAAATGATCGACACGTCGATCCGTTCGAAACTGAATTCCCTCCAGAATGCAATGAAAGAGGTCGGATAAATGGGTATCCAAGCGGCAGAGATTTCTGCGATCCTGAAGGACCAGATCAAGAACTTCGGCAAGGACGCTGAAGTCGCGGAAGTGGGTCGGGTGCTGTCGGTCGGCGACGGTATTGCCCGTGTGCACGGCCTCGACAACGTTCAGGCCGGTGAAATGGTCGAATTCCCCGGCGGTATCCGCGGGATGGCTCTGAACCTCGAAACCGACAACGTCGGCGTCGTGATCTTCGGTTCGGACCGTGACATCAAAGAAGGCGACACGGTTAAGCGCACCAAGGCCATCGTGGACGTTCCCACCGGTGACGCGCTTCTCGGCCGCGTTGTGGACGGTCTGGGCAACCCGCTCGACGGCAAGGGCCCGATCAAGGCAGAAGCCCGCCGCCTCGCAGACGTGAAGGCACCGGGCATCATTCCGCGTAAGTCGGTGCACGAGCCGATGGCAACGGGCCTCAAGTCGGTTGACGCTATGATCCCGATCGGCCGTGGCCAGCGCGAACTCATCATCGGCGACCGTCAGACCGGTAAGACCGCGATCGCACTCGACGCCATCCTGAACCAGAAGTCCTACAACGACGCTGCCGGTTCGGACGAGTCGAAGAAGCTCTACTGCATCTACGTTGCTGTCGGTCAGAAGCGTTCGACCGTGGCACAGCTGGTGAAGAAGCTCGAAGAAACCGGCGCGATCGAGTACACGATCGTTGTGGCCGCAACCGCTTCGGACCCCGCGCCGATGCAGTTCCTCGCGCCCTACGCCGCAACCGCTATGGCCGAGCACTTCCGTGACAATGGCCGCCATGCTCTGATCATCTACGATGACCTCTCGAAGCAGGCTGTTGCTTACCGTCAGATGTCGCTTCTGCTCCGTCGCCCGCCGGGCCGTGAAGCATACCCGGGCGACGTGTTCTATCTCCACTCCCGCCTGCTCGAGCGTTCGGCAAAGCTGAACGAAGACTTCGGCGCTGGCTCGCTGACCGCGCTTCCGGTCATCGAAACCCAGGGCGGCGACGTGTCGGCCTTCATTCCGACCAACGTGATCTCGATCACCGACGGTCAGATCTTCCTTGAAACCGAACTCTTCTACCAAGGCATCCGCCC